>DWYK01000087.1 GCA_019118705.1 Candidatus Merdibacter merdigallinarum | reverse complement strand
AAAGATTTAAACTAAGGGCAACACCGTTGAACCACGGGTTTGAAAGGAAGTGGACAAAGTGATGATCATCGTAGCTGTCATTATTATTATTCTAGTCCAAAACAAGTCTGTTTTTCTTTCAGATGACCGTCCGGTTCTCCGATAACAGATTCTTTTGTCATTGTGACGAAGGTGTTGAGGAAGGAAAGAAAAGCAGCTGCCTGTAAGGAAAGCTGCTTTTTTGTTCAAACAGGAGGGATGTCATGGAAAGCAGAGATATTGAGGCAGCCGCGGCACGGCTGCAGGGGAAGATCCACAACATACATGTGAGCAGCTCACAGACCTTTTCGAAGATGAGCGGCTGTGAGCTGTACCTGAAATGTGAAAACCGCCAGAAGACCGGGTCATTCAAGGTACGGGGCGCTTATAACAAGCTGGCGCTGTTGAAGGAGCGTGGTGGCTGTACGCAGGTCATTGCGAGCAGTGCCGGCAATCATGCACAGGGGGTCAGCTATGCCAGCGCACAGCTGGGCATGCATGCAACGATCGTGATGCCCAAGAGCACACCAATCGCCAAGGTGAGCGCGACGAGCGGATATGGTGCCGAGGTCGTCCTGGCAGGCGATAATTACGATGAGAGCTATGAGGCCGCCAAAGCGATCCAGGAGCGGACCCAGGCGGTGTTCATCCATCCTTTTGACGATGAGGATGTGATCGCCGGGCAGGGAACGATCGCTTATGAGATCCTGCACGATCTGCCCAATGCGGACATGATCGTCGTTCCGGCCGGCGGTGGCGGCCTGCTTGCCGGTATCAGCTTTTATGCCAAGCAGATCAATCCGCGCATCAAGATCGTCGGTGTACAGGCACAGGGGGCCGATGCCATCGTACGTTCGTTTCATGAAGGAACGCACTGTACGACCACCAGCGCGAACACGATCGCGGATGGGATCGCGGTCATGAATCCGGGGGAACAGACCGTAAAGATCATCGCGGAAAATGTCGATGATATGGTGACGGTCAGCGACGATGAGATCGCTTCGACGATCCTGCTGCTGCTGGAGCGGGAGAAGCAGGTGGTGGAACCGGCAGGGGCCTGTTCACTGGCAGCTGTGCTCAACCACAAGATCGATGTGGCCGGCAAACGTGTCGTCTGCGTGCTCTCCGGCGGAAACATCGATGTGTCCTTTATCCACAAGGTCGTGGAAAAAGGCCTCGTCACCCGAGGACGCAACATGAAGTTTCGGACGCTGATGCTGGATGTGCCGGGCTCTCTGGAAAAGATGACCCACATCCTGCATGAGGCGAATGCCAATATCATCGAGGTCCGTTATGATCGGATCTCGGCGGATCTCAATCTGAATGAGACGATCATCCACATGGGAGTGGAGGTCTCCAGCAAGGAACATGGTGACCGCATGGTGCGGATGCTGGAGGAGAACGGCTATGAGATCACGCTGGAGTAGGGGAGGAGACACGTTATGAAGATGAATGGTTCACAGATACTGATACAGGCGCTGATCGACCAGGGAGTCGATACGATCTTCGGTTACCCCGGCGGATCGGTGCTCAACATCTACGATGCGCTCTATGAGCGGCAGGAGGATATCCGCCATGTGCTGACTTCCCATGAACAGGGGGCGGCCCATGCGGCGGACGGCTATGCGCGCAGCACGGGAAAGACCGGGGTCTGTCTGGCTACCAGCGGACCGGGAGCGACCAACCTGGTCACCGGTATCGCGACCGCCTACATGGACAGCGTACCGGTCGTTGCGATCACCGGCAACGTCTCAACGGATCTTTTGGGACGGGATTCCTTCCAGGAGGTCAACATCGCCGGCATCACGATGCCGATCACCAAGCATAATTTCATCGTACAGCGGGTCGAGGATCTGGCCGCAACGGTGCGCAAGGCGTTCATCATCGCCAATTCCGGCCGTAAGGGACCGGTGCTGATCGACATTCCCAAGGATGTCACCGCGGCCGTTACCGAATATGTCCGATTGCCGAAGTTTCGCATCCGCAAGCTGCCGAAGGTCGACGAAACGGAGTTTGCCAATGCGATGGAGGTCATCAAGGAGGCAAAGCGTCCGCTGATCTATGCCGGCGGCGGCATCATCAGCGCCAACGCGATGCGCGAGCTGATGCGGTTTTCCAAGCAGATGGACATTCCGATCTGTACGTCGATCATGGGACGCACGGCCGTTCCGTATGACTATGATCTGTATCTGGGCCTGGTCGGCATGCATGGAACACCGGTGGCCAACTATGCGACGCTCAATGCGGACCTGATCATTGCGATCGGTGCGCGTTTCTCGGATCGCGTGGCCGGTAATCGGGAGGAGTTCGGAAAGAATGCCAAGATCATCCACTTTGACATCGACGCTTCGGAAATTTCCAAGAACGTGCATTCGGACATCTCCATCGTCGGAGACGCCCGCTACATCCTCAAGCACATGCTGGAGGTCATGCCGACGACGAAGCATACAGAGTGGACAAAGACGCTGAAGGACTTTCGCACCAAGCTGGGGCTGCCAAAGCCAAAGGCGGGCGATATGGTCGATCCGCGCGATCTGGCGCTCACCCTGCATACGATCGTCGGTGAAGATGCGATCATCGTGACGGATGTCGGACAGCATCAGATGATCATGGCGCAGTATTATCAGTTTTCCCGTCCGCGCAGCTTTGTGAGCTCCTGCGGTCTGGGAACGATGGGCTTTGGCATGGGCGCTGCGATCGGTGCCAAGATCGCCAATCCCAACCGCCCGGTCATCCTGGTGACGGGGGATGGCAGCTTCCACATGAACATGAATGAGATGGCCACCGCGGTCAGCGAACATCTGCCGATCGTCGTGCTCATCTTCAACAATCACGTGCTGGGCATGGTGCGTCAGTGGCAGACACTGTTCTATGACCATCGCTATTCCCAGACGACGATCGACCGGCAGACCGATTATGTCAAGCTCGCAGAGGCGTTTGGCGGAAAGGGCCTGCGCATCCGGACCCGACATGACATCGTTTCGGTCATGCAGGAGGCGATGAACAGCGATGTGCCTTGCATCGTCGACTGCTGGATCGATAAAGATGACTGTGTCTATCCGATCATTCCGCCGGGAAAGAGCGCGAAAGACATCATCATCGGGAATTAGGAGGTAGACACATGGAACGAAAAGTGTTATCGCTGCTGGTTGCCAATCAGTTCGGTGTGCTGACCCGCGTCAGCAACCTGTTTGGACAGCGCGGCTTCAATATCGATTCGCTGGCGGTCGGTGAAACGGAAAATCCGCGGTTTTCCCGCATTACGATCACGACCCACGGCAATGAGGCGATCATCAACCAGATCAAGCTGCAGTTAGCCAAGCTGGAGGACGTCAAGAACGTCATGGAGATCCCGCAGGAACAGCTGTTCATCCGGGAGGTCGTGCTGGTCAAATGTGAACCGCGCTCCACACAGATCCCGGGCTTCCTGCATGCGGTGGAGGACTTTGGGGGACGCTGTCAGATCATCGAGGGAGATGTCTATGTCGTCGAGCTGACCGATACGCCCGACAGCATCAACTTTTTCATCGAAGAGCTGCGGGAATACCGCATACAGGAGATCAGCCGTACCGGCGGTGTGGCGCTGCAGCTGTCAAAAGAAACGGTATATTAACGCATCCAGCGTTTATATAAACTGCATTACCAGAAAGAGGAGGAGATTAAAATGGTAAAAGTATATTATGACGCAGACTGTAATCTGGATTTACTGAAAGGCAAGACGGTGGCCATCATCGGTTATGGCTCTCAGGGACATGCGCATGCGCTGAACCTGCATGACAGCGGCATCGATGTCGTCGTCGGGCTTCGCCCGGGCTCCAAGAGCCGTGCAAAGGCGGAAGAGGCCGGTCTGAAGGTCATGGATACGGCAGACGCTGCCAAGGCCGGAGACGTCGTCATGATCCTGGCACCGGATCAGAATCAGCCGGATATCTACAAGCAGGACATCGAACCGAACCTGGAGCCAGGCAATATGCTGATGTTCGCACATGGTTTCTCGATCCACTTCAACCAGATCGTCGCACCGGAAGGGGTCGATGTGACGATGTGTGCGCCGAAGGGTCCGGGCCATACCGTTCGCAGTCAGTATCTGGAAGGCAAGGGCGTTCCAAGCCTGATCGCCGTTCATCAGGATGCCAGCGGAAAGGCGCGTGAGTATGCGCTCGCCTATGCCAGTGGCATCGGAGCCGGACGTGCGGGCATCATCGAAACGACCTTCAAGGAAGAGACCGAGACCGATCTCTTCGGTGAGCAGGCGGTCCTGTGCGGCGGTGTCTGCGAACTGATGCAGGCGGGCTTCGATACATTGGTCGAAGCCGGCTATGAACCGGAGATGGCGTACTTTGAATGTATCCATGAGATGAAGCTGATCATCGATCTGATCAACAGCGGCGGTTTTGCGATGATGCGCTATTCCATTTCCGATACGGCGGAATACGGGGACTATGTGACCGGCAAGCGTCTGATCACGGAAGAGACCCGCAAAGAGATGAAGAAGGTGCTGCAGGAGATCCAGGATGGTACCTTCGCCGGCAACTGGATCACCGAAAACAAATCAGCCGGACGTGCGCACTTCCTGGCAATGCGCCGTGTCCATGCCGAGCATCCGTCTGAAAAGGTCGGCAAGAAGCTGCGCAACATGATGAGCTGGCTGAAAAAGTAAAGCGGGTGAGAACATGGCAAGACCAAGTGACAGAGTGCTCAAGGGGGATGCCTGCGCACCGCAGCGTTCGCTGTTCTATGCACTGGGGCTCACGGAGGAAGAACTTTCCCGTCCGCTGATCGGCGTCGTCAGCGCTTACAGCGAGATCGTGCCGGGACATCTGCACTTAGACAAGATCACCGAGGCGGTCAAGGCGGGCATCCGCATGGCCGGCGGTACGCCGATCATGGTGCCAGCCATCGGTGTGTGCGATGGCATCGCGATGGGACACATCGGCATGAAATACTCGCTGGCATCCCGCGAACTGATTGCGGACAGCGTGGAGACGATGGCCAATGCCCACGGTTTTGACGGTCTGGTCCTGGTACCGAACTGCGACAAGATCGTGCCGGGGATGCTGATGGGGGCGCTGCGCGTCAACCTGCCGGCGGTCGTCATGAGCGGCGGTGCGATGCTGCCGGGGAATGACAAAGGGAAGGACATGAGCCTTTCAACGATGTTTGAGGCCGTCGGCGCCAAGAAGGCCGGACTGATCGATCAGCAGGAACTGACCTACATCGAGCAGAATGCCTGCCCGGGCTGCGGCTCCTGTTCCGGCATGTTCACCGCCAATTCGATGAACTGTCTGTGTGAGGTGCTGGGCATCGCTCTGCCGGGCAACGGAACGATCCCGGCAGTCTATTCCGGCCGCATGCAGCTGGCCAAGAAGGCCGGCATGGCCGTCATGCAGATGGTGGAAAAGAACATTCGCCCGCGGGATATCGTCAATGAGCGATCCCTGCGCAATGGACTGGCCTGTGATATGGCGCTGGGCTGCTCCTCCAATACGGTATTGCACCTGCTGGCCATCGCCAAAGAAGCGAAGGTCGAACTGGATCTCAACATCATCAACGAAGTATCACAGGCAACACCGAACCTGTGTAAGCTGGCACCGGCCGGACCGGATCACATCGTCGATCTCTATCGGGCCGGCGGCGTACAGGCCGTGATGAAGGAACTGCAGAAAAAAGGACTCATCGACGATTCGCTGATGACCGTGACGGGAAAGAGCGTCAAAGAGAATCTGGAGACGGTCAAGAACCTCGATCACCGCATCATCAAGGACATCGATGCGCCGAATTCGCCGACCGGCGGCATTGCGGTCCTCTTTGGCAACATCGCGCCAAAAGGCTGTGTCGTCAAACGCAGCGCGGTCGATCCGTCCATGTTGAAGCACACCGGTCCTGCCCGTGTCTTTGACAGTGAAGAGGAAGCGATCGATGCGATCTACAACGGCAAGATCGTCAAGGGCGATGTCGTCGTCATCCGCTACGAAGGGCCAAAGGGCGGTCCCGGCATGCGGGAGATGCTCAATCCGACCAGCGCGCTGGCCGGTATGAAACTGGACAAGGATGTGGCCCTGATCACCGACGGACGTTTCTCCGGCGCGACCCGCGGCGCAGCCATCGGGCATGTATCCCCGGAGGCGGCCAGTCAGGGACCGATCGCCGTCATCCGGGAAGGAGAGCTGATCGATATCGACATCAATGCCGGTACGATCGACCTGCGGATCGATGAAGAAGAGATGCAAAGACGTCTGGATGTCTGGCAGCCGCCGCAGCCGAAGGTCAGCGAAGGATGGCTGGCACGTTATGCGCGTCTGGTATCATCCGCCGATGAAGGCGCCGTATTGAAATGACTACAGAGGGCCAGAGGCCCTCTGTATGTTACAGGAGGAAGTTATGAACGCTCTGTTTACGCGTACCAGTGTGCGCGCTTATCAAAACGATGCATTGAAACCGGAGGAGATCCGCCGGATCCTGCAGGCAGGCTTTTGCGCGCCGAGCGCCCGCAATGCCCGACCGTGGTATTTTATCGTCATACAGGAGAAAGAGAAACTGGGGGTTCACTTAGATAAAGATACCACACCAATCCCACGCTGACTTTTGCTCAACCAATACAGCCGGAGGGCTGGATAACAAGAAAAGGCGGTATGCGCCCCGTGGAGGGGTAGCATATCGCCTTTTCTTG
>DWYK01000002.1 GCA_019118705.1 Candidatus Merdibacter merdigallinarum | reverse complement strand
ATTGTTTCGGATTCTGTTCCTTCTGACTTGTTCATCTCAGATTTTTTGTCGTTTTCAACTTTGAAATCACGACTGAGCTGCATAGCGAGATCAAACTTGTTCTTTAACTCCTTCGAAAGATATTTCGGATACTTATTTGAAATTTCGTCACGTATCCGGAGAATTTCTTGAGGAAGCAATTGCTTGGTTGTCTTTTGATATCTTGGGATGAGTTGGTAAAACCCTTTGTCATCAATTTCTGCGTATTGACTCATTTGAAGTTTCCTCACATTCTGAGACTTGCTCCTAGCTTTCATTTTAGCATCTATAGCGGATGTTTGCTTCTTATTTTTCATGATATTACCTCAAAATATAGCCACAAACTTTATAAGAATAAAAGCAGGCGAATTTCAAAAAACCACAATAAATGCACTTCTCCTCCTTGACCGTTCGAAATCCATCATCCCCTATGCTATGCTAAACCTGTCGAGAGCGTACCGCACTCGTTCAAATCAATGATCGTCATACAATCAAAGGAGGCTTTGTTATGCAACTCAACGATTCCGTCCCCACCCCGCTGTCGTCTTTCACCACTCTCCCTTCCTCCGGCTCTGAAGTTCCAAAGCACGGCAAGAAGAAGTCAAAGAAGAAAGTCAATAAAGAAAAGAACAAACGCAAGAAGGCTGAATCCAAGTGTGCAGAACTGAAATACAAACGTAAAGCTGATAAGAAGCTAGCTGCCGAGCGGCAGCGCAGCTATGAGCTTAGCTGCAAGCTGAAGTTCCAGCGCCAGCTGATCCACGCCCTGTATCCTGATCTAGACAAGAAGCTCAGTGAGTTCTGCGGAGGTGAAGACTTGGATGAATCGTGAGTCCCGTATTTCCTTTGTCGAAGGCCAGGCCTTTCTCCTCACTGGCTCAACATCCAAACCAATCGCCAACTTTGCGCCGGTGGATGCCTGGCTGTACTTCGACCCCACCAAAGACTCCAACGCTGGCCCCACTATGGCCCGCATCAAAATCCGGAATCAGAACTACATCCGGGAAGCCTGGCTGGACCTCACCAAGAAAGAACTGACCAATCAAATCCTAGAGCAGATTTCCACATGCTACGCTGTGAGTTCGTCCCGCTACCTTCTGGACATGGCCCTTCTGGCCTACTGCCAGGAAAAGCCCCAAGACAGCCAGGTCCCCATGCCCTTGAATTTTCGGCAGCACGGGCTCTGTCACCTGCCCAACGGATATTGGCTTTACGTGGCCGGGGATACGGTTCTGGGAATACCGCCCGGTATAGACTATGTCATTGCGCCGGAAGTCAAATTGGCTCATCTGGCCAGAGACCCTGAGCTTTCTCCTGTCGCTGCCACAATCGAATTGTGCAAGCGCCTCAAGGCATCTCCGAACATTCTCTTTCCCGTCTGGGGGTTTACCATTGTTGGCAGCCTGCGATCCGCTTTACCAGGGGCAGACATGACCACTTTTCCGTCTCTGGGAATTATTGGAGGTCAAAACCTCGGCAAGACCACCGTCGCCCAGCGCTATATGCTGCTCTATGAAGAGAGCCAGAAACCGGGATCATTCTGGGGACAATTTGACGCCAATTCCACTTTTGCCGCCATTGTCTTACAGGTCAGCTATTTCCGGGACCAGATTGTTCTGGTGGATGACCTGGCCAAAAGCGGCAGTCCCGCTGAACAGCGCAAGCGCCAGGACCTTCTCGCGAGTATCCTGCGCTTTGCCGCCAATGACACGGGACGAGCCAGGATCAATGAGAAAAAGCAGATCGAGCAACAGATTTGTAAGGCCGGCGTCGCTTTTACCGGGGAATTCATGCTCCAGAATCCATCGGATATCACCAGGAGCGTCCTGGTACCCATCGACTGCCAAATGAAAGACGGACGACCAGAAGAGCGAACTGTGGCTGCAACGGTCTTCTATGCCTTTATCCAGTGGCTTCTGCCGCAGCTCGACCAGAAGCTGAAGGAATTGCAGCAGCTTCTGGCAAATGTTCAGGCCGACCGCAATCCACGTTTGGCGAAGAACGGTCTCCTGGTCCTCTGGGCACTGGAACTATTCTTTCAGTTCACTGAGGAGCAAGGAGCCATTACCAACACATACCATCAGCAAGCGTCTGCGGCCGCAGAGCAAATCCTGAACCAAATCCTGAGCCAGCAGGCACTCCAATGCGAGAGGCTTACCAATGAAAACCCAAAAGGCAATCTAAGTTGGTATATCCTGTATGGTTATTCCCACAATCTGTTCCCTGTTGTCACGGATCAAAAGGGCGTCAACATCAAGAACTGCGGTCTGCTGAAGAAGGACGCGCTCTATATACGCCCCTCGATGCTGCTGCAATATTTTCAGGAGCATACGCCGCATTCCATCTCAACGATCAAGGAAATGAACAAGAACTTGAGGCGGGAAGGTGTTCTTGGAGACACCAGCGAACACCGTTCTGCCCACGCAAGAATCAACGGCAAACGCTGTCTGAAATTGAGCTTTGCTCTTCTTCAGAAAAGCGCAGAGGCCTACAACATCTGAAAGAGGTCTATTCTATGAAACGCAGTAAATACGCATCCAACCAGGTTCGGTTTGGCTCGATCCACGACATCTATCAGCGGCTGCAGGAAGAAGGTTATCTGATCAGTGAAACCGCCCTCCGCAGCCTGGTCAAAGCGGGAGCGATTCACGCATTCTATCACGGCAAAAAGGCTTTGATCCTCTATGACGAGGTGCTGGCCTACATCAAGGGCAGCTGCAGCCCGGAGCCCGCCGCATAAAGACATTGATACGTTCAACATCTGTGGCTCCCGCTCGTCTGAGGGCGGGAGTCCTTTTTATAAAAATAACTCTGGAAGGAGAATCTTGTCAATGGCCAACTTACAGGAACGCCGGGACAAAGACGGCAAACTGATATCCTATTCGATCCGCATTTATCGCGGCCGCAGCCAGGACGGCAAGCAGCTCAAACCCTTCACCGCCACCTTTGAGGTCAAGCCTACCTGGAGTGAAAAAAGCGCGCGAAAAAAGGCGGAGGCTTACGCCGCCACCCTGGAAGATCAATTCAAAAAGGGACTCATCAACGATACCCGCCAGACCTTTGCCAGCTACTGTGACTATGTCATCGCCCTGAAGGAACAGCGCGGCGCCAAGCACTCCACGGTATACCGGTACAAAGCGCTGGCCGTCCGCATTGACGAAAAAATCGGCCACATCAAGCTGACCGACCTGCGGGCCGATCACCTGAACGATCTCTACACCGCACTGGCCCAGACGGGCCAAAACCAGCGTACCGGCAAGGGGCTCTCTGCCAAAACCATCGTGGAACATCACCGCCTGATCTCCACCGTCCTGGAACAGGCCGTCAAGGAAGGCCTGATTCCCTACAATGTGGCTCGACGTGCCACATTGCCCAAAATGGTCCACCGGGACGTCAACTATTTCCAGCTGGAAGACGTGGAGCGTATCCGGGAGGCCCTCAAACTGGAACCCATCAAGTGGCGGACCATCACCCATCTGTTTCTGATCACCGGCGCGCGCCGGGGTGAAATCCTGGGGCTGAAATGGGACAAGGTAAATTTCCAGCAGAACACCCTGACCATCTCCAGCACCATCCTCTACTCCCCCGACATCGGCGTCTACGAGAGCGTACCCAAAACCGAAAAGTCCCGCCGCGTCATTGCCGTGCCGCCTGAGACCATCCAGCTCCTGCAGGAATACCGCCAGTGGCAGAATGAACAGAAAGCCCTCCTCAAAACCTATTACCAGGACCGCGGCTACCTCTTTGCGCAGGAAGACGGCTCCCCCATGCACCCGGACAGCGTCACCGACTGGCTCGGCAAGTTCAGCCAGCGGCACAATCTGCCCCACATCAATCCCCATGCCTTCCGGCACACCATGGCCTCGATGCTCTACTACAGCGGTGTGGACAGCGTCAGCATCTCCCAGCGGCTGGGCCATGCCCAGGTTTCCACCACCGCCAACATCTACGCCCATGTGATGGAGCACGCCGACCAGAAAAACGCCGACATCCTGGCGAATGTGTTCTTTCACAAGGATCAGAAATAATTTTATGTCGCATTTGTTCACTCTTATCAAAAGGCTCTTTTTGTAAGATTTGGTTGTCTGCTCTCCTCTTTCGTGTTACAATTCAAATATAGATTTATCACTATTCGATCTACCCAGAAAGGAGGAATCCACATGCGTTTTCAAAAATGTCTGGCTCTGCTTGCTTTTGCTGCGCTGGCCGTCCCTTTGCTGAAGGGCCAAAGCGCCTATGCGTCCAAACCGGATCTGCTCCTGGACCCAGCAGAAAGAGACGTTTCTTCAGCAGTTTTTTCCAGCGTCATGCAAGAGGAGAACGATTCTCTTACCCCCTACACTGCCACTGCCCCAAATGCTTATACCATCCATACATCCTCCGGCCTGACCCAGCTGGTGGCCGATCTTGGGGGCCCCCTTTCGGATGCTCTGCTGAATGCCAGCATCACCCTGGGCTGTGATGTGGATCTGGGACAGTCCCTCTGGGTTCCTGTCGGGGACTACGATCACCCCTACCAGGGCACCTTTGACGGCCAGGGCCATACCATTACAGGCCTTTCCGTCAACCAAGTCAATCAGACCCCCATATCCAGCGCCTATGCGGGGCTGTTCAGCGTGGTGGGCAGGCAGGGCGCCGTCGTAAACCTGAACCTGTCGCAAAGCAGCGTTTCCCTCAGTAGCAGGGCCGCCTATGCGGGAGCCGTCGCAGGGAACAACTATGGCCGCATCGAAAACTGCCATGTGACCGGCAGCACCATTGTCTCTGATTACACCACCGGCGGCATCGCCGGCATCAACGACGGCGACATCAAAAACTGCACCGTCACCAACACCACCGTCACTGCAACTGCCCCCTCCAGCAAAAGCTGCACTTGCGAGGCGGGCGGCATCGTTGGCAGCAACACCTACGGCATGCCAGGTGTAAGGGATGGCCTCGTCGAGAGCTGCACCGTCAGCGAAAGCCTGATCCAGGCATCGGTTGCCGCGGATGACAGCCGGGCCCTGGCAGGGGGCATCGCAGGCGAAAACTGCTACACCAGCATCCTGACTTCCAATGTTATAGGCTGTGAGATTCAAGCGAAAAACACCAGCAGCTCTTCCTCCTCCTATGATGGTGACGCCGCCGTGGCCGGCGGGATTGTGGGCTATTGCTTCGGCGGCTTCTCGGCAGAGGAAAACAACGGTGTGATGATATGCAATGTTTCCGGCTCCACCTCGGTCAAAGCCTCTGCCGCAGAGTACAGCTATGCCGGCGGCATTGCCGGCCGCAGCCTCAGCAACAATCACATCACAGGCTGCACCGTCGCAGACAGCACCGTCGCCTCCCAATACACCCAAGTGGGCGATGGATACCCCATTTATGCCGGTGGCATTGCCGGCGAAAATGATGGCAGCTTCATCACCAACTGCACCGTCACCAACGGGAAAACCACCGCTTCCGCTTCCGCATTCAGCAGCTACGCCGGCGGCATCACCGGCGAAAACACCGATGGCATCCTCAACAACTGCAATGTCACAGGTGGTGAGATCCGGTCCAGCAGCAAACGCTCCAACTTTGCCGGCGGCATTGCCGGCAACAGCATCACCGAGGACTCGGACGACTTCCTCACCGCCTCCATTGACACCTGCACCGTATCCGACGCTAGCGTCATATCCAATAACAAAAACGGCTATGTGGGAGGCATCTCGGGCAACCTGAACGGCGGTGGCCTCAACCAATGTGCTGTCAACCGAACCAAGCTGCGGGCTTCCAGCAGCGGGCTTCATGTCGGCGATCTTACCGGTAGCTTTGTCGGCGGCATCCTGCGATTCTGCCAGGTGGACGGCCAGTTTGTTCCGGACACTTCCATCGGCCCTTAACACTCTATACTATCAAACCAAACGCCTCCGCATCAAAAGCGGAGGCGTTTTGCAAGTGGTCTGTCTATTTCACCGCCCATCGGCTGCCGGTCATTGGGTTATTGCCCAGTTGAATTTTTGTTGAACTTTCCGGCCCTGCACCGGCACAAAAAGAAAAACACCCGTCAGCGTTTTGTACGCTAACAGGTGTTTTTTGTGGTTGCGGGGGCTGGATTTGAACCAACGACCTTCGGGTTATGAGCCCGACGAGCTACCGGACTGCTCCACCCCGCGATATGGAGTTTGTGCACCGCTCTGGCCTTTTGCAGAAGCCGTATCGC
>DWYK01000086.1 GCA_019118705.1 Candidatus Merdibacter merdigallinarum | reverse complement strand
AAACGCGGGCATAAAAGCTCAATCGCGCACTCAGCTGGGCGGAGGTACGACGCCTGCGCGATCTGCCCGCCGCAGGTGTGGTATAATATCCGCAGAATGTTATAAACGCGGGCATAAAAGCTCAATCGCGCACTCAGCTGGGCGGAGGTACGACGCCTGCGCGATCTGCCCGCCGCAGGCGTGGAGGCGGAGCCTCCGCCGAATTTAGGAGGAAATAATAGAATGAAACTAATCAATATTGGTTTTGGCAATATGGTGTCCGCCAACCGGCTCGTGGCGATCGTCAGCCCGGAATCGGCGCCGATCAAGCGGATCATCCAGGACGCCAAGGAGCGCGGCGCTCTTATCGACGCCACCTATGGACGGCGTACCCGTGCGGTGATTATTACGGACAGCGATCATGTGATCCTCTCTGCCGTACAGCCGGAAACGGTGGCCAACCGCCTGAACGACCGCGATGATGATATGGACGAGGAGGAGCTGGAGGAAGATGAGTAAAGGACTGCTTGTGGTGTTTTCCGGGCCGTCCGGCGCGGGAAAGGGGACGGTGCTGGGCCGTCTGCTGGCCGAAAGGCAGGATGTGAGGCTGTCTGTCTCCGCAACGACGCGTGCGCCGCGTCCGGGCGAGCAGGACGGCCGCGAATATTTCTTCCTGACGCGTGAGGAATTCCTCGCGCGCATAGAACAGGGGAAAATGCTGGAATACGCAGAATACTGCGGCAATTTCTACGGCACGCCCGCCGATCCGATCGAGCGGTGGACCGCCGAGGGCGACGACGTGATTCTGGAAATTGAGGTGCAGGGAGGGGCGCAGGTCAAGAAAAAGCGTCCTGACTGCGTCAGTATTTTCATCGTGCCGCCGTCGCTCGAGGAGCAGGAAAAGCGTTTGCGCGGGCGCGGCACAGAGGACGAGGAAACCATCCGCAAGCGTGTGGCTGCTGCCCGCGGCGAAATCTCTCACGCCCCGTCCTACGATTACATAGTTGTCAACGACACCGTGGAACACGCGGTGGATCAGATAAACCAAATACTCGCCGCGGAAAAGCTCCGCTTTTCCAGATGCGGCGAAATTATAGAAGGAGTGCTGAACAATCATGCTGAAACCGTCTGCTGACCTGATTATCCCACCGGAGCAGAGCCGTTATTCCCTTGTGGTGGCTGTGGCCAAGAGGGCCCGCCAAATCGCGGGTGAAGCGGAAAGCCGCGGGGAGATCCTTGTGGAAAAGCCGGTGGATCTCGCTGTACAGGATTTTAAGCAGCATAAATGCCGCGTTATCGAACAGCCGGTAGAGAACGACGACGATCTCTACGAGGATACGCCGCCCGCGGATGTAGCCGCACTGGAGGGCCATGCCGGGGAATCTGAGATTCCAGAACAGGAAACGGCGGAGGCCCCCGCGCAGGAGGAAGAAACATCCGATGACAGCGGGGAGGAGAACGCCTGAGAATGGATACGGCAGTCCGCCCGTGCGGGCAGGATATGGATCCGTCCTCCTATACCAGAGCGCAGGTGGCTGTGGAAAACACAGTCTACCACTTCGACAAGCCCTTTGATTACCGGATTCCGGAGAGCCTGCGCGGAAAGCTTCTGCCAGGCTGCCGCGTGATCGTCCCGTTCGGCGCGGGGAACGCCCCGCGTCAGGGGATGGTGCTCGGCTGTCTGGCCGGAGAATGTCCCGACGGATTGAAGGAAATTTCCGTTTTGCTGGACGAGACCCCGCTGCTGAGCAGGGAGCTTGTCAGCATGGTGTCGTGGCTCCGCGACCGGTATTTCTGCACCCTGTTCGACGCGGTGAAGCTTCTGCTTCCCGCCGGGATCTCCCTGCGGCTGCGCGAGGGCTTCCGTCTGGCGAAGCCCCTTGCTGATCTGCCGGTGGAGGGCCTTTCCGAGCAGGAACAGCAGATCCTGCACACACTCGCGCGCCGGAAAAAGGGCGCGGAGCGGGAGGAGCTCTGCCGTGCCGCGGGGCTGGATCCGCAGGACAGCACCCTGGACCGCCTGTGCGCTGCCGGCGCCGTCGTGCGGGAACGCGACGCGGTGCGCCAGATCGGCGACGCCACCCTCCGGATGGTGCGGCTGTGCCCGGATTCCCTGCCGGAAAAGCCGACCGCCAAGCAGAGGGAGGTCATCCGCTTTTTGCAGGAGACGGGCGCGGCGTCGGTCAAGGAGCTGTGCTATTATGCCGGCGTCACCGCGTCGGTTGTCAACGGATTGGCCGCGCGGGGAGCCGTCGAATTTTACGAATATGAAGTGTACCGCAGCCCGTACAGCGAGGCCGCGGAGCCTGCCTCCCGGGAGGATATCTCCCTTTCGGCGGAGCAGCAGGCCGCGTTTGACCGCCTTTACCGCCAGTATGAGCAGGGCAAGGGCGGTGTTTCTCTTTTATACGGCGTCACGGGCAGCGGCAAGACCTCCGTGTTCCTCCGGCTGATCGACGAGGTATACCCGTCCGGACGCGGGATCATCGTGATGGTCCCGGAGATCTCGCTCACGCCGCAGACGGTTTCCGTCTTTCAGAAGCGGTACGGGAACCGCGTCGCCGTGTTCCACAGCGGCCTGTCGCTCGCGGAGCGGCTCGATGAATGGAAACGCGTGCGCCGCCGCGAGGCGTCCATTGTGGTCGGCACGAGATCGGCGGTGTTCGCCCCGTTCGATGATGTGGGCCTCATCGTTATGGACGAGGAACAGGAGTACACCTACAAATCCGAATCCTCCCCGCGCTACCATGCGAGGGAGGCCGCAAAATTCCGCTGTGCCTGGCACAAGGCGCTGCTGGTGCTCTGCTCGGCGACGCCCTCAGTGGAAAGCTTCTATTTCGCACAGTCCGGGCGCTACTCTTTCCAAAAGCTGCCGCAGCGGTACGGGACGGCGGAGCTTCCGCCCGTTGAAATCGTCGATATGAACGACGAGCTGGAGGCGGGCAACAATACGGTGCTCAGCGCCCGGCTGACGGCTGCGCTGGAGGAAAACCGGCAGTCGGGCAGGCAGTCGATCGTCCTGCTGAACCGGCGCGGATACCATACATTCGTTTCCTGCCGCGCCTGCGGGTATGTGGCGGAATGTCCGAACTGCAGCATCACCCTGACGTACCATGCGGCCAACGGGCGGATGATCTGCCACTACTGCGGCTATTCCGTCCCGTTTTCGGATACCTGCCCCGAATGCGGGAGCGATGATATGCGCTGTGCCGGATCGGGGACGCAGCGCGCGGAGCAGCAGCTGCGGGAGGCGCTCCCGGAGGCGAGGATCCTCCGTCTGGATGCCGACACGACGATGGCGCGCTTCGCCTACGAGAAAAAGCTGGAAAGCTTTGCGCGCGGCGAATACGATATCATTGTCGGTACGCAGATGGTGGCAAAGGGCCTTGATTTTGAGAATGTCACGCTGGTGGGCGTCCTGTCGGCGGATCAGTCGCTGTACAGCGATGATTTCCGCAGCTCGGAGCGCGCGTTCGATCTGCTCACACAGGTGGTCGGCAGGGCGGGACGCGGCAAATATCCGGGACGGGCCATCATCCAGACGTTCACGCCGGAGCATCCGGTGCTGCGTCTGGCGGCGCTCCAGGATTACGAATCCTTTTACCGGGATGAGATCCGGTTTCGCCATTCAATGCTGTACCCCCCGTTTTCCGATATTGTGGTGGTCGGCTTTGTGGGCGCGCAGGAGCTCAAAACGCGCAGCGCCAGTCTGGCATTTTTGCAGATGCTGCGGGAGCTGGCGGCGCGCGAGTACCCGGATCTCCCGATGCGCGTGCTCAGTCCGTCGCCCGCCGCGGTGCAGAAGG
>DWYK01000085.1 GCA_019118705.1 Candidatus Merdibacter merdigallinarum | reverse complement strand
GTGGAGACCGCCGTGATCGGCATGTGCGTTTACATGTGCGTGCAGGTGGGCACACTGCTGTTCATCCGTGGCGTGCCGATCCTGCAGACGATCATCGGGGTGATCCTCGGCGCGATCACGCTGGAGGCGATGCAGGGCTCGACAGCGTACGCGCTGTATGCGGCGGCATTCATGGTGATCGCGAACGTCGTGCTGACGATCTTCGTGGCGACGGGGCAGGTCGTGAAAAAGATCCTCTCGGTGTTCCTCGGGCTCGGCCTGCAGTGCCTTCTGGCCGGCTTCGCGGCGGGCTACGTCGCGCTGCTGACCATGTTCCTGAAGGTCGCGCCGCAGATGCGCCACGTGCTGCTGATGCTGGCGCTCGTCGGCCTGCCGTACCTGATCTTTTACGCGCTCTATTATGTTCTGATCCAGCCGATCAAGGCATAAAAAGCGATCCGCGGCCGGAAAGACCGCGGATCTGCTTTTTCAGGGCGTCACACAATTTCCTGCTCCAGGCTTAAAAAAATTTCGTCGTCGAAAAACTCTGTGATTGTGATGTCGAGTCCGTCGCAGAGTTTTTTGATGGTCAAAATCGAAAGATCCTTGCGTTTTGGGTCCATCATGCTGTAAACCGTGGACGGCGTGACGCCGGAACGGACGGCAAGCTCGTTGTACCGGATATTCCGCACCGCGCATAAAGCCTGAAAGCGTTGTACGACGGCATCTTTGATATGCATATTTTTCACCTCGAAATCAATTCTAAAAATTTTTACGCAAACGCGTATACGCACTTGCGTATATTTGAAAAATATGCTAGAATACATTCAATGACGTCGGCGGCTTACATCTGAAAGTTTTTCACAGAGGGGCGAGAATATGCCGATAGGAAAGGTGAATGAAAGTGAGAAAGAAAAACGGATTGCGTGCGGGTGTGCTTTTGCTGTGCCTGTGCTTCCTGTTCTCCGCGTTGGCTGTGCCGACCTTTGCGGACGAGGTTTCGACTGCGCCGAGCGAAACGCCGGAGACGCTGACCGCGTCGAGCGAGGCTTCGGAAACATCGAGCGCGCCGAGCGAAGCGCCGGAGACGCTGACCGCGTCGAGCGAGGTCTCGGAGACGTCGAGCGCGCCGAGCGAAGAGCCGGAGGAGCCGACCGCGTCGAGCGAGGTCTCGGAGACATCGAGCGCACCGAGCGAAGCGCCGGAGGAACTGACCGCGTCGAGCGAGGTCTCGGAAACATCGAGCGCGCCGAGCGAAGCGACGGAGACGCTGACCGCGTCGAGCGAGGTTTCGGAGACGTCGAGCGCGCCGAGCGAAGCGCCCGAAAGCGCGGAAAGCCGGGACGGCATTGTCGACAGCGGCACATGGAAAGAAAATATTGAATGGACGCTGGATGAAAACGGCGTGCTGACAATTTCCGGTACAGGGAGATTAATTCCTAGCAGCGGAGGGCACGCTGCCGCTTGGTTTCCATGGTTTGAATTTAAGGAAAAGATCAACGCCGTTGTCGTCGAGAACGGCATTACAGGTCTTGGCCAAGCTGCCTTTTCTAGTTGCGACAATTTGACGGAAATATCGCTTCCTAGCAGTGTAATTGGTCTAGGAACGGCGGTGTTTGGTGGCTCCATGTTTACACAAATAGAGCTTCCGCCTGCGTTGCAAATAATTTCGAATCTTGCGTTTGTAGCTTGTAGCAATCTTAAAGAGATAACTATTCCGGGTAAGGTGGAAAGTATAGACAACGTAGCTTTTAAAGGATGCAGTAGCTTAAAAACAGTAAAGTTTTTGGGCGATGCCCCGGAAATTGCCAACGATGCATTTTTAGAAGACACTTTAACAGCATATTATCCGCTTGGAAATACGACGTGGACAGAGGAAGTCATGCAGGATTATGGCGGGACGATCACGTGGGTAGCATATGATCCCGATTCAGGGGAGAGCATTGTGGACAGCGGTACCTGCGGTGAAAATCTGACATGGACGCTGGACGAAAACGGCGTGCTGACAATTTCCGGAACCGGGGAGATGGAGAGTTATTCATCCGGTGATCAACCATGGGATGATAGATGGTATGAAGTGCTGTCCGTTAAAATTGAAGAAGGAATCACAAGTATCGCAGACCGCGCGTTTGCAGGTATGCGATATCTGACGAGTGTTACAGTACCGGATACGGTAACGAGTATAGGAGAATATGCCTTTTCGGGGTGCTACGATCTGAATGAAATTACAATGCCGGATGGCATTGTGCATATTGGAGAGGGCGCATTCACAATGTGTTATGGGCTGGAAACACTGATTCTGCCGGAGAGTCTTACTGAAATCAGCGCGTATTTCATCAATGCTCCGGCGGGAAATGGACTTCCGGGGAAATTAAAATATGTTGAGATTCCGGAACGGGTTACCAAAATTGGAAGAGCGGCATTTGTATTGCAAGGGGAACTGGAAAGCGTAAAATTCCGAGGAGACGCTCCGGAAATTGCCGACGATGCATTTTCTTACGATACTTTAACGGCTTATTATCCCGCCGGGAATGCTACATGGACAAAGGAAGTCATGCAGGATTATGGCGGGACGATCACGTGGGTGGCGTATGATCCCGATTCCGGGGCGACATCAGCGCCTGAACCGACAGAGAAACCTGCCGAAGACCTAAGCTATATGCTGAAAATCGAAGGTGAGGACGGGATTCGGATCACGGAGGGTCTGAAGGCTGCAGGCGTGGAAACGCCGGAGCAGGTGAAGGAAAAGCTCCTGGCCTGTGTCTTGCAGAATGAAGGCTATACCGCGGAAAATACGGATCTGTTCGAGGTCACCCTGCGTGTCAGCAAGGACGACGGCTATACGTGGGGAGACGTTTCGGCGGACAGCTTCCCGGAAAGCGGCGAGGTCCGGGTGACGCTGCCTTATCCGAAGGGGGCGCCCAAAGATACGCCGAAGGAAAACTACAAGGTGTATCACATGTTTACGCAGGATATCAACGGGCACAAGGCCGGAGAGATCGAGGCGTGCCCGGTCGAAAAAATCGATGAGGGGCTGGTTGTAACGCTGCACGGCCTTTCCCCCGTGATGGTCGCATGGAAGCCGGTCGACGAGACCGCGGAGCCGACCGCGGCACCGAGCACGGAGCCGACGAGTGCGCCGAGTGCGGGACCGACGGCGCAGCCGAAGCCGACCGCAGCGCCTTCGGCAGAACCGACTGCGGCGCCGACGGAGCAGTCCGCGGGAGACGCGCCGAAAACAGGGGACAATGGCGTGCATGTCCTTTGGATCGCGGCAGTGCTCTTGTCCGGCGGCGCGATGACGGCGCTCGTATGGGCGAAGCGCAAAAAGCAATAAAGCGATATGTCCGGCAGGTGGAAAAGCCTGCCGGATTTTTTTGTTGAAAAAGAAAATTTTTTGAAAGTTTCCCTTTTGTGGGAAACTTTCTGCGTTTTTCGGGGGATTAGTGAAGGGACTTTTTGGGCGGCACGGCCCTGCGCGGCGAAATGGCGGCGCGGCGAACGACGGGGCGCGGAAAAGACGGCGCTCCAGGCGGAAAGCCGCGAAGGCGGCCCGCTTTGGGCGGAGGCCGCGGGGCGTGCGCCGGAGGACCTTCAATCTTTCAACGGAGGTGGTCATCCATGCAGGAGCAGACGGCGCTGGAGGGGTTCCGGCAGCTGGCGTTC
>DWYK01000084.1 GCA_019118705.1 Candidatus Merdibacter merdigallinarum | reverse complement strand
TGTGTAGCAGAACGTGAAAGACAAGGAAGGCAGCTGATGGCGTGCCGGGGCACGTCGAAGCTGTCTGACGCTGGATTTCGCGTTCTGATGCACTGGATTTGATGCGATATTTCCTTGGATTGCTATAGTACAGTGAAAAACAAATGGCCAGCGATATCACGCAGGATGATTCCTTCCTATGCAGGTAATATGGCTGGTTATTTATGATTCACTGTACTCGCATAGAAGGAGAGCGATCTCATGGAAAAACAAAAACGAATCATCTATGCCGCCGCCACCATCCTGTCCGTATATCTTGGAATGCGCTATCTGCTCCGTCTGATAGCGCCTTTCTTCATCGCCTGGATCCTCGTCCGGCTTTTCAACCCTTTAGCGGAGGTCATCCGCAGAAAAATCCCGTTAAAAAAAGAGTGGATCACGCTATTCCTGCTGTCCCTCTTTCTAGGCGCCTTAGGCGTAGGCTGCTATTTTCTGGTGATCCAGCTTCTGGAACAGATACGGCGCTTCATCTCCAACCTGGATCTGTATATTGAGGAGCTGTATCATTTCTTCGACTCCTGCTCCATCATCATCGAGCAGACCTTCGGCATCCGCTCTGAGGATACCCTTGCCTTTGTGGACCGGAATATTTCCGCCTTTCAGGAAAATATTGAGATCCGCTTTATCCCGAGCCTTTTTTCCAATTCCCTGCAGTGGGCGGGATATCTGTTTCAGGGTGCCGGTATGCTCTTCCTCGTCTTCATCGCCGTCACACTGCTGATGAAGGACTATGACGTCATCCGGGAAAAGCTGTCCCATTATCGTCCTTTCATTCATCTTTCCCGTATCGTCTCCCGCATTTTTTCTTTAGGAGGCGCATGGCTGAAAGCCCAATCCTTTATCCTTTTATTGGTAACACTCATCTGTGTGGCAGGACTTTGGCTTTCGGGAAATTCCTATGCCCTGCTCCTGGGAATCCTGATCGGGCTCTTGGATGCCCTGCCCTTTCTGGGAACCGGTACGGTATTTCTCCCCTGGGCTTTTGTCTGCTGCTTCCAGAAGGATTTCATCCACGCCGCCGGATATGTCACCATCTTTCTGGTGACCAACACTCTGCGGGAATATCTGGAGCCCAAGCTGCTGGGGGATAAGATCGGCGTATATCCCATCGTAATCGCCCTGGTCGTCTACCTGGGTTTGTGTATCTACGGCCCCACCGGTGTTCTTCTGGGACCGCTCACCCTATTTATTATCATGGAAATTTTTCAGGAATTTTCTCTTCTTGACTTCATCCGGGATGAATACGGGAAAGAAGAAAGCCCGCCGGAATGAGAAGGACCGACGGGCTTTATAGATTCTATTTTTATCAAAAACATTGCCTGATGGAATTTACACCTATTTTTTTATAAGAAGCTTCTTGCACTAACCGGTGTGCGGTATCCGATACTGGATACGATGATTCCGTTGGTCGGGTTGCTTGCATGAACAACCTGACCGTTGCCAATATACATACTTACATGACCGATTCCGCCGCTTCCCTCGTAGAAGAGCAGGTCACCCGGCTGGATTGAATCCAGGCTGACCGGAGTTCCGGCGCCGGACTGTGATGCCGCAGTACGCGGAATGCTGATTCCGAAGTTTGCCATAACGGACTGTGTGAAGCCAGAGCAATCCGCTCCGTTCGTCAGGCTGGTTCCGCCGTATACATACGGATTGCCTACAAACTGCAGTGCAAAATTGACTACCTGCTGTCTCAGGCTGCTGGAGGTACTGGAGCTGCTGGAAGTATCCTCGGAGCTGGTGTCCGAAGAACCGCTGTCCACTGTCACTCCGTCAGAGGAGCCCTCTGTGCTCTGCTGCTGTTCTGCTGCTGCCTGGGCTTCTGCTTGAGCCTGTGCCTCTGCGTCTGCCTGAGCCTGAGCTTCCGCTGCCGCCTGCTGAGCTGCCTGGGCGTCTGCTGCTGCCTGCTGGGCTGCCGCTGCTGCTGCATCCGCGACTGCCTGAGCATCCTCCGTCCAGTTTGCATCCGCCTGCTCCTGCGCATCCACAGCATCCTGCCATGCCTGGGCTGCCGCATCTGCGGCTGCCTGGGCGTCTGCTGCCTGCTGCTCTGCTGCCGCCTGAGCGTCTGCTTCAGCCTGCGCTGCTGCGTCCGCGGCTGCCTGGGCATCTGCGGCTGCCTGAGCCTCTGCTGCCGCCTGGGCTGCCGCTGCTGCTGCTTCTTCCGCAGCAATTCTCTCATATTCGTCCTCAGCTTCCTGGGCATAAACAGCTGCTACCGTGGTATCCTGTGCAACCTCAACGATCTGGTTTGCCAGATCCTGTGCTTCATAATCGTATTCCTGTTCGGAGGCAAGCATCTGTGCCTCTGCCAGAGCTGCATTTGCCTGCTCTGCCGCATATGCCGCCTCAGCTCCATCCGCTGCATTCATAGCTGCATATGCCGCTTCCTGCATCTGCTGTGCAGTATCCAGCTTGGACTGGATGGCAGCTGATCTTGCCTGGGCTTCCTCTACAGATTCTGCTTCCTTATATTCGGTATCTGTGGTGACATATTCCTTAGAAACATACCCCACTACATCGTCATCTACCGCTACCTTCACCCAATCGCCGGCATCCTCCAGAACCTCCAGCTTCTCAGAATCTCCTACCATGGAGACTACATCAGAATCTGAATTCGCGTCGGTACGCACCATCAAGGTTTCTGTCCCTTCATTTACAGTGGCGGTCTCCTGACCTACCTGCTGGGACAGCTCCTGTGCCGCACTGCCGGTTACAAAATAATCGGAGCTTACATATCCGGTCACACTGCCGGACTGGATCAGATACCATCCGTCAGACTCACCGAGGATCTCGGCTGCGCAGTTGTTATACAGCTTTCCTACGATATTTCCCTCTGTGCTGGCGCTGTCGCGGATATTCACATATTCATCCACCTGCGCGATCGCAAGAGTGTCATATTCCGAAGGTTCGACGCTGACTACACCGGCTTCACTCTTCTTCTGCTGCTGTTCGGTTAACTCCTGGCTGAATCCAGCCAACGGAGTCTCCAAACCGTCTGCCAGCGCCAGAACACCATTGCCGGAAACCGTTATCAGACCCGCCATACAACAGGCTGTAACCTTCAAAACTCCTTTTCTCATTACTTATAATCCCTCCATTTATATACTCGCTTGACTTATTACGAAATTATTAAATTTATTACAGGGCTATCATAGCAAATCTACTTAGATTTGTCAACAGTCCTTCATATAATTTTTAAATTTCGGCCTATTCATTACAAATATATAACAGAAGAGATATTTAATGCCGCATTAGGTATTCGGAAGCAGCATAGACTGCATTAGCTCCGTCCGCCACTGCCGTTACAATCTGGCGTAAACTCTTGGTTCTCACATCTCCAGCAGCATAGATTCCTTCCACATTGGTCCGGCACTCCTCATCTGCCTTAATATAACCAAGTTCATCTCTGCTTAACATTTCCTTAAAAATTGAAGAATTC
>DWYK01000001.1 GCA_019118705.1 Candidatus Merdibacter merdigallinarum | reverse complement strand
TGATGGCCGGATGTACATTTTTCAAATAGTATGTCGGCTTTTCACCTTGATTTCGAACGCGCCTAAACGGTACGCTTTCGGTCTTATAACTCTTTCCCAGGATTTCGTCTCCAACATACTTTTCATTCCTCAGAATGTAACCAACCGTAAACCCATACCAACGATATACCCCGTCGCTTCTCAGAACGCCACGATTTTGCAAAGATTTGGCGATTTCATTCATGCTCGTTCCTGACAAAAATTCACTGAAAATGAAGCGTACTATTTTTGCCTCGTATTCATTGATGATATATGTGCCATCATTCCCGCGATCATACCCAAACGGTATACTTGCCGTTTTATATGTTCCACTCTGCATCCGCATCTGCACAGCTTTGCGCAGATTTTTTGAGATCGAAACCGATTCCTCCTGCGCAAAGGCGCTCATCATACTGATAAGCATCTCGTTGGCCATTGTGCCGGTGTTGATGTGTTCCTTCTCGAACACCACCGTCACGCCGAGCTGCCGCAGTTCCCGCAGGGCGGCGATGCAGTCCTGAGTGTTGCGGGCAAAACGGGAGAGCGATTTGACCAGGATGCGGTCAATCTTACCCTTGCGGCAATCCTCCATCATGCGCTGGAACTCTGTCCGTTTGGCGGTGCTGGTGCCGGTGATGCCACGGTCGGCATAGATGTCCACCAGCGTCCAGTTTTCATTACCGGAGATCAGGTTTGTGTAATATCGCACCTGCGACGCAAAGGAATTGAGCTGATCGGCAGAATCACTACTGACGCGGGCGTAGGCGCAAACTTTGATCTTGGCCGGCTCCTGCGCCCGCAGCGGGGCGATGACCTGTACCCGTGGCATAACGCGCTCCCTCCTTTGCGCTGACAGTAACGGTGACCAATCCTTGGCAATGACAACACTACCACAAGGACGGCGGCTTATCCATTCACGAGAACCACTAAATCGGACGCCGTATCACGCCGAAATATTCGGCAAGAGCAACAGCGGCCCGTCTGGCATTGGCGGCGTCAATGATGCCCTCCGTGCGCATCTTGCGCAGGATCAGCAGCGCGGCCACATATTGGAGTTCGCGCTCAACGAACGATGTGTCTTTCTCATGTCCAAACATTGCAGGCTCTCCTTATGTAAGCATAGAGTCCAGACCATACCGGTACAGATCATACCGCAGGTCGGACTCTGTGGTGTGCAGTCGTACACGCTTTCGATGCAGCAGGCGCAGGATACGGCGCAGGCGGCCCGCTTTACGGGACAGCTGTGACAGGCGGGTGATGAACACATCATCGACCTGCCCCCGTCGCACCGCCCGCAGTAGTCCTGCACGACCGGGGTGGCGCGGTAATAGCTGATGCCTGGCATCACTGCTTTGCCCCACGATCCCGTATCCCTGCATCTGTGCAATTCGGCCTAGTTCATCAAGCCGATTTTGCAACGTCGGACTGCCGACTGTGCCGCGTGCGTACACCCAGGCACGCGGATGGTACAAAGCGATTTCTTTACCTTTCATTCGAACGCCTCCCCGTCATACCCGGGCAGCGTCATCCAACGTCGACCACCGGGTTCGATCCAGCTGCCATCCCGCGCGCCGAACGTGTGTACGCCGTATTGCAACAGAGTGGTCAGCAAGCAGTCCAGCTCGGCGCGGCTGCAATAGAGATGCCCGGCGTCCACCACGACCAGCACATCCACCCGGCCGAGGGCCGCCATCTTCAGCAGCTCTGTCATACCGGGGCGCAGCGCGAGCGAGGCTTGCTCCGTGCCGGCCTGCGCAAACAATTCCGCCTCGCAGCGCCACAAAAGTTTGCGCAACGCACGGCGGCAGACAAGCTGCTGCTGGCGCATCGTCAGGTCGGCCTCTTTGGTCTCTTGAATAAAACAGATCGCACGCATGGTTTTGCCATCCTTTCTGTGTAGAACTTGTTTTGGGTAAAATAAAAAAGGGCCAGACGAACTTTCACGTTCATCTGGCCCGATACGGCTTGGCTTAGTCCGGGATCTGCAGCTTGGTCTTTTGGCGTTCTGCCTCGGCGGCAGCATACAGGCGCTCATACTCCTGGAGTACCGCACCATACAGCGTTTGCCGTGCCGTTTTGTTGATGGGGTATGCAATGTCACTGTGCCTGGTCTGTGCGCCTCTGGGGGCGCGCGGCATACGGACCTGTAGAGTCTGCGCCTTCCCCTCCACAACCGTGATGCCATGGATGGCGATGGCGTTGTACACTGTGGCAGAACCGATTGCTTTCTTGCGACCAGAGCCGGTCAACAGCTCTAGTGTCACCTGCGGTTTCATATTGGGCGCTGGAGTGCGGTGCGGAAATAATTCTAGTTCCGGTTCGGGGTGCGGCTCTATCGACGGTGCGACTGTCTCGTTCGGTTCTTCGCCTTCCCCCGGCGCAAGCGCCAACGGCAGGCGCTTCTTTTCCAATTTTTCCATGATGCATTTCCTCCATTTCTTTTTCGCCAGCTTCAAGCGCAAATGTATACGGCGGACGGAGCTGACCGTCCGCCGCATCGTATCTACACTTGAAGATACGTTATGCTTTGACTTTTCCCCTGGCAGCGAACGCTCGCTGCGCTCGTCCACCAGCCGTTCGGCTGCGCGGGACTCTGCCTCACCCTCGGCCCAGGTTCTATTCTCTGGACCCCCGTATGTTTACCCTCCATACGTGCGTGTCTTTGCTGCGGCGCGCGCCTGTGTAAGAGCTACGCCTTTTGCCGCCGGCCGGTCGCCCGGCCGTTCCTGTGGACATTCTATCTGCCGGACATATACACGGCAAACAGCTGCTTGCTATTTACTTTTCAAGGTACAGCCCGCCAGAACGCCAAACCCGTCCTGGCGAACAGGGTTGTTTATGCCCTGGTTATATTGTACCTGTATTTTGGGCAAAACACAGCAACTCACAAGGTGCATTTTGTGCGGCTTTGCACCTTGTAGGGGGCAATTTAAAAATAGCGGTTCATGTACTGATCGTCTCGCGCTCCGTCTGCATACGCAGCATTGTTTCGGCCATCGTTTTGGCGGTTGTATAGAACAGAATCTTTTGCGGCGGCGACAGGTGGTGCCAGAGCCGCGCCAGGTCAGCGAGTTCCTGCTCCTGGATCGGGGCGCAAAAGAGGTCGTTGGCAGATACCCCAAGCGCCTGCAGAACGCGAAGCAGATAGCCCATCTTGCAACCGGGCTGCCCGGCCTCGATACGGTAAACGGTGTTGCGCGCTACATCAGCACGCTCGGCCAGTTCGCTCTGGTTCATTTTCAACTGGACTCTGCGTTGGCGGATCTGTTCGCCAACCTGCAGGCAGAGATCGTACTCGCTTGCAGCCACACCGTTCACCTCCCTGTACTATGAATATCGCTTGCTTCCCGTCCATTATAGAGCAATCGCAACCACAGGTCACTTCATTTACAGGGAAAATACGGCCGTCTCTGCGGGGATCATTATCCAAGATCGAATACAGGGGCGAGAAAAAATTATTCTAAATCGGAAAAAACATTTCCACATTTTAAAATATCTGCTATACTATTTTTAGGGAGGCTCGTGGTAACGACCGGTCACCTTCATGAGAACTTTTGTGCCCTTACCCAGGTCAATAATGGCATAGGCTATCTGCTCCAGACCAACGTCTGTGTGAGGAAATTCGCGGGAGTGAGAGCCACTTCCCCCATTGGCCGCAGGGCGGCCACCATGCTTTTTCACTTGGATACGTCGATCCCGACTGCGTTCATTTTCAACTTCCCGGATTTTGAATTTGGCTTCCCCGCTTTTTTCTCATTGCTTGTTCAATCTCCTAAGGCTGACACGAACACGCCAAAAGCTGGCGGTACTACCTGCACAAATCGAATGCTGCGAACGAGAGCGGCGGCTGACAGACTCCTTTGCGGGCGTGTTGCCCTTTGGTGATGATAGTCAGGCCATTCCTCTCTCATTCTAGCAGCTTCAGCTCTGAGACGGAAAAGGACACAGCTGGCTGCCGTGCCTTTCACCATAGCTTTATTGTAGGAGGGCGATGACAATGATGGAAGCAGAGCGTATAGATCAAATCAAGGCTATCAAAAAACGTCTAAACAGACTGGTGTTCCCTGATGGAGAAACGAATATCAGCAGAATATGTGAGTTGATCAAACAAACCGAAGGGCTCTATCCTGTTCCACTCAACACATTATATCGTCTATTTTCTGAACAGGAAACGGCGGCGGATCTTTGTGCGCTGGTGGCGGTCTGCCGTTGCCTGGACCTTGACATTGCGTACATTCTTTCGCCTCCGGAACCGAATGCGGAGAAAGCTGCCTCTGGCACTGCGGCGAAGAAATTTCCGGTTTTGCGAGATCCTCGATATCTTGGTATGTTTCATGGCTTTTTCTATACACCCAACCCCGAGCGTGACGAATTGATTCGTTTTGATCTTGAGTTAAAAAAGACAACCTATACAACGACGGCCACCATGACATATTACGGAAAGCCGGTCGATGTCTACCAGCAGGTCATGCCTGATGTTCGCATCTTGCAAGGCACACCGTATTTGGATGAGTTCCATTCCAACATACACATTGAGCTGACGAACGAAGCCGGCGATTATTATTTCCTCTATTTCACGCGCCAACGGCTCCGTTCTCATGACCTGTATTTCCGCCGCGGAATTGCCATCACTCCATCCTCTGTCTCAACAAATGCTCCGCTTCTGCAAAACTTCGTCCTATTTGCCCGCGAAGTCTCCGATGATAAGCTGACCTTTGTTCACGGCCTGTTGGCGGATGTTTCTCCCGAATTTTATATTGAGAAAGCGAAGCTGCGTCAGCTGTGTGAAGAATACCCAGTAGTGCAGAGGTTCTATCAATCTTTTGAACATATTCTAGAGCATGACGTCGTTTCTGTCTATCCGATCAACGAGGAGGCGATCCTTGCGGCAAACCAAAGCGGCCTGGATAGAAGCGATATCGTTGCAGCGCTACTGCTTCTAAAAGGCGGGTCGATCGCCACGCGGCGGCAAGTCTTCGAGGACTTGGATGCTTATGGTACATTTAGTAAAAATGTTTTGCAGCAGCCGAATGAAAGTAACCGCTCCATAATCCCCCGTACAGCAAAAGAAAAGAGCCCTGGAAATGGGGCTCGGAAGGGGTGAAATCATTTGAGCTTGCAATAGTCGGGCAAGGTTTCCGCCCAGGGCAGCAGCGGGGTCAGTTGCTCTTCGGCAGGATTTTCGCCCAGTTTGGGCAGTTCCTGCAGCAGGAACAACAGGTAACCAAAGGGATCGAGGCCGTTGCGTTTGGCCGTCTCCATCACGCTGAAGCAAAGAGCACTGGCATCGGCTCCTTTGGCGGTATCGCAGAACAGAAAGTTTTTGCGGGCCATCACAAAAGGCTTCACGTTGCGCTCAGCAAGATTGTTGGTCAGTTCCAGGCGGCCATCCAGAAGCACGGCGTTCAGGGCATCCTTCTGGTTGAGGGAGTAGTTTTTCGCCTTGCTCAGTGCGGTTCCCTCCGCCGCTTCGAAACTGTCCAAAAGTGCCCAATATTGTTCCAGCAGCGGCCGGAGCTTTTGCTGCCGCAAATCAAACCGGGCCTGCGGGGATTCATCCTTCCACGCCTGCTCCAGGGCAAACATCTCTTCAATCAGTCCAAACGCTGCTTCGGATCTGCTTGCCTGTGCCGGCTTGCCGTCCACAAAGCAATCCACCCATTTGCGACGTGCATGGGCCCAGCAGCCCACATGGGTCACGGAATCCAGACAATGGTAACCCGAATAGCCGTCGGTCTGGGTGTAGCCGGAGAAGCCCTGCAGCATCTCTCTGGCTACCCGGCCTGAACGGCTGGGACTGTACTGGTACAGTGCGATTTTCTTTTCGGCGGAACAGAACACCCACATCTGGGACATCTGTTTGGATTCCCGACCATCTTCTTTCAGGACATGGACGCGGGTTTCATCCACATTCACAATGTCCTGCCGCAGCAGCTCCTTGCGAAGCAGCTCATACAACGGCTTGAACCAACGGGCGCTGCGGATCACCCAGTTGGACATGGTATTGCGCCGCAGTTCTACCCCCTGGCCCTTCCAATAGGCCTCCTGGCGATACAACGGCACTCCGTTCTGGAACTTCTCCTGCATCACATAGGCTACCGTCGAGGGTGCCGCCATGCTTTTCTTCATCACCGGTACCGGTGCTTGGGCCTGCCGAATATAGCTTTCTCCGGTCTGCGCTTCGCAGTGGGTACACTTGTAGCTGGCAGCATAGTAATCCACCACATACACCTGGGCCGGGACAATCACCAGTTCAGAGCGGACAAACTTTTCCCCGATCCGTACCATAGCGCTACCGCACTTGGCACAGATCTGTTCCTGCTCCGGCAGTTCGCAGACCACCTTCTTGCGTTCCAGCCCTTCGGTCAGTTCTTCCTTGGTTCGCTTGGCTTTCCGGGCATGTGCCTTCACCGGTGTCGTTTTCCCCGGTTCCGGCGCAGACGCGTCGCTGCAGACCTCCGCTTCATTGAAGAAGTCCAGCTGTCGGGCATCTACATACTGGATCTGCTCACTGGACTGCCCAAACATCCGTTTGCGCATCTTCACCAGCTGTTCGTTCAGAGACTGCATCTTCACCAGCTGCTTCTCCAACTGCTGGTTTTTCTGCTCCAGCGACCGGATATATGCCGCCACTTCCGGCGGAAGATTTTTTGTGTCCAGATTCATGGCGGCGCTCCTCCCGGGTGGATTTTCTGTTTCCATTATACCGGAAAAAGAGCCTGCACACCAGCAAAAACCACCTTCCCAAGGTGAGAAATTCCCGGTGGAAAACCGCGGCATTTCCGGCAGAATATTCCCCGAAAATATCTTCCTCTGTGGAAATCACACCAGCTTTTTCGGACGCCCGGGACGGATCGCCCTGGGCTGCTCAATGTTCAGCCCCTGCATGAGCCAGGTGAACTGCTCCCAGGTCAGCGGCTTTACCTCCTGAGCGTTCCGCGGCCACTGGTAGCGACCATTGTCCAGCCGCTTGTACAGCAGCACAAACCCATCCGGTTCCCACAGCAGGGCCTTCAGCCGGTCACACCGTTTGCCGCAGAACAGAAACAGACTGCTGGAATAGGGGTCTATCCCAAAGTTCTGCTGCACGAATGGCACCAGACTGTTCAGGCCCTTGCGCATATCTGTGTAACCACAGACAATGTAGATGTTTCTGGCCTGCCGGATGTCCCCCAGCATCTCAGACCAGCTCCTTTACCAGGCTGGCCAGATAGTCAGCCGGTGTGTTTCTGGGTAGACGAATGTGGATATTGCCAGTTCGGATCTCGATGCCTTCTTCGCAATCCGCAGGTTCAGCCTTTGCCAAAGCCGTCCCTGCGTTCCAATAGGAAGCTTGTTCCGGCAGTTCCACCTGCACCGGCACGATCTCCTGCGGCACTAAAAGTTCTCCGGCCAATTCATCCCGAAGCTGTTTTTGCCACCGCATGAAGGTGGAATAGCCAATGCCGTTCTCTGCGCACCACTCCCGCTTGCTTTTTCCGCTGTGCGCACACTCCTGCACGACCTGCAGGCAACGCTGCTTCTTCAGGTTTGCATATTCGTTTCCCATTTTACCGCTCCCATTGTGAGACTTCTGGGACTTCTGAGATTTTTGCGACTCCTTGGACTTTTGAGCCCGCATTTCTCATTTGTCTCATTTTCCCTATTGTCTCACATCCGCCCGTCCTTCGGTAGCCGGGGGATTATGGAGCGGTTACGTTGAATGAGTAATAAAGCCTCAAATGCTCCTTTTGATTGCGTTTGAGGCTTTTTCTTATAGCCCAATATGTATTGCTCTGTTAGAGGCTTCCGTCGCCTTTGTTACCGCCGAACTCACAGCCATGCACAT
>DWYK01000083.1 GCA_019118705.1 Candidatus Merdibacter merdigallinarum | reverse complement strand
GAAAACATTTGCAGGAATGATGAAAATTATTTCCAAAATTGACGAACTCTGTGCTATACTATATGCACACCCTTTTGGAATGAGGGTTCGAGGAAAGGAAGGTGCCAATGATGGCGGATAAACGAATTTTTAATTTTTCAGCGGGACCGAGCATGTTGCCGGAAGAGGTCTTGCGCACGGCATCCGAGCAGATGCTGAATTACAAGGGCAGCGGAATGTCAGTGATGGAGATGAGTCATCGTTCGAGTGCCTACGATCAGATCATTAAGGAAGCGCAGCGGCGTTTGCGTGCGTTGTTGCAGATTCCGGATAACTATAAAGTACTCTTTTTGCAGGGAGGGGCCAGTACGCAGTTTTCAGCGATTCCGATGAATCTGCTGCGCAGCGGCAGTGCGGATTATGTGATTACCGGACACTTTGCAAATCTTGCTTACAAGGAAGCGACGAAATATGGGGCGATCCAGGTGGCCGGATCGACACAGGAGGAAAACTTCAGCCGCATTCCGACACAGGAAGAACTGCAGCTGCGCAAGGATGCGGACTATGTCTATCTCTGCAGCAATAACACGATCTATGGAACACAGTGGAAATACGTGCCGCAGACGCAGGGCGTACCGATCGTCGCGGACATGTCCAGTGATATCCTGTCGAGAACGATCGATGTTTCGCAGTATGGGCTCATCTTTGCCGGAGCGCAGAAGAACATGGGCATTGCGGGCGTGACGGTCGTCATCGTCCGTGAGGATCTGCTGGGCTTTCAGCTGGCGGGCACGCCGACGATGCTGAACTACCAGATCATGGCGGACAAGGATTCGATGTACAACACACCGCCGACCTATGCGATCTACATCCTCGGCCTGGTGCTGGAATGGATCGAACGGCAGGGCGGTCTGGAAGCGATCGAAGCGCGCAATGAACGCAAGGCGAAGCTGCTGTATGATTATCTGGACGGCAGCACCTTCTATCAGGCGGCGGCGCAGAAGCAGGACCGTTCGCTGATGAATGTTACGTTTTGTACACCGAGCAAGGAACTGGATGCACTGTTTGTCAGTGAGAGCATCAAGGCAGGCATGAGCAATCTGAAGGGACATCGTGCGGTCGGCGGCATCCGTGCTTCCATCTATAATGCGATGCCGATGGAAGGTGTGGAACATCTGGTAGCGTTCATGAAAGCATTTGAAGCGACAAATGGAGGAAAGTAAGATGAAGGTACAACTGTTCAATAAAATATCGGCTGCCGGCCTGCAGGAACTGGATGAAAATCGCTATGAGGTCGGTGATCAGCTGACTGATTATGATGCGATCCTGGTGCGCAGCGCATCGCTTCATGAGATGGAGTTTCCGGCATCTCTCAAGTGCATCGCCCGTGCCGGTGCCGGTGTCAACAACATTCCGCTGCAGCGCTGCAGCGAGGCGGGCATCGTCGTTTTCAACACGCCGGGTGCGAATGCGAATGCGGTCAAAGAGCTGACCATTGCGGGCCTGCTGCTGGCATCGCGCAAGATCGTCAAAGGCATCGAATGGGTGAAGACCCTGGAAGGGACGGATGTCGCAAAGGCGGTGGAAAAGGGAAAGAGCCAGTTTGCCGGACCGGAGATCATGGGAAAGAAGCTCGGTGTCATCGGACTGGGCGCGATCGGCGTGCAGGTGGCGAATGCAGCCGCTGCCCTGGGCATGGATGTCTATGGATATGATCCGTATATTTCCGTATCTGCCGCATGGACGCTGAAGGCACGGATCCATCACATCAAACAGCTGAAGACGATCTTTGAGGAGTGTGATTATATCACGCTGCATCTGCCGCTCACCGATACGACCAGGGGTCTGCTGAACGAAGAGGCGTTTGCGCAGATGAAGGAAGGTGTCCGCATCGTCAACTTTGCCAGAGATGCGCTGGTGGAAGAGACGGCACTGCTGGCGGCCCTGGCGCAGGGAAAAGTGGCGGCCTATGTTACGGACTTTGCCAGTGAGGCGCTGCTGACACAGGAGAACGTGATCATCACGCCGCATCTGGGTGCTTCCACACCGGAAAGCGAAGACAACTGCGCGCAGATGGCGGCGCAGGAGATCCGTGAATACCTGGAGCACGGCAATATCAGAAACTCTGTCAACCTGCCGTCGCTGAGCCTGGAAGAGACGGCCAGAAACCGGATCTGCATCATTAACCGCAACATTCCCAACATGGTCGCTAAGATCTCATCGCAGCTGGGCCAGTATGGGATCAACATCGAAACGATGGCCAACAAGGCACGCGGCGACTATGCCTATACGATCGTCGAGACCAACGATGATGTGGATGTCTCGGCACTGGAGGGGATTCGCGGAAGCGAAGGAATCATCCATGTGCGGATCATTCATTCGGCAGTGGAATAGCAGTACGTTTCAAATGGAGAAGAGGTCTTTTGCGGGAAGCGCAAAAGGCCCTTTTTGTCAGTGCGCCTGGCGGCGCACGTTTCTAACGGGTGAAAGTCCCGAATCCGCCCGGTAGTGGGAAGGATATAGCCGAAGGCAAGGGTGTCCATCGTGAGGTGGAATCTGAAGGAAGCCGGATGTGGGGAACC
>DWYK01000082.1 GCA_019118705.1 Candidatus Merdibacter merdigallinarum | reverse complement strand
ATTTATTGCAATAGATCCCTTGCGTTGAGTTTTGCAATTCAACTCTCTGTCTTTTTTTTAAAAAAGGGCTGGACAAACGAAAAAAAGTATAGTATATTATTGGGGCAGACGCGGAGGTGGTGAAACGGCAGACACGCTGTCTTCAGGCGGCAGTGCCCACAAGGCGTGAGGGTTCAAATCCCTTCCTCCGCACCATGTGTCAGCAAAGTCTTCGAAAGAAGACTTTTTTTGTCCTGGGCGAACCTGCCATGCGTTTCACAGGAAAAAACAGAATTTGTTCAATCTTTTTTGATTTTTACTGGAATTTGTCCGCAAAGTATTGTATAATGATTTCCGCAATGATGCCGTGGTGGAATGGCAGACACGCTACTTTGAGGGGGTAGTGGGGCAACCCGTGTGAGTTCAAGTCTCATCGGCATCACCATTTTGTCAAAAACACAGGAAACTGTGTTTTTTTCTTTTGTGTGGCGGTCGGCACCGTCCATGTCGGAGAGAGGACGTTGGAATCAAAGACAGTACAGATTCGGGCGATGTTCAGAAAAGCGACACATTCTGTTGTCTGCCCCATGGTATACTGGCATGGATATGAGGAGGAGAGCGATGAATCAGAAACGAAGGATCCAGGCAGGTTCGATCGCACTGTATGTGCTGGCGATCCTGCTGTTGTGTTATGGCGCCTATATGGCGTTTTCTGCCTATACGTATGTAGCGGACTATTATGGATATCAGGGTACGGATATCACGGCAAATCTGGGAGAAGCGTTCCAGTACGTCATTTCACAGTCCAGTCTGTATATCTGTTTTTCCATCGTGTTCTATGTGATGGGCCTGCTGCTGCAGAAGCTCAATGATCTGCACGACTTTCTGCCGCGGGAATACCTGCGGCCAAAAGAGGTCGAAGAACAGGATGTCGAGATCGCAGAGGACGCGGTCGGACAAAAGGTGTGGGAAGCTCCGCTGGCAGCGGAAGAACCGATCGCAGATGGCCAGGGAACCGAAGAACAGGCATAAAAACAGCCGGTATGACCCCGATGAGGGGCTGCCGGCTGTTTTTTCGATCGATCAGGGGCGTTCCTTCCGTTCGCTGTCTGTGTACGATCAGGCGTTCTTTTCAAAATAGGCGTGCAGCGCCGCAAGGATGCGCTCACTGGCCCTTCCGTCTCCATACGGGTTGACGGCATTGCTCATGGCGGCATAGGCAGCCGCATCGTTTAACAGGCGTTCGCTTTCTTCCAGTATGCGTTCTTCCTGCGTGCCGACCAGTTTCAGCGTACCGGCCTTCACGCCTTCCGGACGCTCGGTGGTATCGCGCAGGACGAGCACCGGTTTTCCCAGGCTGGGTGCTTCTTCCTGGATGCCGCCGCTGTCGGTCAGGATCAGATAGGAGTGACGGATGATGTTGTGAAAATCATAGACTTCCAATGGCTCGATGATGCGGATCTGATCGCAGCCATCCAGCATCTCATGCGCCAGGGAGCGGATCATCGGATTGCGGTGACACGGGAAGATGACGCGAATGTCCGGATGCCGTTCACACAGGGTCAATACGGCATGGAAGATGTGCTCCAGACCGCCGTTTTGATTTTCCCGGCGATGGGCCGTCAGCAGAAGGATGCGGTGTCCCCCTGCCCAGTCCAGCGCCTCATGGTGGTACTGTCCGTTTTCGGTCAGCCGCAGAGCGTCGATGGCCGTGTTTCCGGTGACGAAGATATCTTTTTCACAGATGCCTTCATTCAGCAGATTCTGCGCACTGGTCTGCGTCGGGGCAAAATGCAGCGTGCTCAGCCGGCTGACCAGCTGTCGGTTGATCTCCTCGGGGAACGGGGAATAGCGATGGTAGGTACGCAGGCCCGCTTCCACGTGAGCGATGGGGATCTGCAGATAAAACGCACACAGGGCAGAGGCAAAGGTCGTCGTCGTATCGCCGTGTACGAGGACCATGTCCGGACGCTCCTGTTCCAATACCGGGGTCAGCTGTTCCAGGATAACTGACGTGATGCTTTGCAGGGTCTGACCGTGGCGCATGATGTTGAGGTCATGATCCGGCGTGATGGAAAACGCGTGCAGGACGCCGTCCAGCATTTCCCGATGCTGGGCGCTGACGGTCACGATGCTCTCCAGCTGCGGATCTTTCGCTGCCGCGTGGATGATCGGCGCCATCTTGATGGCCTCCGGACGGGTGCCGAAGATGCTCATAATCTTATACATGGTGAATCTCTCCTTTGTCATTTTTTCTGTTTACGCCTTAATAGTAATGAGAAAAGGGGAAAGAAACATCGCGGTTCTTGTAAGAGTTGGTTAAAAAAACGTTAAGAGCCATTCTTCTGGGAACAATGTTAACGGAAACTTAACGCTTTTTTGACAGAACATAGAAAAAAGAAAAATCAAAGATTGTTATATTCTAATAGATAAGGTCGGTGAAAAAGATGAAAGAAACCACGGTGCTCGGCATAAAGCTGAGTGTGACGACAAAGGAGGAGCTGTTGTCGCTGGTCAAGACCTGCATACAGCAAAACGAAAAACTTGCATTTGTTGCCATAAACGCCCGTAAGGTGATGAGGGCCCGGGAAGAACAGGAGATGGCACGGCTGCTGGAAACCTTTGATGTGTTCCTGGCAGACGGTGCTTCCGTGATCCGATCCAGCGGTGTAAAGATGGAGCGGATCACCGGGGTCGATCTGATGGAGACGCTGTGCGCACATGGTGAGGAGCTGGGACTGCGGGTGTTCCTGTATGGTTCTACGAAGGAACACAACGAACTGGCACGTCGGGCACTGCAGCAGCGCTTTCCCTCGCTGCAGATCGTCGGCGGGTGCGACGGCTACCAGGATGCGGACGTCATCGAGCAGATCAACGGCAGCAGTGCAAACATCGTCTTTGTCGCCAAAGGTACGCCGGCGCAGGAGCGCTGGATCGCCGCGCACAAGCAGGAGGTCCGTGCCAATGTGTTTCTGGGAGTCGGCGGAGCGCTGGATATCTGGAGCGGCGCCTTGCGCAGAGCACCACAGTGGATCCAGCGTCTGGGACTGGAGTGGCTGTTTCGGATGGTGCTGGAACCAAGGCGCTTCGTACAGCTTCCTCAGCTCATCCGCTTTCAGCGGCTTGTATGGAAAGAAAAAAGGAAAAGGCAGGTAAGAGAACATGGAATCACAGAAGAGAGAAATTAGCGTCGTCGGACTCGGGTATATCGGATTACCGACAGCGGTCGTACTGGCACAGGCAGGCCATCACGTCAAAGGCTATGATGTCAAGAAGGAGGTGCGCGAGCGTCTGGCCGGCGGACACATCCACATCGTGGAGAATCAGCTGCAGGAGGCATTCAGCGCGGTACACCAGAGCGGAGCGCTGACGATCACCGATACGCTGGAGACTTCCGATGTCTACATCCTCTGTGTTCCGACACCGTTTCTGGACGGGGAGGAAAAGCGGGCAGATCTCAGCTATGTGCAGAGTGCCGGAAAGCTGGTCGCCGGCGTTCTCAAGGAAGGCGATCTCGTCATACTGGAATCGACGGTCCCGCCTTATACGACTCAGATGCTGACGAAATTGCTGGCGGAGGAGAGCGGACTGCGGACCGATCAGTTCTATACGGCTCACTGCCCGGAGCGGGTATTGCCGGGGCGGATCCTCTATGAACTGGAACACAATGACCGCATCATCGGTTCCCAGGATCCGGTGGCGGCTGCCATGACGAAGGATCTGTATGAAAGCTTTGTCAAGGAGGGAACCTGTCTGGTCTGTGATGACGTGACGGCGGAGATGTGCAAGCTGGTGGAAAACACATATCGCGATATCAACATCGCCTTTGCCAATCAGCTCAGCGAGATCTGCGATACGGCAGGCATCGGTGTACACCGGCTCATCTCCCTTGCCAACCGTCATCCGCGCGTCAACATCCTGACGCCGGGACTGGGCGTCGGCGGACACTGTCTGGCGGTCGATCCATGGTTTCTGGTGGAACGCTTCAAAGAAGAAGCATCCCTCATCCGGGAGGCGCGCGTCATCAATGACAATAAGCCGTTGTGGGTGATGAACAAGATCGAAGAGGCGCTGGAAGGCGATACGTCCAAAACGATCGCGATCCTGGGCATGGCTTATAAACCGGATATCGATGACATGCGGGAAAGCCCGTCCCTGCATCTGGCACACGCGCTGAAAGAGAAGGGCTATACGGTCATCGGCTGTGAGCCGAATACCGATGCAAAAGAGCTGGAAGGCATTGCGCTGTCCTCGCTGCAGAGCTGTGTGGAGACTGCGGACTATCTGGTCATCGCACTGGCGCACCGTCCGTTCTTACGCGCATCCGCACGGGAACAGATCCTGGCGCGTCCGCACTTTGACTGCATCGGCTACGAGCAGATGGAGGCCGTTGAGTGAGAAGGATCCTGATTTACGGAGATGTGGATCTGAATGTCATCGACGGTTCCAGCGTCTGGCTGACCAATCTGGCCAAACTGCTGAGCATGGAGGAAGATGTGATGGTGGATGTGCTGCTGAAAAAGCGCATCCGCCGGGATGTGCTGGTCCGTCAGCTGCAGAAGGAATACCGCGTACGGTTGCTGTATGCCAAAGATTATGTGGATTCCATCACGGAGGTGGATGCGCATAACGTCGCCCGGATGATCCGTCGGGTGGATGCGCTGGCGGAATACTCCTGCATCATCGTCCGTGGCATGGCAGTGACGCGAAAGCTGCTGAAGGAGCCGTTCGTGGACCGGCTGGTTCCCTATCTCACGGATTTCTGCCATGATGAACACAAGATCGAGGCCCAGGAGAAAGACTTTCTGAGCAGGCTGTATGAGCGGGTACAGCTGTTTCTCGTGCAGACCGATGCCATGAAGAACTATCTGATGCGTCTGCTGCAGGTGGATGGCGGCAAGTTCCACATCCTGTATCCGATCGTCTTTCCGTTCCCCAAGCAGGAACGCCTGCCAAAATCGCTGATCTACGCCGGCAAGATCGCCAGAGACTGGAAGATCAGCGAACTGTTGGATATGATGGAACAGCTGTATGCAATCGATCCTTCGATCACGCTGCACTTTGTCGGAGACAAGTTCAACCTGGATATGGCCGAGCGGCGTGAGGAGATCCTGTGTCGTCTCAATGAGATGCCCAATGTCCGCTTTTATGGCTCTCTGTCGCGCGAAGAGCTGCAGCAGGTGATGAGCCGCTGTGAGGTGGGCTATGCGTATCGAAGCGCACGCATCGACCATGACGGTTCACTGGAAGTATCCGTCAAACTGCTGGAATACTGCCAGGCACAGATCCCGATGGTGCTGCGGCGCACCGCGATGCACGAAGAGATCCTGGGGGCGGAATATCCGTTGTTTGCGAACAGTGAGCAGGAATGTCTGGAGAAGCTGATCGACGTCTTCACCAATGATCGCGCAGAGGAACTGCGCGAATACCTGCAGAAATGCAGCGAACGGTTTTCCTGGGCGGCGATCGCCCGGGGACTGCGCACGGCGCTGTCGCGCTATCCTGCCCGAAAGGCACGGCTGCTGGTGAGCGGTCACGATCTGAAGTTCTTAAAGCCGCTGTTTCCTTACATGCGTCAGGAATATACGCTGCTCGTGCAGGAACAGGAGGAGTATACCGATTTCTCGGTCAAACAGGCCAAGCAGTTACGGAATCAGGCCGACATCATCTGGTGTGAGTGGCTTTTGACCGCTGCCGAGTGGTATTCCAAGAACTGTTATCCGCACCAGCGCTTATTTGTGCGCGCACATCGCTTTGAAGCCATGCGCCGCTTTGGCCGGCAGCTGAACGTGATCAGGCTGGATGCCCTGATCTGTGTCTCCTATTACTGGATGGAAGAGTTCATGCGCCGCTTCCAGCTGCCGATCGAGAAGGTGTGCGTCATCAATAATTTTATCGATACCGAAGCGTATCATCATCCAAAGGCCGAAGATGCGCAGTTTCATCTTGCACTCATCGGCGCCCTGCCAAAGCGCAAGGGGCTCAAGCGCGCCATCGAGCTGTTGCACCTGCTCAAGCAGCAGGATTCCCGTTACTGTCTCCACGTACCGGGAAAACGCCCGCAGGAGTTTGCCAACACATGGAATGTGGAAGAAGAGCGCCGCTACTATGAACAGGCCGATGCGCTGGTAAAGGAATATGGCCTGGAGGACAGCGTGATCTATGACGGCTGGGTCGATGTTCCGCAGTTTCTGGGACAGATCGGTTATGTGCTGTCTTTGAGCGATGCCAAGATACCGGAAAGCTTCCACGTGACGCCGTTTGAAGGACTGGCTTCTCACGCCATGGCGCTCTGTCTGCCATGGGAAGGGATCGAATACCTGTATCCGCCGCGCTGCATCCTCGATTCTCTGCCGGCGATGGCCCAGCGGATCCTGCACTATCAGGAGCATCCGCAGGACTATGCGGCCGATGTGGAAGCGGGCCATCGCTTTGTGAAAGAACACTATGACATTCATCTGATCTGGCAGACGATCGATGATCTGCTAAAGAGGGGGCGAACACGATGAAAAAGCATCTGATCCGCATCGCCAAGAAAAATGAGTTCCTCTATCGGATCGCCAAGCGCTTTTACCGTGCGGTCCGTCCGGCGGCGCCGACCTTGTATCGTTCGCTGGACTATCTGCTGGCGTATCCGATGAAAACCGAAGATGAGCTGACGGCGATCCTGGCGCATTATGAAACGCTGCGCAGGGAAAACACCCGGCTGCTGATCCTGTGGGAAGGCGATCCGCTGTGTCTGCACCGGCTGATGCGCTGTCATCCGCAGATCCTGTTTCTCTCGATGGATTACTATGCGCGCTACCATCAGAAGCTGATGTTGAAAAACATGATCCTGCTGGATGCCGCACGGCCGGCACCGGCGGTACTGGAATACATATAGTTGGGAGGGATTGCTGTTGTTCGCAAAGGTTTACAGACATTTGAAGCGGTATAACCCCTATTCCATCTATGCCGCAAAATCAGAGCTGAAAGGGGAGGTGTCTTCCTCCTATCTCACCTGGATCTGGTGGATCCTGGATCCGGTGCTCTTCATGCTCGTCTATGTGTTCATCACGGTCGTCGTTTTCCGCTCCAGCGGAGAATATCTTCCGGTGGTCGTGATCATCGGTCTGACCATCTGGAATTTCTTTAATAAAAACGTGTCGATCAGCGTACGGATCGTCAATACGTTCAAAGGGATCGTCTCGAAGATCTACATACCGAAGTACATGCTGATCCTGGAAAAGATGTACGTCAACTTTTTCAAGATGCTGATCTCGTTTGGAATCGTGGCGGGCTTCGTGATCGCCTATCACATTCCGTTTCGGCTGCAATTGCTGCAATGTATACCGCTGGTCGTCCTGTTGTTCATCCTGACGCTGTCCTGCTGTGTCATCGTTGCGCACTTTGGCGTATATGTCAATGATCTGTATAACATCGTTCAGGTCATCCTGCGCTTCATGTTCTACCTCTCCGGTGTGTTTTATGATATCGGTGACCGGCTGGGTTCCCGCATGCTGTTTGGCTTTGATCTGAACTGGCTGATGACACACTGCAATCCGATCGCTTATCTGATCGATGAGCTGCGTCAGATCATCATCTACGGTGAGATGATGGATCCCTGGCTGTTTCTCTACTGGCTGATCATCTCCCTGGCGCTGCTGGGCATCGGGCTGTTTTTGATGTACCGTCATGAGAACAGCTATGTAAAGGTGGTGTAGGCATGGAAGAGATCGCAATCGAAGTGAAAGATGTACATGTCATCTATCGCAGCATGAAATCATTCTCTGTCCGCAAGAGCCTGGGACAGATCCGTCAGCGAAGAGACTGCTATGAGGCGCTCAAGGGCGTCAGCTTTACCGTTCCTAAGGGAAAGATCATCGGGATCATCGGCAAAAACGGCAGCGGAAAGAGCACGCTGCTCAAGACGATCGCCGGTGTCTTTTCACCGGATGAAGGGGAGATCAACACGTTTGGCAACCGCCTCTCTCTGCTGGCCATCGGTGTCGGCTTTCAGTCCAACCTCAGCGGGTTTGAGAACATCTTCCTCTCCGGGCTGCTGCTGGGATTCAGCGAGAAGGAGATCCGCCGCCGTCTGCCGGAGATCATCGAATTCAGCGAGCTGGGAGACTTTATCTATAAGCCGGTCAGCTCTTATTCCAGCGGTATGTATTCCAAGCTGGCCTTTTCGATCACGGCGATCCTGGATACGGAGATCATCCTGATCGACGAGGTGCTCAGCGTCGGGGACATCAACTTCCGAGAAAAGAGCTATGCGAAGATGAAGGAGATCATCTCGGATCATGACAAGACGGTCATGATCGTCTCCCACAGCAACGCCAGCATCCTGGAGCTTTGTGACGATGTGCTGTGGATCCACGACGGTCTCGTCAAAGAATATGGTCCGGCCGCTCAGGTGGTGGAAAACTATGAAGGGTTCATGCAGCGCTATCGCCGCCGTCATGCCAATGATGCCAAAAAGGGACAGTAAAAAGAGGAGGAGAACATATGGCAAACCAGACAGAAGTGCCGATCTGGGAGAAATATACGCTGACGATCGAGGAGGAGGCCAAATACTTCCGCATCGGTGAAAACAAGCTGCGCCGGCTGGCCGAGGAAAACCTCAGTTCCGGCTGGGTGCTCGTCAACGGCAATCGTCTGCAGATCAAACGCAAACAGTTTGAGAAAGTCATCGATTCGCTGGATGAGATCTGATGTGTGACGGGATGTAGAAAATGACAGGTTCGGAAAGAGACGGGGGAACAGCACAACCCCCGTTTTCCTGTGGAGAAGACGGCGGTCAGTGGCAAATCGTTTGAATTTAAAAGCATTTTTTGATGATCGACAGGTAAGTGTGGTTTGTCATTTTTTCCTGTGCTTTTTCTTTACTATAAAAAAAACGTAGGGTATAATTGGGGAGATTGAGGTGTGGAAAATGGTAAAAAATGTTGGTTTGATCTGTGAGGGCGGCGGTACGAAGGCTGCTTATTCAGCCGGTGTCCTGCAGTGCCTGCTGGATCATGAGGTATATCTTCCGTATACGGCCGGAATCAGCGCCGGTGCGGAAATCCTGCTGGCTTATGTTTCCCGTCAGCGGGAACGGCTGTTCGTGACCGGAGTGGAATCGGCTTCACAGAAAAGCGCGGTCGGTATTCGTCCGCTGATCCATGAACGCGGTTTGTTCGGCATTCAGGCGACCTGTGATTTTATCGAAAAACACGCGCCGTTAGATGTAGAGACGTTCTTTGGCAGCGAGACGCAGCTGGACATCGGTCTGTACAATCTGGATACCAATCAGATCGAGTATTTTGACAAGAGCTATTTTGATCCCAAGGAACAGACGCTCGTCAAGGCGGCCTGTGCGCTGTTTCTGCTGACGCGTCCGTATCAGTTTCAGGGACATCCGTACATGGATGCCGGGCTGATCGACATGATCCCGATCGAACAGAGCATCCGCCGGGGAAACAAGAAGCACATCTTCATCTCCACCAAAGAGGAAAACTATGTGCGCAAACCAGCGCCGAACTGGCAGCTGCGTGCAGCCGGACTGTTTTATCCGGGAAACAAAGAGGTAAAAGAAAACCTGCGCAAGCGTCACATCCGTTATGAGGAACAGTGGGGAAAGGTCAAGCAGCTGGAGGAAGAGGGAAAGGCACTCATCCTGCGGCCGCATAAAGATCTGGGCATCACCCGCTATACGACGGATCGTAAGCTGCTGGAGCCATGGTTCCAGCTGGGCTATGATGAGACGGAGGAGCGCATGGATGAGATCCGTGCGTTTATCCGGGAAGAGTAAAGAGAAATAGGGCGTGTCATCGATCGACATGCCTTTTTTCATATGTCGGGTGGTGGAGGAAATATCGGCTTCTCACACACAGAGGGATCGCTTATCTTCGATCTGCGTCCGTAAGATCAAATCGATGATTTCAGGAGGCGATGTCCGCAAAGCCATCCAAACAAAAAAAGCCGCACACGGCGGCATCATCGGTCACAGTTTCGATACAGTGTGAGGGCACCCCATGCCAGCAGTGCGGTAACGGCGATGAACACGAGGGTCGGGCAGGTGCACAGGGAAATGGTCAGATACGTGCGGGAAAGGTAAGTGAGTCCCAGAAAGGCGAGAAATCCAACCAGCAGGACGATCCAGTAGTACAGGCTCACCGTGCTGGAAGCACGTGCCAGCAGCCGGATCAGCACGCGCATGATGAAGTAGACGATCAGTGTGTTGACCAGCAGGGAAAGCGTCAGCGGGAACATCCAGTGGATGGGTTCCTGATGGATCAGCGGGTCCAGCAGCTGGTCGAGCGCGACCTCATAGAGTCCTGCATACAGGAAGAGGACCATCGGCAGATCCGAAAACTGCAGTATCAGTCGTTTTCCGATGGAGAGGCGGGCACGTTCTTCCCGGATGAATTCGGTACAGCGCCGTTCCGCATCCGCTTCTGTCAGGGCATGCGTGCGACACTGTTCAAGCAGCTCTGAAAGAAAGACGCTGCGGCGGCGACCGGGCAGCCCGGCCTGTTTTAACCGGGTGATCGTCCGGCGCAGAAACGGGTGGTACTGCGGATCTGCCTGTTCCAGGATAAGTGCATCTTCTTTTTCGAGATTGGCGAACATATTCATAAAAAGACCTCCTGATCGCTGATAGACAACATACACATTCTAGCGAAAAGTGCGGAACGGGTCAACCGGACCGTGAAAAAAAGACCGCATCCGCGGTCTTTGATTTTAGTTGTTTCCTTCGGCCTTCAGCTTGACAATACCGTTGTCGATGCGTGCGAGCACTTCCTCTTTGCCGAGGATGTAGGTGAGCTCGATGGCACCGCCCGGTGTGAACTGCTTTCCGGTGATGGCCGTACGGATCGGCCAGAGCACCTGCCCGTTCTTCATCTCCAGCTGTTTTGGCAGAGACAGCAGCAGCTCATGGATGGTTTCTTCGCTGGACCAGTCCTCCAGGTCGGCCAGCGCCGCTCTGGCGGCTTCCAGTGCCTTCAAAGAAATCTCCGGCGTGGTCTTCATCTTTTTGTGGATGTACATCTGGCAGTCATATTCCGGCAGCTCATCGATGAAGTCAACGCTCTCTTCGATCTGAGAGAGGATGTCGATCCGCGGCTGCAGGATCCTTGCGACGGCCATCAGGTCGACCTTGCGATGGATGCTCTTCTGCAGGATCGGCAGGATCAGCGCATGGAACTCTTCCACGCTCATGTTGCGCAGATAGACCCCGTTCATCCAGGTCAGCTTGTCGATGTCAAAGATGGCCGGACTTTTGGAGATGCGTGCGATGTTGAATACCTGGATCAGTTCTTCCAGCGTATAGATCTCCTGATCGCTTTCCGGTGACCATCCCAGCAACGCGATATAGTTCAAGATCGCCTGCGGCAGATATCCTTTCGCAACCAGATCCTGGAAGCTGGCATCGCCGTTGCGCTTGCTGAGCTTGTGGTGCTCATCCTTCATGACCGGCGGTACATGGACATACGTCGGGATGTCCCATCCATACGCCTGATAGATGAGATTGTATTTCGGCGTGGAAGAGAGATATTCATTTCCACGTACGACGTGGGTGATCTCCATCTGATGGTCATCGATGATGTTGGCGAAGTTATAGGTCGGGAAGCCGTCGGACTTGATGAGGATCTGCTCATCCAGCACATCGCTGTCCACTTCGATGCGGCCGTAGACCTCATCGTCGAAATAGGTCTCCTGGTTGTTCTTGATCGTCTGACGGATGACATACGGTTCTCCGGCAGCGACACGTGCCTTGGCTTCCTCTAACGAGATGTGTTTGCAAGGGTCGTCATATTTGAAGGAAATGCCCAGGCTTTCTGCTTCCTTGCGCTGGCGTTCGATCTCCTCCTCGCTGCAGAAACAATAGTGGGCACCGCCCAGTTCCACCAGTTCTTCCGCATATTTCTTGTACATGGGAAGGCGCTGGGACTGCACGTACGGTCCATGGTCACCGCCGATGTCCGGTCCCTCATCGTGCTGCAGGCCGACCGCTTTGAGCGTATCGTAAATGATATCGGTGGCCCCTTCCACCAGACGGCCCTGGTCGGTGTCCTCGATGCGCAGGATGAAGTCGCCCCCCTCATGCTTGGCGATCAGATATTCAAATAATGCTGTGCGCAGATTACCGATGTGCATGTAGCCGGTCGGGCTCGGCGCAAAACGTGTTCTTACTTTTTTCGACATAGATTACATCCTTTCCGCTTACTTCCATAATCATATAATAAAGAGGGGGACCATGCAAGCGAAGAAAGCGAAATTAAAGGGAATTTCCCCGCTTTTGCCTGCCGGGGAAACGGCCGTGACGGATGGGGCCGAAACGGGATTTTCGTTGCGTATGGATGAAAACAGCGCTAAAATGAAATCAAAAGGAGCCTGCTGTCCATGCAGGTGACACTGACCAAAAAGCAGCAGCGCCATCGCAACGGGACAGCGACGAAACAAAGAGAACTGTGAGAAAGATCATATTGTTGTGCGCTGCCGGCATGAGCACGAGCATGCTGGTGACAAAGATGCAGGCAGCGGCGGAGGAGCGAAACTATGCATGTGACATCCATGCGTATCCGGTAGCGGAGGCGAGGGAGCATGAAAAGGATGCCGATATGGTCCTGCTGGGCCCGCAGGTGCACTACATGCCGGGGAAGGTGAAGGAAGACTGCCCGAACTGCGCGGTGGAGGCCATCGATATGAAGGCGTATGGGACGATGGACGGGAAAAGCATGATCGATCATGTGATCACGGTGCTGGAGGCAAAGAACGGATAACGGCAGGCCTTGGTGTGATTTCTTTGGATGCCGCAGAACACATGTAAAAAGAACCTTCCGGTGTGTCGGAAGGTTTTTTGTCATGGATCCGGTCAAAGCGAATGGGGCTCTTTGTTGATCATCGAGCATTGCGGTTCGTTTTCGATGGGACATCATTGGCCGGACGGATATGGATCTCTGCGCTTCGCAGGGTACGTACTTCCGTTCCAACGCGGATCTGCAGTGCTCCATCGTCGTCGATGCCGATCACATCGGCCGGATAGCTGCGGTGTCCTTCCTGTATCTGGACCGTATGGTGAAGGACACAGCTGGCCATACGGTATTCCTCCATCCCTTTGGGATCGTCGATGTGCTGCAGGCAGAGATCGAGATGGCGGAGGAGGGCAAAGGTCAGGGCGCTCATCGAAGGCGCGATGGGCGAGAAATCTGCGATCGCTCCCGGCTGATTGTCCATGGGCGGAAACTCCTGTGAGAATACATTGATGCCAAAACCGATGACAAAGGCCTTGGGACGTGTCCCTTCATACAGTGCCTCACACAGGATCCCGGCCAGCTTGTGTTCCTGACAGAGGATATCGTTGACCCATTTGATCTGTGTGGTCAGCTGACAGCTCTCCTTTATGGCGCGATGGGCGGCCAGTGCACACAGAGCGGTCAGCTTGGTCAGCGGCAGGTCCGAGATCGTTTCCTTCAAAAGGACGGAGAGATACAGCCCTCTGTCTCTGGCAGAATGAAAGCTTCGATCGCTGCGTCCTCGGCCCTGTGTCTGTTCTCTGGCGATGAGGATCGTTTTGTCCTGCAGGTGTTCTGCATGTTCCTTGAGCCAGGTGTTGGTGGAAGGAATGGTTTCCACGATCGGCAGCAGCTGCCATCCCTGCGGGATGGCCATCTTCGATGTTGACATAGAGCGCCTCCTTTTTTTCTATCTTAGCAGATGTGATGAAAAAAGAAAAGAAACGGTCAGACGGCTCGACAAACCGGTAAAAAAAGTGCATACTGACAATAGAGAACAAAAGATAGACAGGAGGAAGCACACATGGATAAAAAAGTATTGTACGATCTGTCTTATGGCGTTTACCTGACGACGACGATGGACGGTGAACGTCCGACGGGCTGTGTCACCAACAGCGTGATGCAGATCACGTCTGCGCCGATGAGCATCGCGGTCAGCGTCAATCATGAGAATTACACCAATGCCTGCATGAAAAAATGCGGGAAATTCGCAGTATCGATCTTGGCGCAAGACAGTGACCCCGCTTTGATCGGAACGTTCGGGTTTCAAAGCGGAAGAGACGTGGACAAATTTGAAACGGTCGCCTGCACGATGGTGGAAGGTGTTCCGGTCGTAAATGATGCGATGGGGGCGATCGTCTGCCGGATCATCGATACGATGGAAACGGCGACCCATACCGTCTTTCTGGGGGAGGTCATCGATGCGCGCTCACTTCATCCGGGAACCGCGATGACCTACGCTTATTATCATGATGTCATCAAGGGCAAGAGCCCAAAACATGCGCCGACGTATCAGGCAGAGGAAGAAAGTGGACCAGCCGTCCGCTATCGATGCAGGGTCTGCGGTTACATCTATGAAGGCGATCCGCTGCCGCCAGATTTTAAATGCCCGATCTGCGGCGTTGGGGCCGAGATGTTTGAGAAGGTCGCTTCCTGATAGAAATGGAAGGAGAAGGAGCAGGGAATGAAGATCATCGTATCACCGGCAAAGAAGATGCGCAGTGAGGTCGACGGAGTGGATGCGCGCAGCATACCGGTCTTTCTGGAACAGAGCAGGCAGCTGGCGGATCATCTGAAAACACTTTCTCTGGAAGAGCTTCGTCGGCTGCTTGGCTGTAATGATGCGCTGGCCAGACTGAATTATGAACGCTATCAGCGGATGGATCTGGATCAAAAGGGAGAGCCGGCCCTGCTTTCTTATGAAGGTATTCAGTATCAGTATATGGCACCGTCCGTGTTTGAAGATGCACAGTTTGCGTATGCGCAAGAGCATCTGCGCATCCTTTCCGGTCTTTACGGCGTGCTGAAGCCGCTTGACGGAATCGTTCCTTACCGGCTGGAGATGCAGGCAAGGCTGCGGACGGATTTCTGTACCAGCCTGTATGACTTCTGGGGCCCTCTGTTGTATGAAGAGCTGACGAAGGATGAAAATGTGATCCTGAACCTGGCAAGTGCGGAATACAGCCGTTGCATCTCGCGCTATGTTGAGGGTCCGATCCGCATGGTCGATGTCATCTTTGCCGAGCAGCAGCCGGATGGCGCTCTCAGAGAAAAGGGCGTCTATGTGAAGATGGCCCGAGGTGAGATGGTGCGCTATCTCTGTGAGAATCAGGTGAGCGATGTGGAGGAGATCCGGCAGTTTGACCGAATGCGTTATCATTTTGATCCGAGCCGCTCGGATGCGCACCGATATGTATTTGTGCGATAAAAGGAGGAAAACATGTTACAGGCAGGAATGAAAGCACCGCAGTTCACACTGATGAATGAAGCGGGAGAAAAGATCTCTTTAAGCGATTTTGCAGGGAAAAAAGTAGTGGTCTACTTTTATCCGAAGGACAACACACCGGGCTGTACACGGCAGGCCTGTGCGTTTGCGGCCGCCTATGAGGATTTTCGGCAGATGGATGTTACGGTGATCGGCATCAGCAAGGATTCGCAGCGTTCACACAGCAATTTTATCAGGAAATATGCGCTGCCGTTCCTTCTGTTGTCGGATCCGGAACTGGAAGCGATCCAGGCATATGATGTCTGGAAGGAGAAAAAGCTGTATGGCAAGGTCAGCATGGGCGTCGTACGGACGACCTATGTCATCGACGAAGACGGCATCATCGAAAAGGTATTTGAAAAGGCAAAGCCGGATACCAATGCGGCAGAGATCCTCTCCTATTTAAAGGGAGAATGATCTGTTTCAGCAATGTATCGGACAAAAAGGCCCTGACAGTGAAGCGACTGCATACCGGTCGTTTTGGCTGTACGGCCTTTTTTTCACACAAGAGCAGTCGGTTCATTTTTCGGACGATTTCAGCCGGCAGGCCCCGCGTTTAGAAAAGCCGTAAATGTTCTTCAAACGATCGATCCTGTTTTCCGTGCATTCCGGAGCTTTTCCATATATGAGAAGTGAGGAAGAGAAGGGGAAGCGGCTGGCGGAAAAGTATGGTATACTGATGACGAAGGAGATGGAGGTCGATCGTATGTGCGATCTGAGCCAGATATTCATCGATAAGGGAATGGAGAAAGGACTTCTGTTAGGGGAAAGCAAAGGCAAGGAAGAAAGCAATGTGGCCTGCGTGCGATCGTTGTCGAAACACCTGTCGATCCGCTATGAGGAAGCGATGGACCTGCTGGAGATCGAGGAGACCCTACGCCCTTCGATCCGGTGTCGGCTGTCCGACCAAGCTCCGGCAGATGACTGAAGGCAAGGGATCTTCTCAGGTTTATTGTTATGGGAAACGGATGGAGCTTGTATGTGATCCATCCGCTTTTGGGTATGACGGGCATGCCGTCAGTCTGTGGTGAAAGTCCACCGGGGCGTAGTTGCCGACGAACCCTAAAGCGACTCCCAAGGTTTGTATCGCGAGGTGCAGGCGAG
>DWYK01000081.1 GCA_019118705.1 Candidatus Merdibacter merdigallinarum | reverse complement strand
TGATCCTGCTGGGCATCTATTTCATCCTGCTGGGTTTCACTTATTTTCGGGATGGCTTTGACTCGCTCTCCAGCAAGACGCGAAACCGGGTGACACGCAAGATCCGTATCACGCTGCCGGCCATCATCTGTGCGATCATCCCGGCCAAGACGCTCAATGATATCAATGCATATCTGAAAGAGAACGACGAATTTGAAGAAGATGATCACAGCGAGAGCGCCGAGCCGGATCTGGAGGTCTATGTGCATGTGACCAACAGCGGATTCGGTCTGCTGGGACATGTGGACATCGGCTTTGAAGGAACGATCATCTCTTATGGAAATTATGATACGGAGAGCTATCGACTCAACAGCGTGATCGGTGACGGCGTCTTTTTTCTTTCGCCGATCGAATCGACGATCGAAAACTACCTCTCCGTGGAAAAGAACAACCTGTTCGTCTATGGGCTGCGGCTCAATGAGGAACAGAAGGCGCAGATCCGTCAGGCGATCAACCGCATCGTGGCGAAGGGAATCCGCTGGCATACGAAGATCGAACGGGAAAACGGTTTTGATCATCCCCAGGATTATCAGGAGGATTATCCATCCCGGCTCGTCTGCAAGACCGGAGCGCAGTTCTATAAATTCGTGGACGGTCGCTTCAAGACGTATTTTGCCCTGGGATCCAATTGTGTGCTGCTGGCAGATTCGATCATCGGCCGGTTGGGAACCGATGTCCTGAGCATGCGGGGACTGATCACCCCGGGAACCTATCTGGATTACCTCGACAAGGAATATCACAAAAAAGGCAGCATGGTCATCACCCGGCAGTTTTATCCATGCAATGAAGACGGCAAGAAACTGGGCGTGCTGGAAAGCATGCGCCGGGGATGAGCAGAAGGGAAAAGAGGACAGAAAAGGTGTGGTGTCACGAGAAAGACACCACACCTTTTTACCGACAAAAAAAACAGGCCCTGCCTGTTTTTCTGATGTATTTACTAGATCGCGTTGTTCTTTTTCAATGTTTTCAGAGCACGGGCACTGATGCGAAGTGTCTGTGGCTTTCCGTCAACAATAACTTTCACTTTCTGTAAATTGACATTCCATTTACGGCGAGTCGCACGCATTGAGTGTGAACGCTTGTTTCCTGATAAAGGTCCTTTACCAGTGATTGCACATACTTTTGACATACTGCTTACCTCCTTTACGCGATATTTTTACGCAATTTGCTTATACATATTATCATCTGTGCGTAAAAAAAGCAAGTATATTCTGTAAAAAATAGCGTTAGGAATGAGGAGGACCGGCAGATCTTCATGTTTTTTGGCCATGGTGCATACGATGAAGTGGTGATGTGACATGCTGCGAGGAAAAGTGAAGAAACGGATCCGGTGCATCTATCTGTGTACGATGCTGATCTTTGCCTGTATATTGTCCAAGCTGGGCTATGAGCAGATCATCCATCATGATGCGATCCTGGAGCGGGCGATGAACCTGTGGCAGCGGGACTTTGCCGTGGCCGGTACTCGCGGCAGCATCCTCAGCAGCGATGGCACCGTACTGGCCCAGGACATGCCGGCCACTTCGGTCGTCGTCGTACCGGCACAGCTGGAGGATCCAAAGGAGACCGCCCGGCAGCTGGCAGCGATCTTGCAGGCGGATGAGGAAGTGCTCTATGAGAAGCTGACCAACCGGGTATCCACACAGAAGCTGCAGCCGGAAGGGCGGCAGATCGATGACGAACAGGCAGCTGCGATCGAAGCGCTGGAGATGGAAGGTGTCTATCTCGTGACGGATGCCAGGCGCTATTATCCCAAAGGCAGCTATCTGGGACAGGTGCTGGGCTTTACCGGCATCGACAATCAGGGGCTGGCAGGTCTGGAACTGCAGTACGATGAAGTGCTGCAGGCACAGCGCGGATCGCTGAAGATCCCGTTTGATGCGAAAGGGCAGAATGTCACGCTGTATGAGGAAACCTACGAGGCCAGCGGCAATGGGCTCAACGTCGTATTGACGATCGATTCACACATACAGGACATCGTGGAGCGGGAGATGCGCAATCTGATGGAACGCTATGAACCCAAACAGGCGCTGGCGATCGCCATGGATCCGGATACCGGAGAGATCCTGGCCATGGTCTCCAAACCCGACTTTGATCCAAACAGTTATGCGGAGTATGATGCGGATATCATCAACCGCAATCTGCCGATCTGGATGAGCTTTGAACCGGGATCGACCTTCAAGTCCGTCACCTTTGCCTCGGCATTGGAGCTGGATCTCTTCGATATGTTTACGGATACCTACTACGACAGAGGGTATGAGATCGTCGGCGGTGCCCGCATCAAGTCCTGGCGGGCCGGCGGTCATGGCCTGCAGACGTTTTTGCAGGTGCTGGAGAACTCGTCCAATCCGGGCTTTGTCGAGATCAGCCGCCGCATGGGGATCGATCGTCTCTACGACTCTGTCAAACGCTTTGGCTTTGGAGAAAAGACCGGTGTCGATCTGCCGGGGGAAAGCAGCGGGATCTTCTTTGAGCGGGAAGCGATGGGCGAACTGGAGGCAGCGACGGTCGCCTTCGGACAGGGCATCTCGGTCACCCCGATCCAGCTGGTCTGCGCATTCAGCGCGATCGTCAATGGCGGTACGCTGTATACGCCCCACATCACCAAAAGCATCGTGGATCCCATCAGCGGGGATGTGCTGGCAAAGGTGCAGCCAAAGGCGAAACGGCAGGTCATCAGCGAGGAGACCAGCGAATTGATGCGCTATGCTCTGGAGAGCGTGGTCGCCAACGGTGGCGGAAAGAATGCATATATCGAAGGCTATCGCATCGGAGGGAAGACCGGGACCGCACAGAAGGCGGTCAATGGGGAATATCTCGCAAATGAATACATTCTCTCTTTTCTGTCGGCGGCACCGATGGAGGATCCCCGCATCGTTTTGTATGTAGCGGTGGATGCGCCGCAAAACGATGTGCAGTATGGCGGTACGGTCGTCGCCCCGGTCGTGAAGGCGATGTATGAAGACATCCTGGCATATATGGACGTTGAGAAAAGCGAGGAACAGCTGGAAAAGAAACTGGTGTGGCCGGAGACCGAGGCCATCGTCGTGGAAGACTTCATCGGACGAGACAAAGCGGATGTCCGTCAGGAAGGGGTCCGCTTTACCTTGATCGGCGAGGGCGATACGGTGATCGATCAGCTGCCGGCCGGCGGTACGACGCTCAGTGAGGAAGGAAGGGTGTGGATCTACCTTGGAGAAGATACGTTTGAATGAGGCGCTGAATGCTATGGGCATCGCCTGCAGCGATCCGCGTGTGATCGCCGGCATCCATGACGACAGCCGGCGGGTCGGCAGAGACTGGGTCTTCGTCGCCCGCAATGCGAAAGCGGAGCGCTACATCGAGGATGCGCTGGTGAAGGGAGCAGTCGTCGTGTGCGGACATATTGATCCGCGGGCGGATGTCTATGCGGTGGAAGATGTGGAACAGGTGCTTCGTCAGCTGATCGCCTGTTGCCATCCCGGTCTGTGCGAACATCTGCTGTGCATCGGGATCACCGGCACCAACGGGAAATCCAGCACGGCCTATTTTCTCTACCAGTGCCTCTCACATGAGATGCCCTGTCTGTGGATCGGTACCCATCATGTGCTGTGTGAAGCCTTTCAGGAGGACAGCGTGCACACGACCCCTTCGCTGTGTGAGCTCGTACGTCTGATCGAAAAGGGGCGGGACGTCGGCATTCGCTGCGTCATCATGGAGGTCAGCTCCCATGCGATCGCTCAGAAACGCATCGCCGGTCTCACTTTTGATCACATCCTCTATACGAACATCCGCAGCGATCATCTGGATTTTCACCACTGCGAAGCACATTATCGCTATGCGAAGTATGCATTGCGACACTATCGGAAGGCAGGGGGAAGGATCATCGTCAATCATGACGACCCCCGCCTGCGCGCGCTGTATCCGCTGGTGGAGGGAAACTGTGTCACTTACGGCACCCGGCTGTCGCATTTTTACCTGCACGATGTGGAGACAGTGCGGACCGGCCTGCGGTTTTCGGTCAACGGTGACCGTTATGAAACGGCAGTCTGCGGCCGCTTTCAGGCGATGAACCTGACGGCGGTCATCGCGCTGTGTCATCTGCTCGCCATACCGGTCCGCCGGCTGCAGGCTTCGATCCGCGCGCTGGTGCCGCTGGATGGACGGATGCAGAAGGTATGGACCCGTCCGCTCGCCTTTGTCGATTACGCGCATACCGCCAGCGCCTGTCTGGCACTGTATCGAAGCGTAGGGGAGATCGCACACCGTCGGATCATCACCGTGATCGGCTGCGGTGGAGAACGGGATGCGGGCAAACGGGCGCGCATCGGGGAAATAGCGTCTTCCTGCAGCGACCTGTGCATCTTTACCAGCGACAATCCGCGCGGGGAAGCGCTGACCGACATCTTCGCACAGATGCGACAGCGGGCACAAGACAACATCATGATTTTTGAGGAGCGCGCGCACGCGATCAAATTTGCAGTGAAAAAGAGCGGGAATGATGATATAATACTCGTTGTTGGCAAAGGCGATGAGAAGATCCAGCTCATCAATGGCCGGGCATATGCGTTTGACGATGCCGCGATCCTTTGCCGCGCACTGAGGGAAAAGGAGGAACGTGCGTGATTCAGTTGGACTTTCTCGTAGCGTTTTTGGTCACGCTGGTCATCACTCTGCTGGTGATGCCCGGGGTGATCCGCTACTTACATAAGATCAAATTCGGACAGACGGAACGGGAGGAGGGACTTGCCTCGCACAAGGTGAAGAACGGGACACCGACGATGGGCGGCATCGTGTTCATCCTCGTTCCGATCTTGGTATTTGCGCTGATGCGCCCTGCGGCACTGACGCAGAGCAGCATCCAGATCGTCATCCTCGCGTATGTCGGCTATGGCCTCATCGGATTTATCGACGATTATCTGATCGTCGTCAAGAAGAACAATGAGGGGCTTCGTCCGGGGGTCAAATTTGCGCTGCAGTCTCTGCTGGCGGTCGTGTTCTTTCTGATGTATCGGACGACGGCCTCCACCGAGGTCATCCTGCCGCTGGTGGGCTGGCGCTTTGATCTGGGCTGGCTGTACTTCTTTCTCGTCTTCCTCATGTTCACCGCCGAAAGCAATGCGGTCAACCTGACCGATGGACTGGATGGACTCTGCGCCGGGGTGAGCATCGTCGCTCTGTTTCCTTATATCATATTTTCACTGCTGCAGGGGGAGCGCTCGCTGGCGTTGTTTCTGCTGTGTGTGGTCGGATCGCTTCTGGGCTATCTGCGCTTCAATCTGCATCCGGCAAAGATCTTCATGGGCGATACGGGTTCGCTGGCCATCGGCGGTCTGCTGGCTGCGGTCGCCATGGTGACGAAGCAGGAACTGCTGCTGGTCATCATCGGCGGTGTGTTCGTCATCGAGGTGCTGTCGGTAGTGATCCAGGTGACACATTTCAAACGGACGGGAAAGCGTGTGTTCAAGATGGCGCCGATCCATCATCACTTTGAGCTGTGCGGCATGAAGGAAACTAAGGTCGTCACGCTGTTTTGGTGCATGGGCTTCGTATTTGCGCTCATCGGTCTGCTGCTGGGGGTGATGTGAAATGGCGGAAGTTCTGATCATCGGTGCGGCCCGTAGCGGCAAGGCCGCTGCACGCCTGCTGAAGAAGCACGGGCATGCGGTGACGCTGACCGACAGCCGAAAGCTGGAAGAAAGAGAAGAGCTGATCGCAGAAGGCATCACGGTGGCAGACGGCGGTCACCCGCAGTGGCTGCTGGAGAAGTCCTGGGCGTTCATCGTCAAAAATCCCGGCATTCCTTATCGGGTGCCGCTGGTAAAGGCATTCGTGGAAAAGGGAGTGCCGATCTATACGGAAGTTGAGATCGCTTATCGCTATGCCAGACATTTCCGTTACGGTGCGATCACCGGCACCAATGGCAAGACGACGATCACATCGCTGCTGTATGAGATGCTTCGCCGCAAGGGAGATGCGCTGGTTGCCGGGAACATCGGCTATCCGCTGTGTGAGCTTGCCGAGCGCTATGAGGATGAGGAGAAGGATGTCGCTTTGGAGCTGAGCAATTTTCAGCTGCTGGGCATGGAACAGTTTTCGCCGCTCGTCAGCGTCGTCTGCAATCTGGCTCCGGATCATCTGGATTATATGGATTCGCTGGAGGATTACTATGCCAGCAAGATGCGCATCTATCAGAATGCATCCCCGGATGCCTGGTTTCTGCGCAATGTCGATGATCCGCTCATCCTGCAGTATGCGCAGGACATTCCCTGTCAGATCATCGATTTCTCGATGAAACGAAGCGATGTCGACCTGTATTGCCGAGATGGCAAGGTGTGGCTGCACGATACGATGCTGTTTTCCATCGACACGCTGAAGATCGTCGGTGACTATAATGTATGCAATGCGATGATCGCTGCCTGCATGGCCTATCGCATGGGGGTATCCATCGCGGATATCCAGGCGGCAGCTGCTTCCTTTACTTCGGTGGAGCACCGCCTGGAGTATATCGGGGAAGCAAACGGTGTTCGGTTCTACAACGATTCCAAGGCGACCAACACACATGCGGCTGCGGCGGCACTGTCCTCGTTTCCGTCCAATATCATCCTGCTGGCCGGCGGGCATGACAAGGGGATTCCCTTCGATGATCTGAAACGGTTTGACGACCGCGTCAAACTGTGTGTGGCCTTTGGGGAAACCAGGGAGAAGTTTGCGGATGTCTTTACAAATTGCATCTGCCGTCTTACGATGAAGGAAGCGCTGGAGGAAGCGTGTGCGCATGCACGACCGGGCGATGTGGTCCTGCTGTCACCGGCCTGTTCCAGTTTTGATCAGTTTCATAATTATGAGGAGCGTGGGCGCATCTTCAAGCAGATGGTGCGCGAGCTGCTTTAGAAGGGAGTCTGTCCATGGATGTTTTAGAAATATTGAAGTCGATCTTTTATGGAATCGTGGAGGGAATTACGGAATGGCTGCCGATCAGTTCGACGGGGCATATGATCCTGTTGGAGGAGATCCTGCCGATGAATGTCTCCGCGAGCTTCTGGGAGGTGTTTCTCGTCGTCGTACAGCTGGGAGCGATCCTGGCGGTCGTGTTGCTGTACTGGAAAAAGCTGTTTCCGTTGAATCTGTCCAATAAGAACCGTCCGCTGTTGCGTTATGACATCTTACAACTGTGGTTCAAGATCCTGGTTGCCTGCATTCCGGCAGCCATCGTCGGTCTTCTGTTTGATGACTGGCTCAATGAGCATCTGTATCACTCGGTCGTCGTCGCCATCATGCTCATCCTCGTAGGTCTGGCCTTTCTCTTTCTGGAAAACCGCAACCGGTATCAGCGTGCCCGTGTGACGGCGCTGTCACAGATCACCTATCGGGATGCGCTGATCATCGGCATCTTCCAGCTGATCGCCGCCATTTTCCCGGGAACCTCCCGTTCCGGCGCAACGATCATCGGTGCGCTGATGATCGGTGTCAGCCGTACGATCGCCGCGGAGTTTACGTTCTTTCTGGCCATTCCGGTCATGTTTGGGGCCAGTCTGCTGAAACTGGTGAAGTTTGGTCTCGCTTTCAGCGGGATGGAGCTGGGGCTGCTGTTTGTCGGCATGCTCAGTGCGTTCATCGTTTCCTTGCTGGTCATCCGTTTCCTGATGGCCTACATCAAGAAACACGATTTCAAGGTGTTCGGCTATTACCGTATCGCCCTGGGAATCGTCGTTCTGGCGTTTTTTCTGATCTTCTGATCCAAAAAGCGTACAGACAAAAAGCAGTTTTTGCCCATAGGATGCAAAAACTGCTTTTTACTTGTTATTTTAAGATCTGAAAGCCGAGCTTTTTCTTTACCTTGCGCACCTTTTTTTCTGCGATCCGGGATGCTTTGGCGTTGCCTTCCCGCAGCACTTCTTCGATCACCCCGCTGGCGACGATTTCTTTGTAGCGCTTTTGCAGATCGCTCAGGAAGTCGAATACGATATCGCCGACCTCTTTTTTCAGCTCGCCGTATCCTTTTCCCTGGTAACGCTCGACGATGGCATCGATGGACTCTCCGCTCAAAGATGAATGGATCATGAGCAGGTTGGAAACGCCCGGCTGGTTTTGCGGATCATAGTTGACGACGCCCAGTGAATCCGTCACGGCTGATTTGATCTTGTTGCGGGCCTGTGCCGGATCATCGAGCAGATCGATCGTCCCTTTCGGATTGGCTTCGGACTTGCTCATCTTCTTGGTCGGATTCTGCAGGGAATAGATCTTAGCACCGACCTTCGGGGTCAGCGGCTGCGGGATGCGGAAGGTCTCCCCATACCGGTTGTTGAAACGCTCTGCCAGGTCTCTGGCCAGTTCGACATGCTGCTTCTGATCGACGCCGACCGGTACGAAATCCGCATCGTACATCAGGATATCCGCCGCCATCAGGCAAGGATAGGTGAACAGGCCGGCGGTGATCCCGGTCTCTCCCTTTGCGGTCTTGTCCTTGTACTGGGTCATGCGCTGCAGTTCGCCCATATAAGTGTGGCAGGTGAGCATCCATCCCAGCTCAGCGTGCTGATGGACATCGCTCTGCAAAAAGAGCGTCACTTTCTGCGGGTCCAGTCCGCATGCCAGATAGAGGGCGATCAGATCCTTCGTATTGCGCTTGAGCTCAGTGGGATCCTCTGCCACGGTGATGGCATGCAGGTTGGCGATGAAGATATACATCTCATATTCATCCTGATACTCTACAAACTGGCGGATGGCACCGATATAGTTGCCCAGCGTCAGTCGTCCGGTCGGCTTGATGCCGCTTAACATCGTCTGCATAAAACTACCTCCTGAAATAAAAAAAGCCCTGTGACAGGGACGTAGAAGCACGCGGTACCACCCAGCTTACCGCCTGATGAGCGGTCACTCACAGCTGTATCGGGGCTGCCGGAATATGCTCAAAAGTCCCAATTCGCCATTTTCCTGTTCGTCTGCTTGCACCAAACGCAGACTCTCTGAGGAAGGGAGAAAAACAGCTACTCATTCTTTCTCACAGCAGATTCACTGACATCATACAACGAATGCAGGAGGTTGGCAAGAGGTTCACAAAAATTGTTATACCTTTTCGTGTGCAGTTGGGGTATAATGAATAAAAAGGAGAGTGATGAAAAGAATGATCATTTTGTATACATCACCCGGATGTGCCAGCTGCCGCAAGGCCAAGCAGTGGCTGAAGGACAATCAGCTTCCTTTTGTCGAAAAGAACATCTTTACGACGATGCTGAAGGAAGATGAGATCAAGTATTTATTATCTCGCTGTGAAAATGGAACAGAGGATATCATATCGGTCCGCTCCAAGGCATTTCAGCAGCTGGATTGTGATATAGACGATCTTTCCGTCTCCCGTCTGGTCGAAATCGTGAAGCAGAGCCCTTCCATCCTGAAGCGTCCGATCATGATCTCGGAAAAGAACATGGTAGTCGGTTATGACGATGACGAGATCACGGCGATGGTACCACAGGCACTGCGCAAAGTCGTGGAGAACGCCTGCAATGAGTCCTGCCCGAATTATCCGGTGTGTGGGAAAGTACGCGTAAGTTAGCTGTCGGAACGGACAGCTTTTTTTATAAATGAGGAAGTGCGGAAAATATGATATGATGAAAGGGAAGCAAGGTGAGAATGATGGAACAGGGAGCGTTATTTCATACAGGGATGAATGAACCTTTGGCAAACCGCATGCGGCCCAGGACGCTGAAGGACTATGTCGGTCAGCAGCATCTGCTGGGCGAAGGAAGGATCCTGCGGCAGCTGATCGAAAATGACATGGTGCCGTCCATGATCTTCTGGGGGCCGCCGGGCGTCGGGAAGACGACGCTGGCCAGGATCATCGCGCAGCAGACGCAGGCGGCCTTCATCAATTTCAGTGCGGTCAGCAGCGGGATCAAAGAGATTCGGGAAGTGATGAAGCAGGCTCAGGCAGGTGCCCGACTGAAAGAGCGGACGATCGTGTTCGTCGATGAGATCCATCGATTCAACAAGGCACAGCAGGATGCGTTTTTGCCTTATGTGGAAAACGGCAGCATCGTCCTCATCGGGGCAACGACGGAAAACCCGTCCTTTGAGATCAACTCGGCGCTGTTGTCCCGCTGTAAGGTATTCGTGCTGAAAGCGCTGGAAGAACGGGATCTGTGCACGTTGCTGCAGCGTGCCATGACCACGAAGGAAGGCTTTGGAGAGCGAAACATCGTGGTGGAGAAAGGTTGTATCGAACTGATCGCCGCCTTTGCGGCAGGGGATGCCCGCACAGCGCTCAATACCCTGGAGATGGCCGTGCTCAACGCGGTGGAGAAGGAAGGGCAGCTGTGTGTGGACAAAGCGCTGATCGAACAGTGCACGAGCCGCAAGTCCTTTCTCTATGATAAAAAGGGAGAAGAACATTACAATCTGATCAGCGCTTTGCACAAGTCCATGCGCAACAGCGATGTGCAGGCATCGATCTACTGGCTGGCACGGATGCTGGAGGCGGGGGAAGATCCGCTCTACATCGCTCGCCGTCTCGTTCGATTTGCCAGCGAGGATGTCGGAATGGCCGACAGCCGTGCACTGGAGATCTGCATTGCCGCTTATCAGGCCGCGCATTACATCGGCATGCCGGAGTGCAGCGTCCATCTGACCCATGCGGTCACCTATCTCTCACTGGCACCGAAGTCGAATGCGCTCTACGTCGCTTATGAAACCGCGAAGAAGGATGCCTATGCGACGATGAAGGAGCCGGTCCCGCTGCAGATCCGCAATGCGGTCACCTCGCTGATGAAAGATCTGCATTATGGAGAGGGGTATCGGTATGCGCACGATGAAGAGAATGCCATCACCGATATGGAGTGTCTGCCTGATTCGCTGAGCGGACATCAATATTATGTGCCAAGCGGATATGGCAGTGAGGAGAAAGTGCGGCGGCGGATGCAGCAGCTGGAGATGCTGCGGCATGCAAAAACAAACAGAAAATAAGCAAACGTTTACATTTTTGTATCAAATGGACGAAAATGATGTATAATGAAGTTGAACGAAGGAGGGATCCGGATGAAAAAGAAGATCATTACCATTTCAAGACAATTTGGAAGCGGAGGAAGAGGAATCGGAAAACTGCTGGCCGATCGACTGGACATTCCGTTTTATGATAAGGAGCTGATCGAGCTTGCCAGCAAGGAAAGCGGCATCGATGAGCGGATATTCAAGAGCGAAGGCGAGGAGACCGGACGCTTTTATCAGGTGCTGGGTGCGATCGGCTATGCGCTGGGATCCCCGGCCGGCGGGATCTACGAATATTCGATCAACGATCAGCTGTATCTGGTACAGGCAAACATCATCGAACAGCTTGCGAACGAGGGCCCTTGCGTCATCGTCGGCCGCTGTGCGGACTATGTGCTGGCGGATCGCGAGGATGTGCTGAACATCTATCTCTGCGCGGATATGGATGAACGGCTGCGCCGGGTCATCGATGAATATCATGTGGAGGATGCCGATGAGGCGATGCTGTGCAAGGTGGACAAACGGCGTTCCAACTATTATCAGTACTATACCGACCGTGTCTGGGGAAAGGCAGAGAATTACGATCTTTGTATCAATACCGGCAAATTTGATACCGATGCGATCATCGGCATGATCGTAGATGCGTATCGTCGCTCCTGACCGGGAGATACGCTCATTCACACCCATCTGACCGCTGAGAGAGCTGTGCAGGCTTGACCCAGCGGTCTTTTTTCATTCTTCAAGATGCGTGATCGCAAGTCTGCGTTGTGTGGATGGCTCTGTTTTCAGCGGATCTTTGCGAACCTTGATCGGACCTTTCGCATTGGCGGCCAGAGAGATGTGAAATCATTCACATCGTTTCTTTCTGAAAAAGCTATGAAAATAATGCAATTTGTATTATAATGAACATATGAATGATGAAACCGATTACATTTTCATCAAGGAGGAATCTATATGAGTAAAAAATTCGTGTATCTCTTTGCGGAAGGCAACGAGACGATGCGCGAGCTTCTGGGAGGAAAAGGTGCGAACCTCGCAGAAATGAGCCGATTGGGCATGCCGGTGCCATATGGTTTCACCATTACGACCGAGGCATGCAATCAGTATTATGCGGATGGAGAATGCATCAATGCGGACATCCGTGCACAGATCGAAGAGTATCTGGCCAAACTGGAGGAACAGGCAGAAAAGAAGTTTGGCGATGTGAACGATCCGCTGCTCGTATCGGTACGAAGCGGTGCGCGCGCATCCATGCCGGGCATGATGGATACCATCCTGAATCTCGGTATGAATGATGAAGTCGTGGCCGGTGTGGAGAAGCTGACGGGAAATGCCCGCTTCGCCTATGATTCGTATCGCCGTTTCATCCAGATGTACGCAGATGTCGTCATGGGACTGAGCAAGGCCCGCTTTGAGGAGATCATCGATGAAGTCAAGAAGGAAAAGGGCATCAGCGACGATCTGGATCTGGATGCAGAGGACATGAAGACGCTGGTCCAGCGTTTCAAGGCCTTTTATGAGGAGGAACTGAAGGAACCGTTCCCAAGCGATCCGCGCGTGCAGCTGTTTGGCGCCATCGAAGCGGTCTTCCGTTCCTGGAACAATCCGCGTGCGATCTACTATCGCAAGATGAATGATATCCCGGGCAGCTGGGGCACAGCGGTCAATGTACAGATGATGGTCTTTGGCAACATGGGCAATGACTGTGGTACCGGCGTTGCCTTTACCCGCAATCCGTCAACCGGTGAGAACAAACTGTACGGAGAATTTTTGATGAATGCGCAGGGAGAGGATGTCGTTGCGGGCATCCGTACGCCGCAGCACATCGATCAGCTCAAAGAGGTCGCACCGCAGGCGTATCATAAGTTTGTGGAGATCTGCGGCATCCTGGAAGATCATTATCGCAATATGCAGGATATGGAATTTACGATCGAAAAAGGAAAGCTGTTCATGTTGCAGACACGCAACGGCAAACGTACGGCAGCTGCGGCACTGCAGATTGCCTGTGATATGGTCGATGAGGGCAAGGTGACGGTCGATGAAGCGCTGATGATGGTGGAACCGAAACAGCTCGATGCGCTGCTGCATCCGATGTTTGACGCTGCGGAGCTCAAGGCGGCCGTTCCGATCGCCTCTGCACTTCCGGCTTCTCCGGGTGCTGCCTGCGGCCAGATCGTATTTACGGCAGAAGAAGCGATCGAGGAAGCCGGCAAAGGCAAGAAGGTCGTGCTCGTACGCCTGGAAACTTCCCCGGAAGACATCGAGGGCATGCATGTCGCACAGGGCATCCTGACCGTGCGCGGCGGTATGACCAGTCATGCGGCAGTCGTCGCCCGCGGTATGGGCGCCTGTTGTGTATCCGGCTGCGGTGATATCGACATGCACGAAGAGGAAGGATACTTTACGGTAAACGGTAAGGACTATCATCGCGGCGAGTGGATCTCGCTGGATGGTTCGACCGGTCATATTTACGGACAGGCGATCAAGACCGTTCCGGCAGCGATCAGCGGTAACTTTGAACGCTTCATGAAGTGGGCGGATGAACGTCGCCAGCTGAAGATCCGCACGAATGCCGATACGCCGCGTGATGCGGCCCAGGCCGTTCGATTTGGTGCGGAAGGCATCGGTCTGGTGCGTACGGAACACATGTTCTTTGATGGCGATCGCATCAAGGCGGTACGGGAGATGATCGTATCGAAGACCGTCGAACAGCGCAAACGTGCGCTGGAGAAGCTGCTGCCGATGCAGCGCGGTGATTTTGAAGGCATCTATGAAGCGATGGAAGGAATGCCGGTCACCATTCGTTATCTGGATCCGCCGCTGCATGAATTCCTGCCGACCAATGATGCGGATATCGTCGATCTGGCAGAGGAGATGGGCATGGCAGCGGATGAGCTTCGCAGCATCGTCGTCAGCCTGCATGAGTTCAACCCGATGATGGGCCATCGTGGCTGCCGTCTGGCCGTCTCATATCCGGAGATCGCAGAGATGCAGACCACTGCGGTCATCGAAGCGGCGATCAATGTGCAGAAGCGCCATCCGGAGTGGACGATCGAACCGGAGATCATGATCCCGCTGGTCGGCGATCAGGCAGAGCTGCGCTTTGTCAAGAAGATCGTTACGGAGACCGCCGATCGGATCATCGCAGACAGTGGTCGGTCGATGACCTATAAGGTCGGTACGATGATCGAGATCCCAAGAGCGGCACTGTTGGCCGATGAGATCGCGCAGGAGGCGGAGTTCTTCTCCTTCGGTACCAATGACCTCACGCAGATGACCTTTGGTTTCTCCCGTGATGATGCGGGCGGTTTCCTGTCGGATTACTATGAGAAGAAGATCTTTGAGAGCGATCCATTCGCTCACCTGGATCAAAAGGGTGTCGGCAAGCTGATCGAAATGGCGGCAGCTGCCGGTCGAAAGACCCGTCCGGATATCAAGCTGGGCATCTGTGGCGAACATGGCGGCGATCCGGCCAGCATCGAGTTCTGCCACCGCGTGGGACTGAATTATGTTTCCTGTTCACCGTTCCGTGTACCGATTGCCCGTCTGGCAGCGGCACAGGCAGCGATCAAGAACAAACAGTGAATATGAAAAAGAGCGCTCTGTTTCTGACAAAGCGCTCTTTTGAAAAGCTGCAGCGGATGTTCCCTGCAGCTTTCTTTTATTGTTTGCACAAAGAATAGTGGTCTGCTATCCGGCGATCCAGCCACCGTCGACGACGAGGACATCACCGTTGACGTAGGAAGATTCATCGCTGGCCAAGAACAGTGCGGCGTTGGCGATGCTCTGCGCAGGGCCTGGTTTTGGTGCGGCCGCCAGTACGGTCTGTACGCGGCCATAACCGTTCATGTTCGGCATACCCATGGATGTGCTGATCTCGGTTTCGATCCCGCCGGGCGCGATGGCGTTGCAGCGGATGCCTTGTGGGGCATACATGAAGGCCGTGTTTTTGGTCATGGAGATGAGGGCTGCCTTGGAGGCGCAGTATACGGCGCCGGCAACGCTGCGCATGCCACCGACCGAGGCGATGTTGATGATGGTTCCTCCGCTCTCCTGTTTGGTGAAGACATCGACCGCTTTGCGCATCGCGCACATCGGACCGTACACGTTGGTCTTCATCACACGTTCATAGCGCTCATCCTCCACATCACCGATCGGGCTCATGTCATCCATGATGCCGGCATTGTTGACCAGCACATCCAGTCTTCCAAAGCTGGACAGGGCCAGCTCGATCATCGCTTCATTGTCTTCCCGCAGCGAGATGTCACCTTTCATGACGATGATGCGGCCGGCTTCTTCGCTCAGAGAAGCAGCCAGTGCATCCAGCCGCTCTTTTCGTCGGGCGACGGCGATGACGTTGGCGCCCTCTTTGACAAATAACTCCACGATGGCTTTTCCCATACCGGATGAGGCACCGGTCACGACGACGGATCTGTTTTTTAAACGCATATTGATCTTCTCCTTTCCATGCATCAGATATCTGTCTTTATTGTAACATGGGCGCATGCGGAAACGAAGCCGGATGCTCGTGTTTGGACAGGAAAGGACATCTGTACGTTTACGATGTTCCCATGGGGATGCTATACTGATAGCGATAAAGGAGTGAATCAAGATGCTGGACATCATGGATTATATTACGCTGCGAAAGGACATTACCTTCGCGGAACGGGGCTTTCAGGAGATCGATGCGCTGATCTTCAGCGAACTGGCCTATGTGGACTGGCACAACATCGCGGAAGGCGAGATCCTGCTTCCGGATGCCTGTGAGCAGTTTTTTCAAGAGAACGCCGGAACGGATTTTGCCTTGACTTATGCTTATTCGACCCGGATCCCACAGCTGGTGCGGCTGCTGAGCGACACCCGGCGCTATGCGCAGGTGCGCCTGATGCGCTATCAGAGCGTATTTGATGAAACACAGGAGATCCAGTTTGCGGCAGTGACGATGCAACTGCCCGACGGTTCGCTGTTTCTCGCGTTTCGCGGGACCGACAGCAGCATCATCGGTTGGAAGGAAGACATGAAGCTGACCTATCTGGATGAGGTCCCCTCGCAGAATCTCGCCTGGAAGTATGCCCGGGACATCTATGAGCGTTACTGCGTGCGCAAGGGACTCTTTCGCCGGCGACAGCAACTGGCGGTGCCGCTCTATCTGGGTGGACATTCCAAAGGCGGCAATCTGGCGATGTATGCGGCCATCCGCGAACAGACGATCCAGCCGGCCATTACCCGTGTGTACAACTTTGACGGCCCGGGCTTTCGTCCATCATTCTATGAACGTTACGACTGCACAGCGATCCTGGATCGGATCCACACCTATGTGCCCAAAGATACGATCATCGGCCGGCTGCTCAGCCATCGAGAAGGAGTGACCGTGATCGATGCCAGAGAGAACGGATTGTCCCAGCATGATGCGTTCAACTGGAGCGTAGAGGCTGACGGGTTTGTGACGGTCAGCGGATGGAGCGAGGAAAGCGACCGCATCCAGCAGACGATCAATGAGATCCTGATGAGCAAGGAAGACGATCAACGAAAAGCATATATCGACCTGATCTTTCATGTGCTGGACCGTCTGGAGATCCGTCAGATCTCGGATTTCAATTCCATGGGATGGCGACAGGGCCTCAACGGCATTCGTGAGCTTGGCTCGATGAGCGCCCGCGATCGGAAATTCCTGATGGATGTCATCGGTTTTCTGTGGACCCAGAGCAAGTCTGTCTTTCTGCGGCCCCACGCCGGATGATCGGGAACACACCGGAGAAACAAGCAGCGAACGGCCATCGAGCAATCGATGGTCTTTTGTATCCGGTAAAGTGAAAACAAAAGAAAGAAATAGACAGAGAAGGGCAGGTTGTCCATTTTTTAGCACTCTCATCTTTAAAGTGCTAAAATATCAACTATAATAAGACTGAAGTGAAAAGTTTATTTCCACTTTGAAGGGGACAAAGTAGAACTTAGTCTTTCACATACTTCCAC
>DWYK01000010.1 GCA_019118705.1 Candidatus Merdibacter merdigallinarum | reverse complement strand
GGGCGAGGATAAACCGGAAAAGGATCCGGTTGCAGATACGGCTGTACAGCATACGGGTATCCTGCCATATGCAGCATTCGCCATTCTCTCACTGGGAGCAGTGCTGTACATCGTCAACAGAAAACGGACACATGATTAAACCCTGTGTATAGGATGAAAGAGAAAACAGAAACTGAGTTTTGATCCGTCTCTCAAAGAGCCTGTTTCCCGGCAGATCTCGTATCTGCCGATCGACAGGCTCTCTTTTTCTGAATGTTTCACCGTTTTGATGACCAGAGAGAGGGGCGGTCTCATTTATGCAGACGATTGCCTTGGTTTGTCACCCGTCTGCTGATCGCTGCAGGATCAAAAGCGATATGAAAAGCAGTACGAAAATCGAGTCTTCTATGGTAGAATGAATAAAAGGGGGATTGAGAAATGGAAGATCGTACCTGTCCGTTTTGCGGAGGAAGACAAAGCGGCAGCCGTTGTGAGATCTGCGGACGATCAACGGTAAAGATCCATCAGGCCGGCTATGTGGCGGTCCGACCGGCACACCCATATCAGGAGCAACATCCGCCAAAGGAGAAGGGTCGCACCGATCGAGCGATGGCGCATCCGTATCGAAAGGATCGCTTTGAAAAGCGCATCGTGCAGGAACGGCAGCAAAAAGCACAGCGTCTGAAACAGGTTGACCGGGCGATGCACGTCGCAAATGCGACATCGATCATCACCTTTCTCATCATTCTGGCGGTGATCTTGTTTCTGGCGTTTTAGAGGTGTCCATGTATCAGGTGCTTTTGTTTGATGCGGACAATACGCTGTTTGATTTTGACGCCTGCGAGCGGCAGGCGATGCAGGAGACGTTTGCGCGCCACGACATCGTGCTCACAGAGGAGATGAAGCGCTGTTACCATGCGATCAACCAGGATCTCTGGGATCGTTATGAGCATGGTGAGGTCTCGAGGGAAACCGTCGTATATGCCCGTTTTGAAGCGCTGTTTGCGCGCTTTTCCATTTCGCAGGATGCGGTCGGATTCGAACATGCGTATCAGGCTGCCCTGGCGAGGGGACATCAGCTGATGGAGGGGGCCGTTGAGCTGCTGGACGATCTGCAGGGGCGGTATCGGCTGTTTCTCGTCAGCAACGGTGTGGTGGCCACGCAGTATCAGCGTCTGCGGGATGCAGGGCTGACGAAGTATTTTGAACGGATCTTTTTGTCGGAGGAGGTCGGCTGGCGCAAGCCGCAGAAGGCGTTTTTTGAACCGGTGCTGCAGGCGGCACGTCCGTGTGTGCGCGAGGAGCTGCTGCTGATCGGGGATTCCCCGTCTTCGGATATCGCCGGGGCCAATGCCGTCGGTATCGACTGCGTCTGGATGAATCCCCATGGACGCACGCTCCCAACGGGCCTGCATGTGAGCGGGGAGATCCGTACGCTGCATGAACTGCATGCGATACTGGAACGCTGAGGAAAGAAACAAAGATGGAAAAAGACAGTGGAAGCACTGCCTTTTTCTTGGAAAGGATGTGTGATAGATGAAACAGCATTCGCTGTTAACGGCGCCGATCCGGCGCCTGTATCTGGGATTTCTGGTGCCGACGCTGATCGCGACGGTCTCCAACTCGCTCTATTGTCTGGCGGACGTGTATTTTATTTCGATCGGCTCGGGAACGATGGGACTGGCTGCGCTCAACATCGTCATGCCGATGTATACCTTTTATTCGGCCATCGGTCTGCTGTTTGGCGTCGGTGCCTCAACGATCATCGCTATTGACCGCGGCAGCGGGAATGAGCACGGGGCGGATGTCGCTTTCACCATCAGCATCGCGATGATGGTCCTCTTCGGTCTGGCGGGGACGTTGCTTTCTCTGTTCTTGCTGGAACCGCTGGCGTATCTGCTGGGGTCGTCTGCCGAACTACTGCCGTATGTGATGGAATATCTGCGTCCGATCGTCATCGGAACACTGGCCTTTATCCTCATGTATGCCTGCGGGATCCTGCTGCGGGCGGACAATGCGCCCCGCCTGGCCATGGTCAGCATGCTCATCGGCAACATCAGCAACATCGTCCTCGATTATGTCTTCGTCATCGTGTTTGGCTGGGGACTGGGCGGTGCGGCCTTCGCTACGGCGCTCGCTCCGCTGATCACGCTGATCATCGCTTCCCTGCATTTTGTCGGGCATAAGGAACGTCTGCATTTCTGCCGGATCACCAACATCTGTGCCATCCTGCGGCGGATCGTGGTCAACGGGGCCGGCAGCGGCATCCTGGAACTGACCAGCGGGCTGGTCATCCTCGTCTTCAATGCGGTGATCCTGGCGGTCAGCGATGCGACGTTTCTGGCGGCCTATGCGATCGTCGCCAATATCGCTTATGTGCTCAAAGGTGTGTTTGCGGCCTTCGGGCAGGCCGCTCAGCCGATCATGTCATATAATTACGGCGCACATGCGCTGAACCGTACCAGAGAGACCTTCCGTTTTTCAATGTTCCTCACTCTGGCGGTCTCGCTGCTGATCTATCTGCTCTTTTGCTTTTTTCACGTTCCTCTGGCGTCTCTGTTTGCGAGCGGGGAGGCGGAAGTGCTCGCACTGGGGGCCTTCGGCATCGTCCTGTATTTTACTTCTCTGCCGTTTTCCGCGTTCAATACGATCCTCATGTACTATTTTCAGTCAGTGGAAAGCGGTCGTCTGGCAACGGTCCTGGCCATTGCGAAGGGCGTTGTCTTCATTCTGATCGGTCTGCTATTATTGTATGTGCTGCTTGGAGAAACCGGTATCTGGCTGACCGTTACCTTTGCGGAGGCGGCCGCCTGTCTGTTGGGAATCGCATTGTATCGCCGCCGCTGTCGGGGTGAAGAACGTGGATGAGGTACAGCGCTTTCTCGCCTATGTGCGATCATTTGATCCAGATGTTCCCCAGATCCGTCTCAAACAAGAACACAGTCTGCGAGTGAGCACGCTTTGCGCACAGCTTGCCCGGCGGAAGGGATGGTGTGAAACGGAGATCGCTCTGGCCCGGCAGATCGGTCTGCTTCACGACATCGGACGCTTTCGTCAGGTGGTGCAGTATGGTACGTTTGTGGACGGTGTCAGCGTTTCACATGCCGCTTTGGGAGCGAAGATCCTGTTTGAGGAAGGGTGGATCCGCTATTTTCGCTTCGATGCGAGCGAAGACCATCTGATCCGTCAGGTGATCCGCGTCCACAGCGACCGTTTTCTTCCGCAGGGACTGTCCGTGCGGGAACAGCGGTTTGCGCATCTGCTGCGCGACGGGGACAAGATCGATATCCTGCGGGTCCATCAGGAACACCCGTTTACGGACTATCTGGACTGCACGAAGGAGGAACTGGCTGTCAGCACGGTGAGCGATGCCCTCATCGATGCCTTTCTTCGCCATGAAACGCTCGATCATGCCCTGCGCCGGACCCCGCTGGACATCCTGCTCTCTCACGATGCCCTCGTCTTCGGCCTGCACGATCCGCTCAGCCGCCAGCTGTTCATCGAAACAGGCTGTCCGTTGTTTTCTGCACTGGAGGGGATCCGCTTTCGCGATGATACGCGGCAGCGGCTGCACCTCCTGCAGGAGGAATGCCGCCGCTGCGGCTTTCCGGTAAAGGAGGTCTTATGATAAAGGTAACTTATCTGGATCACAGCGCATTTCTCGTCGAACTGACGCATCATGTCCTGCTGTTTGATCATGCGGCCATCACACCGCCGCCCATCCCTGCCGGCAAATCGCTGTATGTCTTTGCGAGCCATGCCCACAGCGATCATTACGCTCCGGCCATCTTTCAGCTGCCGGCCGCTGCGTTCTTTCTGGGACATGACATCGCTGTGGAAGAGAGCGCGGCATCGGTGCATTCCATGGCTCCTCATGAGAGCTGCCGGGAAGGGGACCTGCTCGTCCATACACTGTTTTCCACGGATGAAGGCGTTGCGTTCATCGTGGAGTGCGAAGGGGCCTGCATCTATCATGCCGGTGATCTGAACGACTGGCACTGGAACGAAGATCCGCCTGCCGTACAGCAGTGGATGAAGGAACGGTATGTACAGGAACTGCAGTTGCTGGCACCCTTTGCGCCGTCGGTCGCATTCGTCGTCCTCGATCCCCGTCTGCAGGAACACGCCGCTGACGGCATGGATGCCTTTGTGGCGAATGTAGCGGCATCCGCGATCGTTCCGATGCACCTGTGGGGCGATCATGCGCTCGCCCGTGCATATCAGCGTTCGCATCCGCAGTTGCCCATTTATGTTTATGAGCATCCGAACACGTCTTTCCTGTTGAAAGATCTTTCGGAAAAAGAACGCTCCTCTTTGGCTGAAAAGTGAAAAAGGGTAAGAATATATAGAGCTTTTGCGGGAAATGTGTTATATTTAAATCAATAAGGGAGGGCTTTCAATGAATGTGAAGGATGCAATCGTCAAGGCGATGCAGGAATATCGGCAGATCACCGGCTTACGCAGCTATCTGATCCAGGATGTGGATGATATCAACAGTGCTGCGGAGCGCAATTACTTTTGTAAGTGCCTGAAGACCAGCGCCCGTGCGCTGAAACACTGCGAGGAGTGCACGATGGAAAACTATCGCAGCGCGCTTTCCGAAAAAAAGGTCAGCATGTACTCCTGCCATGCCGGACTGGTCAAATGGTCCATGCCGATCCGCTACGGCGACTTTCACGGTGTGATCATCAGTGAAGGCGTCATTACGAAACAGCAGGTAAAGGACAGCGAAAAGTGGGTGCTGTATCTCAGCGAGCGTTATAATGTCCGTCGCGACGTGCTGTTAGACAATTATAAGGTCATCAAGGAGATGACCGAAGAGGAAGTCAATATTTCCATCAAGCTGCTGAAAGATCTGGTGGATTATTATATCGCGATGAGCACGCATACCGTACAGGGATGACACAGCTGAGGAGGATCTCCAAAAGGGGATCGTCCTCTTTCTTATCCTTGCGAGCGTGCGGGTTGTCCATCCCTGCAGGAGATGCTATACTGATGGCGAGGAGAGGTCTGTGTGAAAAAGAAGGTCGAAAAGTTCTGTCGCATCAATGATGAAAAACTGGAAAAGGACATTCAGGATCTGGAAGAATACGTCCGCATCCTGGAGGAACACCTCAAATCGGTGAAAGATCCGCTCAAGTACAAAAAGATGAAAAAACTGGATCGGGAAGCACGTCTGATGATCCACGATCTGAAGCAGATGAAACTGTTGAACCGCGAATGAACCTGATGAAACAGCAGCCGCTGTTTTTCTTTGTGCGTTTCAGGGGAACGTTTGTTGAAAGATCGTTCAAATTGAGGGAAGCTCTTTCTTTTCAGTGAAAACTGTGCTATCATATAGAATATGAAAACGCTTTGATTTTTTAAATGAACAGATAGGAGGGTGAGAGATGGAACGTTGTGCAGGAGTGCTTGCTGCGGTATCGTCACTTCCGGCCAATCAGGGCATCGGTGACTTCGGACGGAAAACGAAGATGTTTATCGATCAGATCGCAGATGCAGGCTTTCGGATCTGGCAGGTGCTGCCAATGCAGCCGCTGGGCTATGGCAATTCCCCGTATCAGCCATATTCTTCCTTTGCGGGAGATCCGATCTTTATCAACATCGATCGGCTGAGCGAGCTGGAACTGCTGAAGCAGAGCAGTATCAAGAATCTGAACAAGTTTAAGGAGAGCGTCAGCTACGAAGAAATTCGCAAGTTCAAGGAGCCGTATTTCCGAAAGGCATTCTATGAATTCAAAAAACAATTTGACCGGTTCGAGAAGGAATATCAGACGTTTTGTGCAGAGAGTGAATGGCTGGATGATTACGCCGTCTTTATCACCTTTAAAAAACTCAATGACATGAAAGAGTGGCGGCAATGGCCGCAGGAGATGAAGGAATGGCCGAAAGAGCATTTGGTGGATCTGACGCCGTATGAGAATGAATTGTTTTATGAGAAGTTTCTGCAGTTCATGTTTTTTATGCAATGGAAGGAGATCCATGCGTATGCGCAGTCGCGCGGCGTACGGATCATGGGCGATATTCCTTTTTATGTTGGTCTGGACAGTGCCGATGTCTGGATGGATCGGGAGGAGTTCCTGTTAGAGGAAGATGGCAGTCCCAGCTTTGTCGCCGGGGTACCGCCGGATTATTTCAGTGCCACCGGACAGCGATGGGGCAATCCGATCTATGACTGGAAGCACATGCGCGCCAACGGCTATGCGTTCTGGATCCGACGGCTGGCCTGGCAGCAGCGCTGTTATGACATCGTGCGGATCGATCATTTTCGGGCATTTGATACGTACTGGAAGATCCCGTCTTCCTGTGAGACGGCCATCGAGGGCGAATGGATCGAAGGGGAAGGACGTGCGTTCTTCGATGCGCTCTACCAGGCGCTTCCACAGTTGGAACTGGTTGCGGAGGATCTGGGGGACATCCGTCCACAGGTGCTGGAACTGCGGGATGCCTATCAGCTGCCGGGCATGGATGTGCTGCTGTTTCGGATGGAGCCAAAGCTGTTGAAGCGGCCGGCCAGAAAGAACAGCATCGTCTATACCGGGACCCACGACAATGATACGGCAGAGGAGGCGTATGGCAAGTTCACGCACAACCGCCGCATCGCTCTGCGCCGCTTTTTCCATAACCGCGGCTATGCGGAACGAAACTTTCATGATCTGCTGGTCCACTTTGCTTTTGACAGTGATGCGAACTATGTCATCATCCCCCTGCAGGACATTCTGGGCCTGAAGGGCGAAGGGCATATGAACCATCCGGGAACGATCGGATCACCAAACTGGGAATGGAAGCTGAAGGATTATAAAAAGCTGACCAGAGAACTGGAAAAGGTGAAGGTCTGGCTGTCACTGGCACAGCGCAGTACCTGCAGGGAAGAAATCAAATAGAGGAGACGGTCGCATGCAGATATGCGGCTTTTTCTGTGGGACATCGACAGAGGATGCGCCATAACAAAAACGGGCAGTCTCCTGCCCGTTCTCTTTGTTGGAACGATGTTGTCAGATATTGTTCATGACGACGCTTTCCACGACGATGGCAACATGTTCGATCGCATCACAGCTCTTCTCGAAACGATCCAGCGTCTCGGTCCAGCGCATCAGATCGATCGGATCGCCGGAGGTGGAAAACATGCCATGGATGCTGCTGGCATACAGACGGTCGCCTTCTTCTTCCAGATCGTTGATCTCTACGATATAGTCGTGCAACTTCTCCGATTTCTTGAAGTTTGGAAATTCGATCATCATTTGCTTTAGCACATCACAGCTCTTTAACAGAATGGCCGCAAACTGTTTGGCCTCTTCGCGAATGGTCGAGATGCAGAAGATATGCATCTTGATCAGGATGTCTTCGATCGCATCGGAGACGCTTTCGATCTCATTGAACAGTTGATAGATATCTTCTCTCTCGATCGGAGTGATGAACTCCTTTGCCAGCCGGTCCATCATCTCATGTTTCATACGGTCTGCGCTGGTTTCCAGTTCATGCATCTTTGTCAGCATATCGTCCATTTGGTTGAGATCGAACTGGTTGATGTAGTCATTGAGCAGTACCGCTTCCTTGCGTGTGCATTCTGCCAGTTCGATATAAGCGTCGAAATAACAATTACTCTTTTTTCCTGCCATAATTATATTCCTTCCTTTTTAAAATATCCACATGAAGACCTGTGCCATGAAATAGCCGATGAGCCCGCATCCAGGGAATGTCAAGATCCAGGTCCATACCATTTCCTTGACGATGCCCCAATTGACTGCGCTGATCCGCTTGGCTGCCGCTACACCCATGATCGCGGTGTTTTTGGTATGTGTCGTCGAGACGGGAATACCGGTCAGGGAAGCGATCAGCAGACAGCCGGCCGCAGCGATATCTGCGGAAAAACCCTGATATTTTTCCAGCCGGACCATGTCCATTCCAACAGCCTTGATGATCTTATAGCCGCCGATCGAAGTACCTAAGCCCATGACAGCGGAACACAGGATCATCAGCCAGATCGGGATCACGAAATGTTCCGCATTGGCCTGTCCCTGTGCCAGAAACATTCCCAGCATAAAGACGCCCATGAACTTTTGTCCGTCCTGTGCGCCATGCATGAAGGCCATGGCGGCGCCTCCGGTGATCTGTGCTTTCTGGAAGAAGCCCTGGGTCTTGCGTCGATCGATGCTTCGGAAGATCGCTCCGACGAGCTTGACGAAGATCCATCCCATCGCAAATCCCAGCACGGAAGAGAGCACCAGTCCATAGATGACGCTGATCCACTCACTGCCGTTGATGCCGCCGATCCCGCCTTGCAGGGCGATGGCTGCACCGGACAGACCGGCGATCAGTGCGTGGCTTTCGCTGGTGGGAATGCCAAAATACCAAGCGGCCGTCGCCCATAGAACGATGGCGAAAAGCGCAGCACACAGAGCAATCAATGCCGTATGGGAATTTCCGCCGAAATCCACCATGTTGTAGATCGTTGATGCGACCGTCGCATTGATCATCGTCATGACGAAGACGCCTAAAAAGTTGAAGACGGCCGCCATGAGGATCGCTTTGCGCGGAGACATCGAACGGGTGGAGACGCAGGTGGCGATGGCGTTTGGCGCATCGGTCCAACCGTTGACGAGGATGACTCCCAATGTCAGCAAAGAGATGATGATCAATGCCGGATTGGCAGCCAGCTGCTGTAAATATTCCGTTAAAGTGATTGTCATTGTTTCCTCTCCTAATTGGTATATCTGCGATACCGTAACCATATTACCATCTCTGGCGAGAATTTGTTCAATCTTTATGTAAAATTTATGTAAATTATTGCAAAATATAGATGTAGCCGGTTTTTGCGGACGATGAATGATCCATTTGGCAAGAGAGGGCATACCTGCACGCATTTCAGGAAATCTGTTATAATGATGACAAAAGAAAAAGGCTTTGATATGGAGGAAGCCGAAGGAGGAGGAAATGAAGATCGCCATCGAAAAAAGTTTTCCGACCTATTTTCGAGCAGCATATCCGGAAGAGTTTTCGCTGTTCTCCCATCTGGAGACCACATCTGCCATCCCGCAGGTGCTGTTTGCGATCACGACCTGGAAGGAGAACGGACAGCCCAATGTGTGCTTTCATTCCTGGAGCTGTTTCCACGGGGATCGCACGGCCTTTTATGCAGTGATGGGCAATCTGTATCAGCACACGCATACCTATGCGAACATTCGGCGGGAGCACTGTTTTGGTCTGAATTTTCTGCCGATCAGCAGCTATGACGCGCTGGTGAAGACGATCCATCATAATGAGGAAACAGCGGACGAATTTGCCGTCGGCGGATTTACGCCGGAGCCGGCGAAGACCATTCACGCACCGCTGATCGCAGAGGCGTTCCTGCAGATGGAATGCACGCTGAAACGCTGTGAGGATCTCAGCGGTGCCGGCATCACTTCCATGGTGATCGGCGAGGTCGAGCGCATCTGTGTGGATGAGCGTTATGCGCGCAGCCATGAGAAGCGCTATGGAGAAGAGGGCTTCATGTTGCTGGTGCCGGGCATGCAGGATCTGGTGAGCGGAGAACCATACCCATCTGCCATCGGCGTGATGGATATCAGGAAATATGATTAGATCGTTTGGATCACGGAAAGGTGTGAGCATGTATGGGGATGTGGATCCTGATCGGACTGGTCGTCTTTGGTGCGGGCATCGCAGTCGGTTTGAGCGGACGACAGTCGCAGCACTGGTTTTGCTGTGCGAATGGCCATTGCTGTTTTCAGGTGCGCTGGATGATGCTTCTCTTCAGTGAACACGCATTCAGCGATCATCTGCTGACTTGCCCGCATTACGGACATCGTGGATATTGCAGGGATGTGGGCAACCGGGCTTTTGATCGAAACATAGCATATCGATCCATATGCTCTGTCTGCTCATCCGGCGCAGATGGCGCAGATGTTAAAACTCTTTGACAGAGTGTTCGGTTGTTTTGGTAGAGAAATGTCTCTCGCAGGAGTATGGTTGGGATGAAAGGAATGATGGATATGTCGTTAGGAGAAAATATCTTAAAACAGAGGAAAAAGCTGGGACTTTCACAGGAACAGCTGGGGTTTGAGATCGATGTGAGTCGTCAGACGATCTCCAACTGGGAGTGTGAGGAAACGGCTCCAAATCCAAAACAGCTGGTTGCGCTGTCCAAACTGTTCAACATGAGCGTGGATGCACTGCTGGACAATGAAACTGGGGAAAAGGAGATACTGATGAATAAAGTGAGCAATACGGAGCGTTTGGCCGGGATGATCATCAAGATCTTGCGCGTACTGGGCGTGATCATCGGTGCATATGCCATCTTTATGGTCATCGCGCTGCTCGCCCTGGTGATCTACGGGGTGATCGTATAAAAGAGAGATCGTTGGCATACGCAGAGAGTTCCGGCATTGGAAATATACCGAAGAAACGGCAGCTGCCGTTTTTTCGTGCGGTTTCGTGAAGGTGAGCATCCGCATTGACATCAAAGCGGGAAAGCGATAGGATACGACAGGAGCGAAGTCGGGTCCTGGGACCTGGGAACATGCTCTTTTGGATAGGGGAGGAAACGAAGATGAAAAAACTGATGAATCTGTCTTTGGTCTATTTGATCGCTGCATTGGCCTTTGGGGTATTCTATCGAGAATTCACGAAACTGAACGGGTTTGAGGGAGAGACGATGCTGCGGGCGGTGCACACGCATCTGTTCATGCTCGGCGTCGTGCTGCTGTTGTTGCTGGCGCTGTTTGTCAGGGACCGTTCGCAGGTGGCGCAAAGCAGAAAGATGCGCCGCTTCCTGATCCTGTATAACCTGTCACTGCCTTTGTTTATCCTCACACTGCTGGCCCGCGGCATCGTACAGGTCCTGCAGGTACCGCTGTCGTCTGCGGCCAATGCATCACTGTCCGGTATTGCCGGGATCTCGCACATTCTGCTGGCGATCGCACTGGTCCTGTTTTTCTCACTGCTCTATGACAGTCAGAAAGCAGTGCAGACAACGGATGCCAAAATCGAAAACAAATGAAGATCCAATAAAAAAGCGGCATTGCGGGATGTCGCTTTTTTTCAGATCAGGAGTGATGACGGTCGTAGAGGAAGAGACAGATGCGGTAATGATCCGATCGATGTACATGTTTCTTGGCAGCGGTCATACAGAGCTGCCTGAATGAAAAGAAAAAAGGAATTGCAATTTAGGGCGCATCTCTCTATAATCTTCTTTGACAAAAGGGGAGTGTTTATGACAAGATCTGCGGTGATCACAGAGGGAGCGATCATTCGGCCGCTTCTGTACTTTTTCTTTCCCATCCTGTTGGGAACGTTTTTTCAGCAGCTGTATAATACGGTCGATGCGCTGATCGTCGGCAATTTTCTCGGCAAGGAGGCCTTGGCTGCGGTCGGTGGAACGACCTCCACGTATCTGAATCTGTTCGTTGGTTTCTTCGTTGGCCTTTCCAGCGGCGCGACGGTGCTGATCTCTCAGCATTTTGGTTCCCGCAGCTATGAACGCATCTCGCGGGCGGTACATACTTCCATCGCACTGTCTGTTCTCTTTGGCATCGCTTTAAGCTTAGCTGGTCTGCTGACGGCAAGGGATTCGCTGCTGTTCCTTCATGTTCCGCAGGAGATCCTCGACCTGTCGCTGATCTATATTTCCATTTATTTTATCGGTCTGCCGTTTCTGCTTATCTACAACATGGGATGTGCGATCCTGCGTGCGGTCGGTGATTCCAAGCATCCGCTTTATTTTCTCATCGTGTCCTGTGCCGTCAACATCGTTTTGGATGTGCTGTTTGTCTATGGCTTTGGATGGGGTGTTGCCGGTGCGGCCATCGCTACGGTGATCGCACAGGCGGCATCGGCCGTTTTGGTCCTGCTGTCGCTGTATCAAAGCACGGATGCGCTGCGTTTTCGTTTTCGTCAGCTGTGTCTGGATCTTCCGATCGTCCGCTACATCTTTGCGATCGGGCTACCTGCTGCGGTGGAATCGATCCTGTATACGTTTTCCAATCTGGTGATCGTGACAAAGATCAACGATTTCGGTGTGGACATCATTGCCGCCAATACCGCTTATGGGAAGATCGATGCCATCTTCTGGATGATCCTGCAGGCGTTCGGCATTGCGATCACGACCTTTGTCGGTCAGAATTTTGGGGCGGACCGCTTCGACCGTGTCCGAAAGGGGATCGATCGCTGGATGGGGGTTGCTCTGGGCGTTTCCTTTGTGCTGTCATTGCTGATCTGTGTGTTTGCCCGTCCGCTGCTGTCGATCTTCAATGGGGATGAAGCCGTCATCTCAGCCGGGCTCTCCATCGTATTCTGGATCGTCCCGTTCTGGTTCACGTATGTGCCGATCGAACTGCTGTCCGGCGGTCTGCGCGGTATGGGGAACACACTGATCCCGACCGTCATCACCGCCATCGGTATCATTGGTCTGCGTTCGCTGTGGATCCTGAGACCGGGCGAGCTTTCGCTGCATATGATCTTTTTTGTGTATCCGCTGACTTGGACCATCACATCGGCGGCATTCCTGTTTTACTATTATTCGGGTGCCTATCGCCGGCGGATATTGAAGCTGAAACCGCAGTAAATCTGCAGAAAAAAGACCGGTTGGAAAACCGGCCTTTTAATTATGGGACTGTGCTTCTTTATAGCGTTCATAGATGACCTTGAGCCCCTTGAAGGTGAGGTCGCGATCATAGATGTCGATGAGCGGTGTATGGCGGTAGATGATCTTTCCCAGACCGCCGGTCGCAATGACCTTGATGTCATCCCGTCCCAGTTCTTTTTTGAACTGGCGGATGATGTACTCGGTCTGTCCGAGAAAACCGTAGAACAGGCCTGCCTGCATGTTGGCAGAGGTGTTCTTGGTCAGGATGGTGCCCGGAGATTTGATCTCGACCTCCGGAAGCTGAGCAGTCTGTGACCAGAGGGCATTTGCTCCGGATTCGACGCCCAAAGCGATGACACCGTAGCTGAAGACACCTTTTTCATCGATATAATCAAATGTGGTGGCCGTACCAAAGTCCACGATCAGAGCCGGGCCGCCGTAAACATAGTAGGCACCGGCGCAGTCCACGATGCGGTCGGCACCGACGGCCTTTGGATTTTCCATCTGTACGGAAATGCCGGTCTTGATGCCGGGACCGACGATGATCGGTTCCTTTCGCAGATATTTGCGGATGCTGTTGCGGAAGGAATGCATGACCTTGGGAACGACGCTGGCGATGATGACATCTTCGATGTCCTCGCTGGTGATGTTGGCATCATTGAGAAAATCAGTGATCATGAAGCCGTACTCGTCACTGGTGCGGCGCATCTTCGTCGTCAGACGATAGGTGCGTTTCAGCTTGTCGCCTTCATACATACCTACGGTAATGTTGGTATTTCCGATATCAAATACAAGTAACATGATTATTGTTCCCCCTGTGTGCGCAGTGCGAGCATGTGTTTTAAGATGGTGACGCCCAGCGCATATTTGCTCATTTTCGGGCAAGGTGTGCGCGAGGAGCGGTCAAGGATGGTCGCGATGTTCGTATCGCTTTGAAAGCCGGCTCCTTCCGTATGCAGGTCGTTGGCTACGATCATGTCGCAATGCTTGTTTTCCAGCTTTGCCTGTGCGTTTTCCAGCAGGTTCTGGGTTTCCATCGCAAAGCCGCAGATGATCTGATGCGGACGCTTATGTTCACCGAGATAAGCGAGGATATCCGGGTTTTTTACAAATTCCACGTGCAGGCGTTCGCCGTCCTTCTTGATCTTCTGCTCACTGACATGCAGCGGACGGTAATCGCCCACGGCAGCTGCCTTGATGATGAAGTCAGCCGTGTCGCAGTGTGCACAGACCGCATCAAACATTTCCTTTGCGGTCGTGACCGGATAAAAGCGGACCCCTTTCGGTGCTGTCAGCTGTACCGGTCCGCTGATCAGCGTGACCTCCGCTCCCATATCCAGGGCAGCCTGCGCGAGGGAATAGCCCATCTTGCCGGAGGAGTGGTTGGTCAGGTAACGCACCGGATCCAATGCCTCCTGGGTCGGACCCGCCGTGATCAGCACGCGCTTTCCCTTCAACAGATCGCTGCGATGAAAGAAACGGTCGACATAGTCGAGGATGTCCTGCAGATTGCACAGTTTTCCTTTTCCGGTGTCGCCGCAGGCAAGATGACCGACGGCCGGTTCCAGTATGGCATAGCCAAGATCTCTGCAGCGCTGCAGATTTTCCTGTGTGATCGGATTTTCATACATCTGTGTATTCATCGCCGGGCAGATGACCTTCTGTTTGTTGCAGGCGAGGAAGGTCGTCGTCAGCATATCGTCGGCGATCCCGTGTGCGACCTTGGCGATCACATTGGCGCTGGCCGGAACGAGGATGAACAGATCGGCCTTTTTGGCGATGGATATATGGTGGATGCTGCGGTTCTGTACCTTTTCAAATGTGTCGACGACGACATTGTGATCGATCAGGGCCTCAAACGTCAGAGGTGTGATGAACTGTGTCGCATTCTTTGTCAGGATGACTTCGACATCGTAGTCCTTTTTGATCAGATCGCTGGCAAGCTGTGCCGCCTTGAATGCGGCAATGCCGCCGGTCACGCCCAGCACGATGGTCTTTTGCATGGTTTTGCCCACTTCCTTTACATAAAGCTGTTTGATCTACATAGTAGACATATTATAGCATAAATCCATCAAAGCGTTTCATGTATTTTTTGCTTGTGTGAAAATGGCGGTGCGCGCATGGGAAGGAACAGGAGTATAATAAAGATGACGAGGAAAGGAAGTGATCGGATGCTTGCGACGAATGAGGAGATGCAGCGCATGGATCTGCGCGCGGTCGAGGAAGGGCATGTGTCGATGGTCCAGCTGATGAAGCAGGCGGCGGATGCATTGTTTGAAGCCCTGTGCCGGCGGTATGGCAGAAAGTGCCGATATGGGATCTTCTGCGGCAGCGGAAACAACGGCGGAGACGGCTATGCGCTGGCTTTGCGGATGAAGGCAGAGGGCATCCCGTTTGTCATCTGTTCATTGCGGGAGCCACGCTCCGCCTGTGCCCGGCATTATGCTCAGCTGCTGGAAGAAAGCGGAGAGAAGGTGCTGGAGCTTTCCCGATATGCACAGGCGATCGAAGCAGCGGATGTGCTGGTGGATGCGCTGTTTGGCACAGGTCTCAACCGGACACTGAGCGGGGATGGGGCCCTGCTGGCTGCGGCACTCAATGCCAGCGGGAAACCGATCGTGGCCGTCGATATTCCCAGCGGTCTGGATGGGGATGGGGCCCTACGATCGGATACGGTGGTCCGCGCTTCGCATACGGTGACATTTGAATGTGTGAAAAAGGGGATGTTGCCATACTCATCCAGGATCTTTTGCGGCCGCATCGAATGTGTGTCCATCGGAATGCCGAACGAAGTAAAGGAATGTGCGGATCCGACGATCGTGCTCGATCCGGTGAATGTGCGCCCGCTTTTGCCCCGGCGGCGGGCACAGTCGCATAAAGGAAGCTATGGACGGGTACTGGTCATCGGTGGCAGCCGGCGCATGAGCGGAGCGGTCATCCTCTGTACGAGGGCTTTGTTGCGCAGCGGGGCCGGACTGGTCACCTGTCTGCTGCCGGAAGACATTTATCCGATCGTGGCCTCACAGGTCATCGAAGCGATGTATCGCCCGGTTCCATCTGATGCCAACGGTCAGCTTACCGAGGGCTGTTTGCGGGATGTGACATGGACGGATTATGATCTGATCGTTGCCGGCAACGGCATGGGACGAGGAGAAGCGACACGTTCGATCATCCGGCAGATCCTGGACAGCGAAGTGCCGTGCCTGCTGGACGGGGATGCGATCTATGAGGCAGGAGTACATGATCTGCTTGCGCCGGTGCGTAAAAAACCGGTGCTGCTGACACCGCATATGCGGGAGCTTTCCTACCTGTGCAAAGAGCCGGTGGATCTCCTGCGGGAGCATCCGCAGCACAGCGTGCAGGCGTTTGTCCGGGCCCATCCGTATGTGACGCTCGTAGCCAAGGATGACATTACCTGGATCTGTCAGCAGGAGCGTTTGGCGCTCAGTATCATCGGCAGTGATGCACTGGCGAAAGGCGGCAGCGGTGATGTGCTGTGCGGCATGATCGCCGGTCTCTACGCACAGTCAAAAGATGCGTTTGCGGCAGCCTGTGCGGGCGTATATGCCCATGCGTATGCTGCACAGCAGCTGGCAGCACATGAGGATTCGATGAGCGTGCTGGCCAGCGACCTGATCGAACAGCTGCCGCAGACCTACCGTTCGCTGCGCGATCGATATTGCGGAAGACCGGATGTGCTTTGAGAAAGCTGATGTGGCATATACCAATCAGCACTTCCTGATCGACCTTTCGGCAGGCGATGTGCTGGGATCGGGAAGACAGGCGCTGATCCGGACAGACCGTGGTCGTGTCAGCGGTTGAGACCGGAAAAAAAGCATCTCTTTGGATCGCTCATCGATCAGAAGAAATGCTTTTTCATTATCCTGAGCAGACAGTTGGTCTGCTCTTTTTATATCCAAGAGCGACGATCCGGATCGTACCATCCAAAGAGAACGGCAATGCCCTCGCATGCGAGGATCTTCAGTCTTCTTTGCTTAGGAATGCCCACATTTCCATCGTATAGGAGAAGTGAGGGAACGGTATGCTGACGACGAAGGAGATGGAAAAGGAGGTCGATCGTATGTGCGATCTGAGCCAGATATTCATCGATAAGGGAATGGAAAACGGACTTCTGTTAGGGGAAAGCAAAGGCAAGGAAGAAAGCAATGTGGCCTGTGTGCGTTCGCTGTCGGAACGTTTGTCGATCCGCTATGAGGAAGCGATGGACCTGCTGGAGATCGAAAAGACCTTGCGTCCATCCATCCTGAAACGAATGGACAGAGAATAAAGATGTCTGCGGCACTCGCTCATAAAAGATGTGGCAGAAGAGACGGTTTGGTTTCTTCTGCCGTTTTTTGGCGGGGAATATCTGGAATTGTTGTTAGAATATGGACGAAAATGCTATACTTTAATTACAGAGGAGGGTTCTATTGATGATGCGAATCAGAAGAGTGAGCGCACTTGCATGTACTGCGGCACTGGTGTTTTCCTTGCTGGGGTGCCAGAGCAAGGATCCGGCGCAGGAACAGGCGGCTTTTGATGAATTTATGGAACAGATGTTCGTCGAAGCGATGGAGAGTGATTACACAACAGCCCATGTATATCTTCAG
>DWYK01000080.1 GCA_019118705.1 Candidatus Merdibacter merdigallinarum | reverse complement strand
TCGGGATTGCAGGAGATATAGACAACACGGGGAGGAGAAAGTCGGAGCAGTGCGCTAAGGAACTGCTCGCTTGCTCCCTCCCGCGGTGGGTCGAGAAAGACGAGATCCGCCCTCTCACCGGATTTTGCCATCTGGTTCATCAGCTCGCCGGCATCTGCATGGAGAAACCGAGCATTTTTCGTCTTGTTCTTTCGCGCATTCCGCCCCGCGTTTCGAACCGCCTCGGAATTCAGTTCAACGCCGAGCACCTCTTTGGCCTGATCTGCGGCGATCAGGCCAATTGTTCCGATCCCGCAGTAGGCGTCGATTACCCGCTCATTTCCACGCAAAGCTGCAAATTCAAGCGCTGTCCGATAAAGACGTTCGGTCTGAACAGGGTTTATCTGATAAAATGCCCGTGAGCCGATGTCAAATTTTTTGCCGCAGAGCTGATCCGTGATAAAGCCCTTGCCGAACAGAATCTTCTCCTGGCTGCCGAGCACCGCGCTGGTCTTCCGGGGATTGATGTTCTGTACAATGGTCACTACATCCGGGCAGGCTGCACGCAGTGAACGGACAAACTCACGGCTGCCGGGAAAAAAGGAACTGGGAGTAACCAGCGTCACAGAGCATTCACCGGTATCATGTCCCCGACGGAGCACCACATGACGCAGAAGGCCACTGCGGCGGTCCTCGTCATAGGCAGTGAGGCGGCAGCGGACTGCGGTCTCGAGGATTGCATGCAGAATTTCGTTAAGTCTCCGATCCAGCAGAAGGCAGTTTTGGAAAGGAACGACCCGGTGAGATCCCTCTTCATAGAGCCCATATACAAGCCGGCCATGTACCGAGGTGAAGGTTGCGATTGCCTTGTTGCGGTAATATACCGGCTGCTCCATGCCAAGGATGGGCAGCGGTGCGGAAAATTTCCCAAGCAGAGAGCGAACCAGTGTTTCTTTTTGCTGCAGTTGTTCCGGATAAGGGAGTTCCAGCAGGGGGCAGCCTCCACAGTGCTGCGCTTTTGCGGAACAGACAGAACGATTCATTCCTAAATCCTCCCGAAGATATTTTGAAAGGTTGATAGAAGATGCCCCGTCACGGAAAAAGACGGGGCATAAAAGGTCAGATGCGGGTCATCAGCAGAACAACCTCGACATGCTTTGTGCGGGGAAACATATCAACCGGCTGTATCTTTTGCAGTTGATATCCATTTTGTGCGAGCAGACGGGCGTCCCTCGCTGCGGTAGCCGCGTTGCAGCTGACCATAACGATTCTGGCAGGTGCCATCTGCACTGCGGCATCGATCGTTTGATGATCACAGCCCTTGCGGGGCGGATCCAGCACAATCAGGGTCGGTTTCAGTCCATCCGCAGCAAGTTTCGCGGCGGCGGTACCGGCATCTGCGCAGAGAAATTTTGCATGGTCGATCCCCATCTGTGCTGCCGCACGTGCTGCGCTTTCAACGGCGGAGGGAACAATTTCAACGCCGATCAAGCTGCCGACCTCTGATACCATCGAGAGTCCGATCGTACCTGCGCCGCAGTAGAGATCGAGCAGCAGATCTTCCGCCCCCGGTGCGGCGAAATTCTTTGCGACGGTGTACAACTGCTCTGCGCCGGCGGTATTTACCTGATAAAATGAGTGGGGACTCAGGGAGACAGGTACTCCACAGAGGGTATCGTCAAGCAAACCGGTCCCGAAGAGAACGCGCTGATGCGGCCCTAGGATGACATTGGTATTTTCGGTATTGAAATTCAGGACCATTGTGACAACGCAGGGGAACTCTTTTTGCAGTCGGTCGGCTATTTCCTGCTCCCGCGGCAGTTTTCTGCCGTTTAAAACAAGGCAGACCATTACCTTGTCATCTTTTGCATGGCGCAGATAAAGATGCCGCAGAAGACCTTTTCGGGTGCGTTCATCATAGGTCGAAATCTGGTATTCAGTAAAGAGATTGCAGAGAAAGCCTGCAATTTGGTTGAGCAGTTGCGGCTGGAGAAGGCAATCCTGGCATCGGATGACACGGTGACTGCGCGGCGCATAAAAACCGGCGTAAACCCGGCCGTCCTGATCGGTTGCGAGGGGATACTGCACCTTATTGCGGTATCGATCCGACGATGGAGACGAAAGGCAGGGCATGGCTTTCAGCGAAAAACCTCCGATGCGGTCAAAAGCATCCTGCACAAACTTGGTTTTTGCCGCAAGCTCGCCGGCATAACTGATCTGCCGCAGCGCACAGCCGCCGCAGCGCCCAAATGCAGGGCAATCCGGTGTAATGCGATCCTTGCCTCCTGCAAGCAGTTCAACCAGAATACCGAATGCATAATTTTTCTGCAGCTTTGCAATCTTGACACGAACACGATCACCCGGCACGGTGAAAGGGACAAAAACGGCACATCCATTCACACGGCCAATCCCATTGCCATCACTTGCCAGATCGATGATTTCAAGTTCTATTATTTCATTCTTGACCATTTATTCCTCCGCAGCGGGCTGCAAAATCAGCGGCTCAAGATAGGTGCAGCGAGATTCGCTCATCCGCTCGCCGGTTTCATCTGTGGGATCTTTTCCGAGCGACGCATTGTCCGCATAGGTTACAATTAGCCGTGCAGCATCCGCGAGATTGAATCCGCTGCAGGCGAGGAGCGCCGCATCTTGCTCAGGCAGGGAGGAAGAGGCATCCCCGCCAAGCGCAGCAACAGGCACCCCCCTCTGCGTACATACAGAGAGGGCTGCCGCCGCCAGATCAAAATCTTCAACAAGAACCAGTTCCGTCTGCGGATTTCCAGAAAGTCCTGCAGAGAGGAGGGTGACAAGGGCATCCGGGGCGCCGTCGGAGGTTAAAACCACTGGTTCCGCACTGTAA
>DWYK01000079.1 GCA_019118705.1 Candidatus Merdibacter merdigallinarum | reverse complement strand
GGGTCGCAGGTTCAAATCCTGTCATCCCGACCATGTGGAAAAGAAAGCCTTTGAAAAAGGGCTTTTTTTATTTGATATAGGATGTTCGGTCCATGGAAGCAGAGCGGGGGATCGCCTCTTGCGGATGGGGTCGATCGGCATACAGAGCGTTTTCATCGACAGATGAACGTTACAGGGAACGGATGTCGTGCATGAGAAAGAATGGCTATCATAACGGTCGGATCGTGAACGCTGGTGCAGAGACAGGGGGGAGCGAAGCGGGAATCAGATGAATGAGCCTCCCAGAGAAGAAAAGTAAAAAAATTAGCACTCTACACTTTACAGTGCTAAAAATTGTGCTATAATACAGTTAGCAGTTGAATAGGAAGAGTGCTAAAGGAGGGATTCCTATGAATTTTGAACAAATGTCAGAAAAGCTGCAGCAGATCATCGTGAAGGCGGCAGAGATCAGCCGGTCCTATGGACACGCAAATGTCGATACGATCCAGATGCTGAAGGCCATCTTTGAGGATGATGTGCTGGATGGTCTGTTCCGACGCTTGAACATAGACAAACGGCAGGCCTTGTCGACCATCGATGCGGAAATGGGGCGGATCGCCCGTGTTTCGCAGAGCAATCCGCAGCTGAGCCAGGAGGTGGCGCAGAGCTTTGATCAGGCGCAGCGTTGGGCACAGGAACATGAGGAGACGTACCTGAGCGTCGCCTCGGTCTGGATCGCCCTGATGTTCAACCGTTCCTATATTTCCAAGCAGCTGGTCAAGCAGTTCCATCTCAAGGAAGAACAGTGCAAGGAAGAAGAGCTGAAGCGACGGGGAGGGATGAAGATGAACACACCGAATGCGGAAAACAACGTGGAAGCGTTAAGCAAATACGGACGCGATCTGGTCGAGGAGGTCAAGAACGGCAAGATCGATCCGATCATCGGTCGTGATGATGAGATCCGACGGGTCATTCAGATCCTGTCGCGAAAGACAAAGAACAATCCGGTGTTGATCGGTGAGCCGGGCGTCGGTAAGACAGCGGTCGTCGAGGGCATCGCCTGGCGGATCATGAAGGGCGATGTCCCACAGTCCTTAAAAGAAAAGAAGCTGATCGAACTGGATATGGGTGCTCTGATTGCCGGTGCAAAGTACCGCGGTGAATTTGAGGAACGTCTGAAGGCAGTATTGGAAGAAGTGAAGAATGCGGACGGCGGTATCATTCTGTTCATCGATGAGATCCACAATCTGGTCGGTGCCGGAAAGACCGAGGGATCGATGGATGCGGCCAACCTGCTCAAACCGATGCTGGCACGCGGCGAACTGCGCTGCATCGGTGCGACGACCTTTGACGAATACCGCAAATACATCGAAAAGGATGCGGCACTGGAGCGTCGTTTTCAGCGGGTCATGGTGCAGGAGCCGACCGTAGAGGATACGATCTCCATCCTGCGTGGTCTTAAGGACCGTTTTGAATCTTATCACGGGGTCAAGATCCTCGATGAGGCGATCATCGCTGCTGCTACGCTGTCCAACCGTTACATCACCGATCGTTTCCTGCCGGACAAGGCCATCGATCTGGTCGATGAAGCGTGTGCGACCCTGCGGGTGGAGATGGAATCCATGCCACAGGAACTCGATGAACTGCAGCGAAAGATCATGCAGCTACAGATCGAGGAGACCGCACTGAAGCAGGAAGAAGACAAAAAGGCGATCGAGCGTAGAGAAGATATCCAGCAGGAACTGGCGCAGTTGCAGTCACAGCGTGATGCGCTGTACACAAAGTGGGAAGATGAGAAAGCACAGCTGCAGGAGAGCAAGGATGCCAAGGTGCGCCTGGAGAAGGCACGTCTGGACCTGGAACAGGCGCAGAATGAAGCGCGTTATGAAGAAGCGGCCAAACTGCAGTATGGCATCATCCCACAGCTGGAAGAACAGATCCGCAAAGAGGCGGAACTGCAGAAAGAAGATGCGCTGATCCAGGAGACGGTCAACGAAGAGACCATCGCCCGCATCGTCAGCAAATGGACCGGTATCGAAGTGACCCGTCTGGTGGAGAGCGAACGGCAGAAGCTGTTGCATCTGCAGGATGCGCTGGCCAAGCGGGTCATCGGGCAGGACCAGGCACTGGAGCTCGTCAGTGATGCCATCCTGCGCAGCAAAGCACAGATCCAGGATGAGAACCGCCCGATCGGCAGCTTCCTGTTCTTAGGACCGACCGGTGTCGGTAAGACCGAAGTGGCGAAAGCGCTGGCCGAGCAGCTGTTTGACAGTGAGGCCCACATTGTGCGTATCGATATGAGCGAATACATGGAGAAGCACAGCGTGGCCCGACTGATCGGAGCGCCTCCGGGATACGTCGGCTATGATGAAGGCGGACAGCTGACGGAAGCGGTACGTCGCAATCCGTATTCCATCGTTTTGTTCGATGAGGTGGAAAAGGCACATCCGGATGTGTTCAACGTGCTGTTGCAGATCCTGGATGATGGCCGGATCACCGACTCCAAAGGCGTGACCGTCGACTTTAAGAACACGCTGCTCATCATGACGAGCAACCTGGGCAGTCAGTATGCCTTTGAGAAAGAAGGTCGGGAAGAGAAGTACATGGCGGAAGTCAAGCGTTACTTCAAGCCGGAATTCGTCAATCGAATCGATGAGATCATCGTCTTCAATGCATTGAACGAAGAGATGCTTGCCAAGATCGCGCACAAGTTCATGAACGAGCTCAGCGAACGTCTGGCTCATCGGGACATGCATCTGCAGGTCAGCGATGCGGTCTACCAGCTGATTGCTACACAGGGTGTGGATCCGGTATACGGCGCACGTCCGATGAAGCGTTACATCCAGCGCAACATCGAAACGCTGATTGCGAAAAAGATCATCGAAGGCGGTGCCGGCAAGGAGGATACGATCGCGGTCGATGTCGTCAACGGTGAATATGAGGTCCACATTCACCACGACGAAGCGTAAAACGCATGTACAGCGGAGAGGATCTGGTCAAAAGGTCCTCTTTTTGCATGAGTGAAAAATGTAAAACAAAAACATTGATTATTTTGTCAGCATCTGCTAACATTTTTGTGAAATGAGGAATGCATATGAGCACATTAGACAGTCTGGTTCCGGGAGAATCCGGGATCATCGTGAGCGTAGGCGGCAGCGGCGCACTGCGACATCGCCTGCTGGATATGGGGCTGACCCCGCGAACAGCTGTAAGAGTAGAGCGGATCGCACCGATGGGCGATCCGATGGAGCTGTATCTGCGCGGTTATCGGCTGACACTGCGCAAGGAAGACGCAAGTAAGATCGAGGTGGAGAAGCAATGAAGGAACTGCTGATCGCATTGGCGGGAAATCAAAACTGTGGCAAGACGACGCTGTTCAACGCCCTGACGGGATCGAATCAGCATGTCGGCAATTTTCCCGGTGTCACCGTAGAGAAGAAAGAAGGAACGATCCGGGGAGAAAAAGGGATGTCGGTGGTCGATCTGCCGGGCATCTACTCCCTGTCGCCTTATACGAGCGAAGAGGTCGTCACTCGTGACTTTATCCTGAACGCGCATCCGGATGTCATCATCAACATCGTAGATGCGACCAATATCGAACGCAATCTGTATCTGAGCTTACAGCTGATGGAGCTGGAACGACCGATGGTGATCGCTTTGAACATGATGGATGAGGTCGTTCGCAGCGGCAATCACATTGATGTGAAGAAGCTGTCTCAGCAGCTGCAGGTACCGGTCATCCCGATCAGTGCGGCCCGCAGAGACGGTCTGGATGATCTGCTGGATGCCGTCAAGGCAGCGGCTGCCCATCCGACGATGGCCAATCTGGATTTCTGCAAAGGCGCGGTGCACCGTGCCATCCACTCCATCATGCACATCATCGAGGATCACACCCAGCAGCAGGAGGTGCCAAAGCGCTTTGCGGCCTCACGCCTGGTCGAAGGTGATGCATTGATCGCACAGCGTCTGGCGATCCATGAAAGCGATCTGCACATCATCGAGCACATCGTCCAGCAGATGGAGGAGGAACTGGATACGGATCGGGAAGCAGCGATGGCAGATATGCGCTATTCGTTCATCGAAGCGCTTGTCTCCCAGTGCGTGCACAAACAGCGGGAGACGCTGGAACAAGAACGCAGTCAGAAGCTGGACCGCTGGCTGACGCACAAATATCTGGGGATCCCGATCTTTCTGGGCATCATGTTGTTGGTGTTCTATCTGACCTTCGTACCGATCGGCGGTACGCTGCAGACGCTTCTGGAAGGGGCGATCGACAGCGGGATCGAATGGCTGGATGGCATGCTGAGCGTCTGGCAGGTATCGGACTGGCTGCACGATCTGCTCATCAACGGCGTTTGTGCCGGTGTCGGCAGCGTGCTCTCCTTTTTGCCGCTGATCGTGACCCTGTTCTTCTTTTTGAGCTTGCTGGAGGACAGCGGTTACATGGCACGTGTCGCTTATATCATGGATAAGGCGTTGCGCAAGATCGGTCTGTCCGGAAAGAGCTTCGTACCGATGCTGATCGGATTTGGCTGCAGCGTGCCGGCCATCATGGCCACGCGTACATTAAGCAGTGAACGAGACCGTAAGATGACGATCATCCTGACACCGTTCATGTCCTGCAGTGCCAAGCTGCCGATCTATGGGATGATCACGGCTGCCTTTTTCAGCGATTCTTCCGCCCTGGTCATGCTGGCGGTCTATGTGCTGGGCATCGTGGTCGCCATCCTCTCCGGACTGCTTTTGAAAAAGACGCTCTTCACCGGCAATCCGGTTCCGTTTGTCATGGAACTGCCGGCATATCGCATCCCCAATGCGCAGAGCGTTCTGCTGCACATGTGGGAAAAAGCAAAGGACTTCCTGCATCGCGCCTTTACGATCATCTTTACGGCGACGATCGTCATCTGGTTCCTGCAGAGCTACGATTTCTCTTTCCATGCGGTGAGCGATGCCTCTGAGTCGATGCTGGCCGGCATCGGATCGCTGCTGTCACCGATCTTTGCACCGCTGGGCTTTGGTGACTGGCGTGCGACCAGTGCGCTCATCACCGGTGTAACGGCAAAGGAAAGCGTCGTGTCCACGTTATCGATCCTGACGGGAGCGGGCAGTGATGCCGGCCTGAGCGCGGCATTGATGACGATGTTTACACCGGTATCTGCCTTTGCCTTTCTCTGCTTTACGGTACTGTATATGCCTTGTGTCGCTGCCTTTGCGGCGACCAGGCGTGAGCTGGGCTCTTTCTGGCAGGCGCTGGCAACGGTTCTCTTTCAGACCGGTGTGGCATATATTGTAGCGTTTCTCGTATATCAGATCGGAAGTGTGCTGTTATGAGCAATCTGCTCGTATTGGCGGCGCTGGCAGCTGTGCTGACCGTCGTTTACCGGCTGACAAAGCCGACGAAGAACGGATGTTCCGGCTGCAGCGGAAACTGCGGTGCCTGCCGGGATATCTATCAGCAGTATCGAAACGATCATCCGCGAAGGGATGCGTAAGAGGCAGGCGTCGTCGTGGGATGTCTGTGGTAGTGTCTCTCGTTGTGATGTGTCGAAACAGTCGATGAAAAGGCGTTTCCCTAGAAGGGTGCGCTTTTTCTTTTGGGTATGACGGGCATGCCGTCAGTCTGTGGTGAAAGTCCACCGGGGCGTAGTTGCCGACGAACCCTAAAGCGACTCCCAAGGTTTGTATCGCGAGGTGCAGGCGAGAAGAAGGGATAGCGAA
>DWYK01000078.1 GCA_019118705.1 Candidatus Merdibacter merdigallinarum | reverse complement strand
GCCTTCCTGCCAATCAAAAATTCATCCACCACAGTAGGGGCATAGAGCTGATAGTCGGCGTCTTGCTGCACGAAAAAGGATTTTTTGGTGCGTCGTTTCCGTTTCAAGTATTCTTCATCAATTTGCACCGTTCCCATAGAACGGTATAAACCTGTAATCGCCCGGCACAGGGTTGATTTTCCAGCGCCATTAGGCCCGGCGATGGCGAGGATCTTGCCGCTTTGCGCCGAAAAGGTGACATCTTCTAAAATCTGCCGCCCGTCCAGCATACAGGAAATTTGAGATACTTGAAAAGTATCCTCCGGCTTTGAGAGAAACGCCCCACCCACCTGGAAAGATGGCGGCTGGAAGGGGCGTAACCCCATGGCCGCAAGCTGCGCTTCTGTCAGGCTGAGCGCCTCATTGCGGCTGTAAATGGAGGAAATCTCCCCATTCTCCATAAAAATCAACCGGTCAAAAGAGTCGCGTACATAATGAAAGTGATGCTCCGAGAGCAGAATAGTATGCCCGGCCTCCTTCAGACGGTACAGCAGAACGCCCAAACGCACCATGGCATCGCTGTCCAGGTTGGCAGATGGCTCGTCCATAACAATGACCTTGGGCTCCATAGCGCAGACCGAAGCAATGGCAATCAGCTGTTTCTCCCCGCTGGAAAGCGGGAAGATCCGCCGGTCCAGCAGGCGCTGGATGTTCATCTGACTGCACACAGCTTCCATCCGCCGCTGCATCACAGATCGCTCCAGCGGAATATTCTCCATGCCCAGGACAATCTCGTCCGTGGTGTTTGTGGTAAAAAACTGGCTGCAGGGATCCTGAAACACGCTTCCCACCATCGTACCAAGCTGGTGAACCGGCATTTTTAAGGTGTCCTGTCCATCCAGCAGGTAGCCGCCTGTAAGCTTTCCCGGATAAAACTGCGGGCATAGCCCGTTGAGTACACGGGTCAGGGTGGTTTTTCCACATCCACTCCGACCGGCGAGGATCACCAATTCGCCCTTCTCCACCTGCAAATCCACATGGCGCAGCTGGCTCTCTCCCTCACGACTGCTTTCATAGGTAAAGGAGATGTCTTTCAGTTCAATCACAGCACACCTCCCCTCTCCAAAATCAGGACGATACAGAAGACGGCGAACAGTAAGGCGAGAAACGCAGCGTCCTTCCAGCAAAACCGAATGGATCGGTAACTGACCGTCTCTCCGGAAAACCGCACGCCCCGCACCGTCATGGAGGCGGAGAGTTCCTCCGCCACCTTCGTCGTGCGAAGGATGAGCGGAATCAGAATATACTCTGCCGTGGTTGGTAGGTGGGTAAGGGTGTGCAGTACCCCTACCCCAATCCCACGGAACCGCTGGGAAGAACGGATGGCCCGGTATTCACCGGCGATTGTCGGAAAGAACCGCAGCACGACCGCTGTCCCGATACCCGCGGCATTTGGCAGATGCAGTTTTCTCAGCGCCGCCATCAGGGAGCCGGTGGGCTCCCCCGCCAGGCAGATGGCAAAGGAAAGTGGTACCAGTACCTTCCGGCTGACGATACCGAGGCTGGATAGCATGGAGCTGACCGAAAAGACAACCCCGCTGTCCATCAGCCGCACGCCCAACCAGCCAATGCCGTAAAAAATGAGGTAATACAGCCCATAGGTCAAGATTTTGCCGCCATTGCCCGCCAGTAAGTGGATGAGCAAGCACGCCAGGAACAGGCACAGGCACCCGATTTCGGAGTGGATCATAAGAATAGCGGCAAGTCCCAGCAGGCAGAGCAGCAGCCATGTGCGAGGGTCAGGCTGAAAGCGCCTGCGCTTTTCTGCTCCCATTACGCAACTCCGGCCGGTTTAAAGTGTTTGCCCAACATTTTCATACCCAGCGCATAGCCGGCGATGGACAGCGCTGCTGCGGCCGCCAGGGCGATGGCGATGTTCTGCGGCGCCAGCCAGAAGCCCTCCAGGGATGCGATAGCGGCATCCGCGCTGGCTGCGTCCATACCCATAGCTACATAGCTCTCCACCAGGCTGTCCCGGAACAGCAGCATCGTCAAAGTGCTGCCCATGGCGTTGAGCATCCATGTGAGCGTATGCGGAACGGCAGAGCGGATTTTGTTTCTATATCCGCCACCCAGCATAATAAGCTCGTTTACAACCGCTAAAATCATAAAAAAGATAAAAACGTACACACTTCCGGTAAACAGGAAGTATAGCCCGTAGATGGCCGGGATAATAAACTGTGTGCCTATCTTTGGGCACTTTTTGATGATCAGGACATAGATAATTCCGTTGATTAGCCCGGCAAGCCCGGGGGCGAGAAAATAGACAAGCTGAAGATTGGCCGCAAACGGCATGGTAACCACAAGCCCAATGGCCGCCTCCACACAGGCAAGTAGCAGCACGACGACAAATTCCTTCAGACTTAAAAATTTAGACTGTTTCACTTTGTATCCTCCTTCGATGACTGAAATGTATAGTCTCCAGCTTGGTTCTGTAATTCCCACAGCCGGGCATAAAGCCCATTTTTCCCGGCAAGCTGGTCGTGGGTTCCTTGTTCCATAATTTTCCCGTCTTCCAAAACGAGAATCTGCTCGGCACCCCGGACGGTTTTCAGGCGGTGAGCGATCATCACAACCGTGCGCTCTCTGGCAATCTCATCCAATGCCCGCTGCACCATGACCTCGTTATCGGCGTCCAGAGAAGCAGTTGGTTCGTCCAGCAGCAGGACGGGCACATCCTTCAAAAAGGCCCGGGCCAGAGAAATGCGTTGACGCTCCCCACCGGATAAAGTAGTCCCGCCCTCTCCCACTACAGTATCATAGCCCTCCGGCAGGGCAGAGATAAATTCATGGCAGCAGGCTTTCCGGCACGCCTCTACCATCCGTTCCTCGCTGATCCCCTCATTTCCGAAGCAGAGGTTCTCCCGAATCGATCCCCGGAACAGATAGGTATTCTGCATGACCATGGAGATCTGGGCAAGCAGGCTGTCCGGCCGGATTTCCCGGATGTCCCTTTTCTCCATGCGGATATGCCCTTTCTGATAGTCCCAAAACCGGGCCATGAGCCGAAGCAGCGTGGATTTTCCGCTTCCCGAAGGCCCCACCAGGGCGGTAAGAGAACCGGCGGGCGTTTCAAAGGAGACAT
>DWYK01000077.1 GCA_019118705.1 Candidatus Merdibacter merdigallinarum | reverse complement strand
GCCTTCCTGCCGTTTCCGCTCATCAAGCGGATGATGAGATGGGCGGTGATGAAAAAGAAAACCGATGGCTTTACAGCCCAGGAAAAGGCCGCTATGGAGGAACTGTGCGGCGCTACCCGGAAGGGTGTGTTCGTCAACTACACCCCTGCCGAAATCGCCGGATGAAAACAACAAAAAAAGACGAGTGTTCTTACAGCTTTTCAAATGCTATAAGAACACTCGCCATGGTGCGGCTGACAGGATTCGAACCTGCGGCCTTTCGGGTCGGAGAACTGTGACAGACAGGCAAATAGCATGAACCAGCGCCGGAAATTGTGTAGTATGCACAACTTCCGGCGCTGTTTGTGGTGGTTATAAAAGAATGTTGGGACGTGAAAAACAATACACGGAACCGGCTGGGAAGAAGAAGTGGTCAGATGGTGGTCAAACCGTCCTGTCTTGCCTGAATCGGCAGATCCGGCCTGTGGATCCTCCCGGCCACCTGTATGAGCCCGCACAAGAAAAAGACCTCTCTGCCCCCTACGCGGGGCGGAAAGGTCTTTTTGTATATCGGAAGGACGTCGCTCAGGCTTCGGTGAATACCTTGGCCCTGATCTTCCAGCCGTCCGGGCCCTTTTTCAGGGCGTGGAAGTCCACATAATCGGCACCGAAGTAGTTTTCCAGCGTGATGCGGATGACCGCCACATCATTGACCACATCCAGGATGTCCACCTGGGCATGAGAGTCGGTGGCCCCCGCCTGGGTGGCGCCGTCAAACAGCGTCTGGATGGGGGCACCATTGATGGTGGCGCTCTCGTGGAAGGCGGGCTGCATCATAGCGCCGTCACCTTTCGCACAGCCGTCCACATACAGCTGGGCCACACGAAGAATTTCCTGATAGTCCTGAATTTTGGCAGTGCTCATGTTGGGGTTCCTCCCTTTCTCAGATGAGCGTTGTATTGCATTCCGGGGCCGGATGGTCCCAGGAAAGCCAGAAATTTCGTTACCGCTCTTCCACCATCTCGGACAGCGGGCGGCGGCTGTTATGCCACCGGGCATAGGGGACGCTGTCCTGGCTGGGATAACCAATGGGCAGCAGACAGATGGGCCGGATCTGCTCCGGCAGCGCGAAGGCTTTGGCCACTTCCCGCGCGTCAAAGCCGCGCACCCACACCGAGCCGATGCCCAGTTCCTAGGCCTCCAGCATCATCTGGGTGCAGACGATGGAGACATCCATCTCGCCGGTGTTGTACCCCGGTTCCGCCGGGCTATGACACGCTTTGGACAGGTCGGCGCAGCAGAGCAGCACCACCGGAGCATCGTAGGTGAAACGGGTCAGGGCACGGATAGTGGCCAGCGCTTCTTTGCTTTGCAGCACGTAGATTTTCTGGGGCTGGTAGTTCACCGCCGTGGGGGCCAGCTGTCCCGCCCGGAGAATCTTTTCCAGTTCCTTTCGGGGAATGGCCTTGGGGGAGAAAGAACGAACCGAATACCGGTCCGCCGCCAATTGTAAAAAGTCCATACAGGGTTCCTCCTTTGTCTGGGGACAGTTTCATCCTAGCAAGGCAGGAGCCAAAATACAAGTACGCACATAAAAGTGCGATACTTACAGAATCGTGGAGTACTTACGGCAGAGAAAGTGTCCTGCCTACAGCAAAGCGCCGGAATCTGTGCAAGGTGTACAGATTCCGGCGCTGATTTTTGTGAGTGCAAACAGAGGCTGAGGGCTGTCCATGCTGCTCCAAGGGGCTGTGCTTTCCCTGGGTATGCTGTATAATGAAAGCAGAAATCGCAGGAGGTGACAGCCATGCAGGAAAAGCTCTACGAAACGCCCTGTGGCAAGATTCATTACTGGGTGAATCGTGACTGCGGCCCCGCAGCCATCACCCTGGTTTTTCTGCCGGGGCTGACCGCTGACCATCGGCTGTTTGACAAACAGATTGCCTGTTTCGAAGGGAAATACAATCTGCTGGTATGGGACGCCCCCGGCCATGGCGCTTCCTGGCCGTTCCGGTTGGATTTCTCCCTGATGGACAAGGCAAAATGGCTGGACGAGATTCTCTGCCGGGAAGCTCTGTGCCAGCCGGTGATCGTGGGACAGTCCATGGGCGGCTATGTAGGGCAGGCCTATGCGGAATTGTTTCCCCGGAAGCTGAAGGGCTTTGTGGCCATTGATTCGGTCCCTCTGCAGCGAAAGTATGTGACGGCCATCGAACTGTGGCTGCTGAAACGGATGGAGCCGGTCTATCGCCATTACCCGTGGAAGTCCCTGCTGTAAACCGGGTCGAAAGGGGTGGCTACCTCCACCTATGGCCAGGCCCTGATGCACGAAATGATGATGACCTACGACGGCGACCAGGAACGATACGCCAGACTGTCCGGCCATGGGATGCGGATACTGGCCGAAGCCATGGAAGCCGACCTTCCCTACAAAATTCCCTGCCCGGCGCTGCTGATCTGCGGAGAAAAGGACCGCGCCGGTTCCTGCATCCGCTATAACAAAGCCTGGCACAAAAGCACCGGCATCCCGCTGGTGTGGCTCCCCGGAGCCGGACACAATGCCAATACCGATGC
>DWYK01000076.1 GCA_019118705.1 Candidatus Merdibacter merdigallinarum | reverse complement strand
TGACTCTCAAGGAAGGGATCCGGTGATGATGGCGGAGTGGACACACCTGTACTCATACCGAACACAGAAGTTAAGCACTCCAGCGGCGACAATAGTTGGGTCTGCCCCTGCGAAGACAGCACGTTGCCGGTTCCTTTCATTTTTAGCGGTCATCTTTTGATCGCTTTTTTTCTGCTTTTCAAAAAAAGCAGTTGACATCTGTTTTTGTCTGTTATAAGATATGTTGGCAAGCGAAATTTAGAGGGTTCCCGATCGGGAACATAAATTTAGCCTGTAAAATGACACACCCGGAAATGTGTGTTAGAAAAAAATCGAAAGGAGGATATTATGCCAACAATTAACCAGTTAATTCGTAAAGGTCGTCAGGACAGTGTGAAAGTGTCGAAATCACCTGCTTTGAACAGAGGATACAACTCCCTGAAAAGCCGTCCAACGAACTTGAGCTCACCGCAGAAGCGTGGTGTTTGTACGCGTGTTGGTACGATGACACCGAAGAAGCCGAACTCTGCTCTTCGTAAGTACGCTCGTGTACGCTTGAGCAACGGAATGGAAGTAACAGCTTACATCCCGGGAATCGGACACAATCTTCAGGAGCACAGTGTCGTAATGATCCGCGGCGGTCGTGTAAAGGATCTGCCAGGTGTTCGTTACCACATCATCCGCGGTACCCTGGACTGCGCCGGTGTTGCCAACCGCAACCAGAGCCGTTCTCTGTATGGTGCCAAGAAGCCAAAAGCAGCTAAGAAATAAATCAATTGTGAAAGGAGGAAAAAACTATGCCTAGAAAAGGACATATTGCGAAACGTGACGTATTGGTCGATCCGATCTACAACTCCAAGTTAGTTACTCGTTTAATTAACAAAATCATGATTGATGGTAAAAAAGGGGTTGCGCAGAAGATCCTGTACGATGCGTTTGATATCGTAGAGGTCAAGACCGGCGAAAAGCCGATGGAAGTTTTTGAGAAGGCGTTGGAAAACGTCATGCCGATGCTGGAGCTGAAGGTACGCCGTGTCGGTGGTGCCAACTATCAGGTACCGGTCGAGGTCAGTGCGGAGCGTCGTCTGACGCTGGGACTGCGCTGGATCGTCAACTACGCTCGTTTAAGAGGAGAGAAGACGATGGAACAGCGTCTGGCCGCTGAGATCATCGATGCCGCTAACGGAAGCGGTCAGTCCGTGAAGAAGCGTGAGGATACGCACAAGATGGCTGAGGCAAACAAGGCGTTTGCACATTACCGCTGGTAAGAAAGGAGTTCATTATGCCAAGAGAATATTCACTTGAGAAAACTCGTAACATTGGTATCATGGCTCACATCGATGCCGGTAAGACAACAACAACGGAGCGTATCCTGTACTATACCGGTGTAAACCACAAGATGGGTGAAACACACGATGGCGCATCCACGATGGACTGGATGGAGCAGGAGCAGGAACGTGGTATTACCATCACCTCTGCTGCGACGACCTGCCATTGGAAGGGCAATCGTATCAACATCATCGATACACCAGGCCACGTCGACTTTACCGTTGAGGTAGAGCGTTCCCTGCGCGTGCTGGATGGTGCGGTAACGGTACTGGATGCCAAGGCCGGTGTAGAACCGCAGACGGAGACCGTATGGCGTCAGGCGACAAACTACGGAGTACCGCGTATCGTATTCTGTAACAAGATGGATGCGACCGGTGCGGACTTCCTGATGTCCTGCCGTACGATCGTGGATCGTCTGGGCGCAAAGTCCTGCCCGATCCAGCTGCCGATCGGTGCCGAGAACACATTCTCCGGTATCGTCGACATCATCGAGCGCAAAGCAGAGATCTATACCAACGATCTGGGTACGGATATCAAGGTCGAGGATGTACCGGAAGATCTGAAGGATCTGTGTGAAGAATATCGTGCAAAGCTGATCGAATACCTCGCAGACTACGATGAAGATTTCATGATGATGGTCCTGGAGGGCGAAGAGCCGAGCATCGAAGAGATCAAGCGCGTACTGCGCATTGCCGTATGTACCGGTGACTTCTTCCCGGTTCTGTGCGGTTCCGCATATAAGAACAAGGGTGTCCAGATGGTTCTGGATGCAGTCGTTGATTATCTGCCGTCCCCGCTGGATATTCCAAGCATCAAGGGAACCCTGGAAGATGGAACAGAGTCTGAGCGTCATGCTTCGGATGATGAGCCGTTCTCCGCGCTGGCATTCAAGATCACGGCAGACCCGTTTGTCGGAAAGCTGACATACTTCCGTGTGTATTCCGGTACGGCAAAAGCAGGAAGCTATGTATACAACTCCACAAAGGGCAAGAAAGAGCGTTTTGGCCGTCTGGTTCAGATGCACTCCAACGCCCGTAAGGAGATCGAGCAGGTATATGCCGGCGACATCGCTGCAGCTGTAGGTCTGAAAGCGACGACGACCGGAGATACGCTGTGTGATGAAGATCATCACATCATCCTGGAATCCATGGAATTCCCGGAGCCGGTCATCGAGCTGTCTCTGGAACCGAAGACCAAGGCAGACCAGGATAAGATGGGTCTGGCGTTAGCAAAGCTGGCAGAAGAGGACCCGACTTTCAAGACCTACACGAACCCGGAAACGGGACAGACGATCATTGCCGGTGTCGGTGAGCTTCACCTGGATATCATCGTTGACCGTCTGCGCCGTGAGTTCAAGGTCGAGGCCAAGGTCGGTGCACCGCAGGTTGCTTATCGTGAAACGATCCGTCAGGCTGCAGAGTGTGAAGGTAAGTACATCCGTCAGTCCGGTGGTCGTGGTCAGTATGGTCACGTATGGATCCGCTTCGAACCAAACGAAGAGGGCAAGGGCTTTGAATTCGTCGATGCGACGGTCGGCGGAAGCGTTCCGCGCGAATACATCAAACCGACGGAAGAAGGTCTGGTCGATGCGATGGAAAAAGGTATGATCGCCGGTTATCCGGTCATCGACGTCAAGGCAACGCTGTTTGATGGTTCTTACCATGATGTCGACTCCAGTGAGATGGCGTACAAGATCGCTGCATCCATGGCGCTGAAAGAAGCCGGCAAGAAGTGTAAGCCGGTCATCCTGGAGCCGATCATGAACGTTGAGGTTACGGCACCGAATGAGTACCTCGGTTCCGTTATGGGTGATGTCAGCTCCCGTCGTGGTCAGATCACGGACCAGGAAGAGCGTGGCAATGCCATCATCGTTCGTGCCATGATTCCGCTGTCTGAAATGTTTGGTTATGTTACCGACCTGCGCTCCTTCACACAGGGTCGCGGCAACTACTCTATGAAATTCGACCATTACAGCGAAGTACCGAAGTCCATCGCTGAAAAAATCATTAAAAACAACAATTCGGAAGCCTAATTTTTGGCGAATGAGGTTGCTTTTATAGGTTGTTTGAATTAGAATATACTTGACGATTATTTAGGAGGAAAAGCTAAAATGGCAAAAGAAAAATTTGACAGATCGAAAACACATGTTAATATCGGTACAATCGGTCACGTTGACCATGGTAAGACGACGCTGACGGCTGCTATTACGCACGTACTGGCTGGCCGTGGTGAAGCAAAGGCCATGGATTACGATCAGATCGACGGTGCTCCGGAAGAAAAAGAGCGCGGTATTACGATCAATACTGCACACGTTGAGTATCAGACTGAAAAGCGTCACTATGCGCATGTTGACTGCCCAGGTCACGCTGACTACGTTAAGAACATGATCACCGGTGCTGCTCAGATGGATGGTGCGATCCTGGTAGTAGCTGCTTCCGATGGTCCGATGCCGCAGACTCGTGAGCACATCCTGCTCGCTCGTCAGGTAGGTGTTCCGTACATCGTTGTATTCCTGAACAAGTGCGACATGGTCGATGATGAAGAACTGATCGACCTGGTAGAAATGGAAGTTCGTGAACTGCTGAGCGAGTACGGTTTCGATGGCGACAACACGCCGGTCATCCGTGGTTCTGCTCTGAAGGCGCTGGAAGGCGATCCGAAGTGGGTCGGTGCGATCGACGAGCTGATGGCAGCTGTTGATGCGTACATCCCGGATCCGACTCGTGAGACTGACAAGCCGTTCCTGATGTCTGTAGAGGACGTTATGACGATCACTGGCCGTGGTACGGTTGCGACTGGCCGTGTTGAGCGTGGTGTTGTCAACATGGGTGAGGAAGTTGAGATCGTTGGTATCCGCGAAACGCGTAAGACGGTCATCACCGGTCTGGAAATGTTCCGCAAGCAGCTGGACTTCGCAGAGGCTGGTGACAACATCGGTGCCCTGCTGCGTGGTGTAAACCGCGATGAGATCCAGCGTGGACAGGTACTGGCTAAGGTCGGTTCCGTACATCCGCACACAAAGTTCAAAGCGCAGGTTTACGTTTTGAGCAAAGAAGAGGGCGGACGTCATACACCGTTCGTTTCCAACTACCGTCCGCAGTTCTACTTCCGTACAACGGACGTAACCGGTGTCATCACGCTGCCGGAAGGAACGGATATGGTCATGCCGGGCGACAACGTTGAGATGACGGTTGAGCTGATCGCTCCGATCGCTATCGAGAACGGTACGAAGTTCTCCATCCGTGAAGGTGGACGTACGGTTGGTGCCGGAAACGTAACTGAGATCATCGAGTAATTATCGACAGATACGAAAGCAGATATGAAGCGCATATCTGCTTTTTTCGTCCCGGGTCCTTCGCTGTACGAGGGATCTCTGAAAAAAACGGACAAGAACCATCATGGCTCCTGTCCGTTTTTTCAACACTTTTGTGACCGGTATTTTCCGTAAGCTTTTTCCAGCTTGCTCTTTGTTTCGTATTCCACCTGCATCCAGTCGTTCTTCACCATCATGTCATAGGTGTCGTGCTGCAGTTGGGTGATCGCGTCATAGGCCGTTTTGACCTCGTCACAGATATCGCTGCTGGCCTCACAGCCAAACGTATGAAGCAGATCCGCCATGTGCCGGCAGGCCAGCAGCGCATTCATCGCGATGTCTTTTTCTTTCATCACTTGCTTGCCTCCTTCAGGATGTTCTTGAATACATTGAACTGTTCGCTGAAGCCCTCGCAGATGGAATGCATCGACGTCTTCAGCGCTTTGTCCTTCACATCGTCGAGATCTTCACTGAGCTCTGCGTTATAACTGCCCAGCTGATTGAGCACATCGCTGATGTAGAGGACGTCTTTTGGTGTCAGCTTGATTTTTTTGTTCATCATACCACTCCTTTCAGAAATAGCGTGGTGCCGTTCAAGATTTTTATACATTTATCGGC
>DWYK01000075.1 GCA_019118705.1 Candidatus Merdibacter merdigallinarum | reverse complement strand
GCACTTTGGGGGATTGGCCGCCTTGTCCACCCATTTAGCGGGACGGCGGGCGGCGGTCAAGGCCGGGTGTAAATCCGTTCATTTCAGCCTTGACAGTTGCCCGCTGTCCTGCTACTTTTCCGGGAGTGTGGCCACAACTTTGGGACACTTTGTCCACAAGTCGGAGCATAGGACAAAAGATGGGGGATTTCATGTACGCCCAGTCTGCTGTTGAAAACAGGGCTGCGCTTACGGCTCCACGCCACGCAAGCACAGCCCTGTTTTCCTGCCGCTTCTAATGCCCTTGCCCTCCCCGGCGGCAACGGTATTTTCACGGCAACGCCGACAGAGCGTATCACACACTACACTTTGCTTCGCAAAGTCGTGTGCCAAATGGGGGCGTTGCCCCCTTTGGAAACCCCCACAAGAAAAAGTGGTACGCTACCCTTCCACGGGGCACATACCGCCTTTTCTTGTCTTAAAGCATGGCTCGCCGCTATACTGCGGTATTTTGTTTTCCATACTTAAAGCGAACATTTCTAATGAATGGTACGCTAAAGACACCAGCAAAAAATCCGTGCCGTTATGAAAGTGAAAGGCAATGCGGGAGAACATTTGGCTACCCTGCCTCCGTATGGATACATGAAATCGTCTGATGATAAAAAGCAATGGGTGAAGGATGAAGAAGCGGCCCAGGTAGTTTATGAAATTGGTCTTTATATCATGGACGGTCTGGGACCCTCGCAGATCGCAAGAAAACTGACGGAAAGAAAAATCCTTGCTCCGGCTGCTTACTATGCGAGCAAAGGCAGGACAACCAATGTCACGAAGAAAGGTTCGCCTTATGCTTGGGATTCTTCTACAATCGCTGACATTATGGATCGCTGGCGCGAATACCTGGGGCATACGGTTAATTTCAAAACCCGCAAAAAATCCTACAAGAGCAAAAAGACCCTTCTCAATCCAGAAAGCGAATGGAAGATTTTTGAGAATACCCACGAAGCCATCTGGACGGAGGCGATTGCCGATGCAGCAAGGCTCGCAAGGCAGACACGGCGCCGTCCCACAAAGATGGGTGAAATGGGGATGTTCTCTGGCATGATGTTCTGTGCCGATTGCGGCTCCATCATGTACCAATGCAGGGCGACCAATTTCCGGCGCAATCAGGAATACTACTTGTGTTCCGGCTACCGGAAAAGCCGTGATGTATGTGGGCAGACACACTCCATCCGAACTGTTATCCTGGAAGAATTGGTTCTGCAAAATCTGCGCGAGATCGTTTCCTTTGCTTCGCAGCGCAAAGACGATTTTGTGAAGATGGTTATGGATGCAGATATGCGCCAACGCAACCGAGGCTTGGCAAAACGGAAGAAAACATTGGTCGACGCTGAAAAGCGGATCGCAGAACTGGACACCATCTTCAAGCGTCTTTCTGAAGATACCATTTCGGGAAAACTTTCTGACGAGCGTTTTCAAAAGCTCTCCGCCGACTACGAGAAAGAGCAGCATCAGCTTCAAGAGGTAGTGGCTACCCTCCGTGATGAAATCGAAGCGGAGGAACGCAAAAGCGCAAATGTAGAAAGATTCCTCTCCGTTGTAGAACGGTATACGGAAATTCCCGAATTGACTCCGTGTATCTTGCATGAGTTCATCGAGAAGATTGTTGTCCATGCTGCCAGCGATCCGAAGGGCAAGAACCGTACCCAGGAAATTGACATCTACTATAAGGGCTTTGGAGCCCTGGAAATATCCAAAGTAACTTCATCAAAGCAAGAATAAGAAAAACGGCATAGCCGAAGCTATACCGTTTCTCTCTTGCCCCACGATGTTTTCTTATCGGGAAGCACCTTGACGTTTCCGCCTTTTTTCTACCACCGACGGTTGCAAAAAAAGCATGAAAAAACGGCAGAGAGCGAATCTCTGCCGTTGCGGTATTACCTAGCCTTCCGCATCACTGTGAACGTATGCGCGGATGGCACGGGCCACTCCACAGCCGTCCTGGTTGTCCACCACATGGTCACAGCGCCGCTGTACATCCGGTTCAGCGTTGCTCATGGCGATGGTCAGACCGGCCGCGTCAAACATGGCGCGATCATTGTTGGCATCTCCGCAGGCCATCACCTGTTCCTGAGGAATGTGCAGCCGTGCACAGACACTGCGCAGAGCACTGCCTTTATCGACGTCTTTGGCGGTGATGTCGAAGCTGATCGGGCGATAATCGGTGACCGTCACCAGATCGGCTGCTTCGATGCGCCTGCGGTAGTCCTGCATGATCGCTGCGTCTTCATGAAACGCCAGGATCTTCAGGATGTCGTGTGCTTCTTCTTTAAGCTGTTTTGCACTGCGATCGACATGAGAGACGACCTGCAGATCTTTACGAAATTTCGGGTTCATCGCATCGTAGAGAAAGCGTGCGTCATAAGGGACATTGGCATAATAGTCCTTCTTCCCTTTCAGAAACAGCGAGACCCCACAGGCATCGGCCTGATCGACCACAAATGAAAGGGCTTCGGGATCGATCGACCGTTCCATGCGGACCCCGTCGATCTCACAGATGCCGCCGTTGGCGGCGATGACCCCCATCTCCTCGCTGATGCGATCGGCGATCATGCGCGCAAAGCTGTACGGCCGCCCGGTCACCGCATAGACGCGGATGCCGTTTTGGATACAGCGTTGCAGCTGTCGGCGGTTGTCTTCGCTGATGGAACCGTCATGCCCTATCAGCGTGCCATCCAGATCGAGCGCGATCAGCCGGATCTTACGCATAAGCGTCGTCGAGGATCGCTTCCAGCTCTTCCCGGGTGCCAAATGGCAGATGATCCAAGATCGGGCTGGCCTTGATCTCCGCGAACTGTTCTTCACTGATGCCAAAGTCGGTCAGCTTTTTGTTGAGATGGATGTGTTCCAGGAAAGCGGTGAAGGAGCCCAGCAGGTCATCACTGTGGAAGATCGCTTCTGCGATCTCGTCAAATGCCGTTTTCTTTTTCTGCAGGTTGTGCGCGATGAACGGGGTGAAGACGACGGCCAGCGCTTCGCCGTGCGTCATGTGGGCGATGCCGCCGATGATCTCAGAGAGCGGGTGTGGCGCATCGGCCCCGGAGTTGGCCAGTGCCCGTCCGGCCAGCGTGTCGGCCAAGCTCATCGCCTCCCGATAACGAAGCTCCTTTGGTTCTTCCATGACCTTCGGCAGATTTTCGACGATCAGGCGCATCGCTTCCAGGGAATCCATCTTGCTGTAATGAGAAGCCCTTGGGTTGATATAGGCCTCAAAGGCGTGCGTAAAGGCATCAAAGCCGGTCGCGGCGCTCATGCGCACCGGAAGCGTCAGCATCAGTTCCGGATCCAGGATGCACTCTCTGGAGAAATTATCGGTATGATAGAACGTGATCTTCTCCTTGCCGCGGGTGATGACCGCTGCCTGCGTGACCTGTGAGCCGGTGCCGGATGTCGTCGGTACGCTGATGAGCGGCAGATGCTGCTCACTGTAGGACGGATCGATCGTAAAAGGAGAATCATAGGCAGAAAAGATGTGGTCCCAGTCGATGTGATCGGCACCGTTGGCAAATGCGATCGCCTTGGCGGTATCGATGGAGCTGCCGCCGCCCAAGGCCAGAACGAAATCACATGGATGTTCCTTTAACAGGGCAAAGCCGCGTTCGACCATCTCCGCATCCGGATTCGGCATGACCTCATCAAAGTGGATCACTTCGATCCCTTCTTTCTGCAGGATCTGTTTTACACGGGCATACAGCGGCTGCAGCGGAGCATCCGGTGTGGTGACCATCAGAGCGCGTGTACCATAACGCTTACAGATGTCCCCCAGCTGATCGAGCTTGCCGGCGCCGAAGTGAATGCGCGTAGGCTGATAATATTGAAACATAGAAAAACCTCCTCCTCTTTCTTTATTATAAACGATGAAATGCGCACGAAAGGGATGTCCATGCGCATTTCATACCGCATTATTGAGGAAAAAAAGAACAGGTACAAATGTTTGCCACAATGATGGGTAAAAAATCAGATCGAAGTGCTTTCGGATGCCGGCGCAGTTCTGTTATACTGAATAAAAAAGGAGTGATGATATGCAGTATCTCATCGATACCGCCGATCCAAACGAGATCGAAGAAGTGATGGCCTATGGCATTGACGGCATCACCGCAAATACGACCATGTATCGCAGACAGGGAATCGGGGTCCGGTCGTTCGTCGCCCGGTGGGCAGAAAGGAAACCGAGCTTTCTGAGCGGGGAGGTCATCGGAAGCTTTGAACAGATGGAAGAGCAGGCAAAAGAGCTGCTGGCGATCGATCCCGACATCGTCATCAAGATCAACTTTTCCAAAGAGGGACTTCGTCTGGCACATCGGCTGCACCAGCAGGGGGTCCGTACGGCGATGACGCTGCTGTTTACCGTCACGCAGGCAGTGGCGGCAATGCAGGCCGGATGCGACTATCTGTTCTTCTTCATCGGCCGCAACGAGGAACAGGGCTGGGATGGCATGGAGGCGATCGCCCAGTTGCAGGCGCTGGTCGATGCATGTGGGGCAGAAACCAAGGTGGTCGCTGCCTCGATCAAGAATCTCTACCAGCTGGAACAGCTGGCCCGTCATCACATCGACTGTGCAGCGATTCCCTATGCGCTCTATATGCGTTCGCTTCAGCATCCGCTGACCGAGAGCGGCGCAAAGACGTTTATCGAGGATTACGAACAAAACGAACAGAATAAAAAAGCCTGAGGCATGACTCAGGCATCGAGAGCGGGCGATGTTTCTCTGGTGAGAAAGCCTGGCTCTCTTTTCTTTTTGTACAGCCAGCCAAACAGCAAGATGCCTTTGGCGAAAGAGCTGATGGTGATCGCCCACCACACGCCGTTGAGGCCGAGCCAGGACGTCAGCACGGCGGCGAGGGGAATGCGTGCCGCTGTGAGCGTGACACTGACGATGGAAGGCGGCAGGGTCCGTCCCAGCCCGTTGAAGGTGCCGGCAGCGGTGTATTCCAGACACATGAACGCCTGTGAGAGCGCAAGGATGCGCAGATAATCGATCCCCATCGCCTGGATGGAAGGATCCGTGATGAAGATGCGAAAGATGGGACCCGGGAAAAACAGCAGCACCGCAGTGGTGAACAGGCCCCACCCCAGCATGATGCGCACCGACAGGGAGAGACCCGTTTCGATCCGACGGGCATTGCCGGCACCGTAATTCTGAGCGGTAAAGGTGTTGAGGGCCGCCGCAAAACCCTCTGCGCTCATCCAGGAGATCGATTCGATCTGGGAACCAACCTTCTGCACGGCGACGGCTCCATCGCCCCATACGGCGATCATGCGTGCGATCACCATGGAGATGCAGGAAAACAGCATGCTCTGCAGTGCGCTGGGAAGTCCCAGCCGCAGGATGTCCGCCACGGCGTTTCGATCCGGAAAGGAAAAAAGACGGATCTGCGGAAAGAGAAGTTCGTCGGCCTTTGCCGCCTGAAGAAAGATCAGCGTGACGACGGCCTGCGCCAGTACGGTCGCGATGGCGGCACCGCTGACACCCAGTGCGGGGATCGGACCGAACCCGAAGATGAACATCGGATCCAGGATCAGATTGAGCACCAGCCCGATCGCGGTGGCCGCAAAAGAGGTTCGGCTGTTGCCCATGGCAGTAAAGATGCCGGTATAGATCTGATTGAGAAACGAGAAGATCACCAGCCCGCAGGTGATGATGAGATAGCTGCGCGCATCGGCAGCAACCTGCGAAGAGTTCAGGTTGAAAAAGCCGATCAGTGGATGGGCAAACAGGACGCAGACCAGCGAAAAGACCAGTGCCAGCACGATGCCGGACACGATCGCGCCGTGTGCGTAGCTGGCGGCGCCTGGTCGGTCGTCATGCCCCAGCGACTGGCCGACCTTGATCTGCCCGCCCATCTTGGAAAGCGTGGCCAGACCGTTGGAAAACCACATGAACATGCCGGCAGCACCGACCGCGGCCACCGCATCGGCACTGATGCGCCCGATCCAGATCATATCGACCAGGTTGTAGGCCATCTGGATCAGGCTGGTGGCCATGATCGGTGCGGCGAGCGCACCGATCGAAGGAAGGATCGCCCCTTCCAGCAAATTGACATATCTGCGCATGTGCATTCCCCCGATCTCCCCCGTCCTGCAGACAACAAGAAAACTGTACCATGGGATGCGGCGGGAATCAAGGGGGCGTTCGCTCATTCTTCGCTTGAGAATGCAGTGGCCCGGCTCTTCTTCAGCCAGCGTGCCATCTCTTCGTGCAGTTGTGCTTCGCTCTGTTCCACGACTTCCCAGGCATCCGCTCCCAGGACGAGCGTGTGCGGAGCATCCGCTGACAGGGCAGCTTCCAGGATCAGCGCAGCACCTTTCTGCGGATCGCCCATCTGGGTGCCATGGGTGTGATCATGTTCGATGCGACGCAGACCGGCCGTCGCTGCATAGTCTTCGATCACACATGCGCTCTGAGTGAGCGAACGTCCGCTGAAATCGGTGCGGAAGGCGCCCGGTTCCACGACCATGACCCGGATGCCCAAAGGCGCACATTCTTTTGCCAGCGCACTGGACGCTCCTTCCAGCGCACAGTTGCTGGCGCCATAATAGCCAAAGCCGGGGAACGTGTTGACGGCAGCCGCCGAGGAGATGTTGATGATCACGCCGCTCTTCTGTTTTCGAATGATCGGCAGCACCTGGCGGATGAGCCGCATCGGCCCGAAAAAGTTTGTCTGAAACAGTGTGTCGATCGCGGCATCCTCCCCTTCTTCGATCGCCGCACGATAGCCGTAGCCGGCATTGTTGATCAGTCCGTCGATCGTGTTGAAGTGCGTACCGATCCGCTGTACGGCCGCTTCGATCATCTGCGGGGACGTGACGTCCAGCGCGACGAGCAGCAGCTGCTCAGGATAATCGCGGACAAAGGGCTCCAGCGTCTCGATGCGGCGCACACAGGCCGCCACCCGATCTCCTCGCTTCAGTGCTTCCAGCATCAGCTGTTTTCCCAGCCCGCTGGAACAGCCGGTCATCATCCAGGTCTTCATTGAAAAGACCTCCTTTCCCTGAAAGTATAAAAACCGGTCGTTACGACCGGTCAAGTGTTTTCGTTTGATTTTTTCATCTGTGCCAGCGTATCCTTCAGGCTGTAACGCACATGCCCGTCTTTGCCGATGAGCGTTTCGCTCGCATGCAGGGAGGAGAGGATGGCCTCCTCACAGGCTTCGATCGCCGCCCGGAACGCCAGGTCGATGTAGTTTTCGTTGAGCACGCGCATCGTCTGTATGGCAGCGGAGGAGAAGTGCGACACTTCATTTCCGGTCGAAAAGGCGATGGCGATGTCGCCGCTCCCGTTGCCCAGCCAGGAGCCGACGCGTGCCAGCGCAGCCGGTGTCCGCCGGCACAGACGTTTGAGCTGGCGGGAAGACAGAGGCAGGTCGCTGGCCAGGATCATCAGGATGGAGCCCTGTTCCGGTGCACTGTTTTCTGCAGGCAAAAAGGCACTGCCGCCTTTCAGGAAATCTTGCTTGCGGCCAAAGTTGGTGAGCACCAGCGCGCCGAGCGTATAACGTTCGTTTCCGATGGGAATGATACGGGAAGCAGAGCCGATCCCGCCTTTCATCTCAAAGCAGCTCATGCCGCGTCCGGCACCGACACTGCCCAGGGCAAAATCCGCACGCGCATCTGCGATGGCCGAAAAGACATCGGCTTCCTGTACGCGGCAGGCGCGGATGTCGTTGAGGTAGCTGTCATTGCATTCACCGACGACGACGTTGACCGTCCCGGTCAGCGTGCCGATCTCCTTGTTTTCCGCCAGCATGTGTCGGACCAGCGCCTGCTGGACCACGCCTACGCTCAGCGTGTTGGTCAGCGCGATCGGACTTTCCAGCACGCCCATCTCTTCGATCTGCAGCAGACCGCTCGTCTTACCGAAGCCGTTGATGACATGCACGGCAGCCGGACATTTGTGACGAAAGATCTGCGGACGCGGAAGGATGACGGTGACCCCGGTGTGCACATCGCCTTCCTCCACGGTCCGATGCCCGACCAGAACGCCCGCCACATCGCTGATCTTATTGTATCTTCCTTTTTCCATGTACGTTCCTCCTCGTTTCCTCTAGCATACCAAAGGAGACCGGCGCTGTGCAAGCGATACAGGATGGGAGGGAGGTGTCTGTGCGCACTTGCTTTTCGCTGGCGGTTTCAGTATGATAGGAACGAGCGGATAGAGAAAATAAAGGCAGATGTGGGCATCGAACAGAATGGAAAGGAAGCAGTGAAAATGACAGAGAAGACAACGGCGCTCATCCTGGAAGGCGGCGCTTTGCGCGGTGTTTACACCAGCGGCGTGCTGGATGTGATGATGTTGCATCATCTGAAGTTCATGCGTGTCGTCGGGATCTCCGCCGGCTCTTTGAACGGACTGTACTATGTGGCCGATCAGATCGGAAAGGCGGCAGAGCTCAATCTGAACTACGTGCGGGATTCCCGTTACATGGGCGTATCGCATCTGGCGAAGGAGAAGAGCTTTTTTAACTTTGACTTCGTATTTCAGGACATCTTCAACGATCTGATCCCATTTGATTTCGATACGTTTCACAACAGCGACATCCGGTTTTGGGCCGGAGTGACCAACTGTGCAAACGGACAGATCGAATTCATCGAAAAAAGCGAACAGGCGGACTTTCTGAATGTGTGCCGCGCCAGCAGCAGCATTCCGATCTTGAGCGCACCGGTGGAGATCGACGGTCAGTATTATGTGGATGGCGGTGTCGCCTGTGCCGTACCGCTGTTTGAAGATCTTCCCTTTGCCTGTGATCGGATCGTCCTGGTGCTGACCCGGCCGAAGGGCTATCGCAAGAGCAGCGTGCCGGAGGCGGTACAGAAGTTTTACCGCGTGCACTTCAAGGATTCGCCGGGCATGATCGACCGGCTGGTAACGGCACCGCTTCGTTACAATGAGAAGATGGATGCGATCGACGAGATGGAAAAACAGGGCAGGGTGTTCGTCATCCGGCCGCAGAAGCCGGTCAATGTCTCCCGCATCGAAAAAGATGTGGAAAAGCTGACCGCGCTCTATCGGGACGGCCGTCAGGACATGGCATTCGCCTATCGTTCGCTGATGGAATTTCTGGAAGCGTGAGACAAAAAGGGGAAAGCAGGGAAAGGGCAGGACTTTCACGAACTTTCGCCTTTTTTTCCATTTTGGGGAATACACTGAAGAGAGGATGGTGAGGACCGTGAAAAAATGTTGTGTCCTTTTGACGCTGTTGCTTCTGTGCGGCTGTCTGCCGTTACAGGAATCCGCGGCGAAAAGGGAAGAAGCGAGGATGGAGGCAGATCCACAGGAAGAGCAGTGGTGCTTTCACTATGAGCAGTTGGATGCATCGCTTCGTCCCGCGTATGCGTCGCTGTATGCGGGCATGTCTGCGTTTGAAGCGCAGATCGTGCTGGAAGGGGTGCAGGAAGAAGATGTGGAAACGCTCTTTCGAAGCGTGATCGAAGATCATCCCCGCCTGTTCTACATCGGTTCTTCCTATCGTTATCGCCTGTATGCGGATGGCTCTATGGTGCTGGAACCCACCTATGTTTATGATGAAGAGCAGAGCACTGACATCCAGCAGCAGATCGACGAAGACTGTGAAACGATCCTGGCTGAGATACCGGCGGGAAGCGAAGAGGAGCGGGCCGCCGGTCTGTATGCCTATGTGATCGAGCATGCGGAATATGCGCGCAATGACCGCGATCAGCAGATGGATGGCTTCTTCCTGAACGGAAAAAGCGTCTGTGCCGGTTATGCGCGGGCATATCAGTATCTGATGCAGAAGGCAGGCTTTCGCTGTACGACCATCAGCGGAGAACTGCGTGAAGGGACGCTGTCCGCCGCATCCCAGGATCGCTCCCATGCGTGGAACCTGGTGTGGATGGACGATGACTGGTTTTACGTCGATGCGACAAGCGGCGATGTCGTACAGTATGGTCCCCATACCTGTTACCAGTATTTTAAAATGTCCTCACAGGAAGCAAGCCAGCTCTATGAAACGACGTTCTCTCTGCCGCAGACCGCAGATCCGTCCCAGAGCTATTTCCGCAGGCACCACTTTTATCTGACCGGGTATGAGGAAGCGATCCTGCAGGAGGCCATCGACGCGATGAAGGAACGCGGTGATCATGTGCTGGAACTGCGCAGCGATCCGGGGCAGAGCGAGGCCCTTCGAGAAGCGCTCGTTGCGGATGACCGCATCTTTCGCCTGCTGGCACGAAACGGCATCGATGTGGATACGCTGGGCTGTGCCCAGATGGAAGCGCTGGGGTCGCTGGAACTGTATTACTGAAAAGGAGATGGATCCAAAGAAAGCGGACAGGTTCGATTCGTGAGAACAGATCCGGATCGCTCATAAGAAGGAAAGTTGCGGCAGTTCCCTCCTTTGCAAGGATGGGGACCATAACGAATGAGGATCATCCAGCGATCATTTTGCTTCATAGCCTGTTTATCCGGTTTCATTCGTTGTAAAATGAAAGTGGAAATAAGGACATGTCGTGATTGCGAAACGGAGCAGATTGATATTCTTCCCGACCAGACGGTCAGGAACCAGCAGTTGGATGACCGCAACAGAAGGAACGGTCCGATCCGGAAAGAAGGGCCATTCGGACCGCAGATCCGATCGGATCCGGATCGTTCCTTTTCAGAAGCCTGCATACAGAACCTGTTATACGGAATCGGAAGTGCCGGAGAGGAGGGTAACTATGAAAAGAAAGAGAAGATCGAAATTTCTGGAAATTGCGGAAGTACCTGCTTTGATCGTGATACTCTTTATGTTCTGTTATCAGGTCGTTTACCGATGGTTTATCGTTTTACGATGGGAGACGATGCATGTGGCATTGAAGATCGCGCTCGGCGTTCTCTTTGTGGTCGTGGTCTGCGGTCTGATCAGAAGGATCATTCTTCAGATTCGATTTCTGCGAAATCATTAGACGATGATCGATCATGAAGTTGTGGAAAACGATCATCTGTGGTCGTATCCTGACGTTTTGTTCTCATGACGCAGGAAGAGAGCCCTTGATCTAAGTGTTCAGAGGTTCTTTCCAGGAAGGCTGTTCCGTCTTGGCTTTGATCGCAGTGATCGTTCTTTACGGACCGTTGAAAAAAAACACGCCAGGGTGATGAGGACGTGAAATTTTCAGCTTCAGGCAATGGGTGGGGCGGTTGGCGCTCCACCCATCGTTTGAAGTTTTTTTACTGCCCGCTCTGCAACACATCGGCAATCAGGCAAGGCCCGCTTATTCATTGTCCGCATCGGATTGAGCTTTTCGTTCAGCTGTGCTATCATCTTTGGGAATGGAGGGGAAGCGTCATGAGAGAGGTAGAGCTTTTGGCCCCGGCCGGGGGAATGGAATCGCTGATCGCAGCGGTACAGGCTGGCTGTGATGCCGTTTATCTGGGTGGAGATGCCTTTGGTGCCCGTGCCTTTGCCGGGAACTTTGACCGAGAACAGATGGCAGAGGCGATCCGGTATGCCCATCGCTACGGCGTACGCGTCTATGTGACGATGAATACACTGATCTATGAGGATGAAATGGAAGCGGCGTTGGCCTATGCCCGCTTCCTCTATGAACACGATGCGGATGCGCTGTTGTTGCAGGACATCGGTCTCTGCGACCGCATCCGTCAGGAACTGCCGGACTTTGAACTGCATGCGTCGACACAGATGCACATTCACAATGAGGCGGGAATGGAGACCGCCCGCCGTCTGGGCATTTCGCGGGTCGTCTTGCCAAGGGAGTCCACGATCGAGGAGATCCGCTCGCTCAGCGGGCAGGGGATGGAGATCGAGGTCTTCGTCCATGGTGCGCTGTGTGTCTGCTATTCCGGTCAGTGTCTGATGAGCGCTTCGCTGATGGGACGCTCCGGCAACCGCGGCGAGTGCGCACAGCCCTGCCGCATGCGCTATGAGCTGTATCGAGAAGAGATGCAGGGAGCAAACAAGATCCCGGCACAGGGTGCCTATCTGCTGAGCCCGAAAGATCTGTTTACGCTGCATGAACTGGACGCATTGCTGGACGCCGGCGTTTCTTCGCTGAAGATCGAGGGGCGGATGAAAAAGCCGGAGTATGTCGCACAGGTCGTTTCGATGTACCGCGCGGTGATCGATGCCTGGAAGCAGAAGCGGCAGTTGCCGCAGGATGCGCAGAAGGAATGGGATCTGCGCAAGCTCTTTAACCGTGGTTTTACCAAAGGACACGCGTTTCATGCGAGCGGACGGGCGATGATGAATCCGATCCGTCCCAATCATCAGGGCGTCGTGTTGGGCGAGGTCATCGCCGTCAGCGACCGGCGCATCACGATCCGTCTGTCGGAGGATCTGCATCAGGGAGATGGCATCCGCATCCTGGGAAAGGAAGAAGATGCCGGCTGCATCGTCAACCGTCTCTACAAGGACGGAAAGCTGGTCGCCCATGCGAAGAAAGGCGAGGTCGTCGCGATCAACCGCAAGATCCCGGCACGCAGACATGCGGAGGTCCGCCGCACGAGCGACAGCGAGCTTCAACAGCAGCTGCGCCGCACCTATGCGGACTGCCGGAAGGTGAAGGTCAGCGTCCATCTGACGCTGCAGGTCGGAAAAGGACTGGTCTGCCGCATGCGCGATGAAGAGGGATTCTGCGTGGAGAGGACCGGTGAGGAAGTGATCCAGCCGGCCAAAAATGCCCCGATCCGTGAGGAAACATTGCATCGCAGCTTTGCCCAGCTGGGCGATACGCCATTGGAACTGACGGACTTTCACGTTTCGATGAACGAAGACTGCTTTCTGAGCGTCGCATCGATCAAGCAGGTGCGCCGCCAGTGTGCAGAGGCACTGCTCGCCCAAAGGGAACATCGTCATCCGCAGCGTCGGTATGGCACATATCATCGAACATGGCAGAAGAGCGAACGGCCGCTGGGCGTATTCGCCTGTGTGCAGACACAGGAACAGTACGATGCCTGCCGGCAGGCGGGCATCTCCTGCATCGTGACCGACCGCGAAAGCCTGTATGCGCGGTTACAGGCCGCTCAGGAGCCGATCCTCTTTCATGAAGGTAACATCGTAAAGAAGCGCGGACCGGCGCAGATGGGCGGAGAGAACGGTGCGCTTTCGACGGGAAGGGCCATCGTCGATTCCACGCTGAACATCACGAACAGGGCAGCGGCCGCCTATGTGAGCGCCTGCGGCAGTTCGACGATGGTCTTCTCCCTGGAACACGACAGACAAAGCCTGCAGGCGCTGTGCGATGCCTTCCGGAAAGAAGACGGTGATCTGCCGGATCTGGCCATCCAGCTGTACGGTTACCGCGATCTGATGACTTCACGCACCTGTGTGATCAATACCACCCTGAAGGATGGAACGAAGAGCGGCTGTTCGCTGTGCCGCCGGCATCGTTACTTCCTGAAAGACCAGAAAGACAGACGCTTCTTCCTCAACAACGATGAACACTGTCACATGCGGATCTTGAGCGAGACGGCAGACGATCACATCGACGATCTCGCGCTGTATCAGCACATGGGCATCTCCTCGTTCTACCTGCGATTTACCATCGAGTCGAAAGCGCAGACAGAGGCGGTGCTGGCTCGGGTAAGGATGGCTTGTCCTTTTGAGAAATAGCGTTATAATGAAGGAGAAAGAATGGGAGGCATCCGTATGTTAAGCAAAAAAGTTGCTGATCTGCTGAACACACAGGTCAACAAAGAATTCTACTCGGCCTATCTCTATCTGGATTTCGCAAATTTCTACAAAAACAAGGCGCTGGACGGCTTTGCGAACTGGTATCAGATCCAGGCGAAGGAAGAGATGGATCATGCCCTGCTGATGATGCAATATCTGCAGAACAATGATGTGGCGGTCACGCTGGAAGCGATCGCCAAACCGGATAAAACACTGGAAGCGCTGGTCGATCCGCTGAAGGAAGGACAGACGCATGAGCGCTATGTGACCGGGCTCATCCACACGATCTATGAGGCCGCGTATGAGGAAAAGGATTTCCGCACGATGAAATTTCTGGACTGGTTTGTCGAGGAACAGGGTGAAGAAGAGAAGAATGCGTCCGACATGCTCGCCCGCTTTGAACTGTTCGGCCATGACCCGAAGGGACTCTACGAACTGGACAGCGAATACAAGGCACGGACGTACAGCGCTCCTTCGCTGACACTGGAGTAAAGCGCTCCGCTTCATCAAAGAAATACAGAGAACAGACAGAGGGATGACAGATGGGAAACAATCAGCGTCCCTTTTTTTCTGACGTGGGAGGCAAACGCGCTTCATCGTCCATGTTTTTGTTGACGGGAAGCGGGGAGAGGGGCATAATGAAAGCAGAACAAAGGTAATGGAATGTAGGTGAGCGGATGGCGACGATCCTGATCGTGGAAGATGATGTATCCATTCATACGATGATACGTGAATATTTGCGGCAGCAGGGCTTTTCGTGTCTGGATGCGTATTCCGGCAGCGAAGCGCTGCTCGTCCTGGACACGCATGTACCGGATCTGGTGCTGCTGGATCTGATGTTGCCGGGCGTGGATGGCCAGCAGGTGCTCACAAAGCTCAAGGAGCACAGCGATGCGGCCGTGATCGTACTGTCCGCCAAAGACAGTGTCCAAAGCAAGGTGGAACTGCTGCAGCAGGGGGCCGATGACTATATGACGAAGCCCTTTGCGCTGGAGGAACTGGAAGCTCGGATCCGCGTGCAGCTGCGCAGACGCAACGGCAACGACAACGATGCATTGCGGGTCAATGATCTGACGCTTTGCCCGGATCAGCGGACACTGCTCATCCATGAACAGCCGGTCACGCTGACCAGACACGAATACCGGATCATGGAGCTTTTGATGCAGTATCCCAAACGGGCCTTTTCCAAAAAGGAAATCTATGAATATGCCTGGGAAGACATCTACGCGGCCGATGACAAGACGGTATCCGTCCACATCAGCAACATCCGAAACAAATGCCGGGGCGCGGAGATCATCGATACCATCTGGGGCATCGGCTTCAAGCTGCATTGAGAGGGAAGAAATCTTTACACTTTCTTTCCTTTTTCTTTCCGGTTTCTGAAAACTGTTTTTGTATACTGGTCTTGTCAGAAAGGAGAATCGGATATGAAAACTTATGCAGTGGAAACCGCAGGGCTGACGAAACGCTTTCGTTCCATTCCTGCGGTCGATGCGATCGATCTGAAGATCCCGCAGGGGGAGATCTTCGGACTGGTCGGTGAAAACGGCGCCGGAAAAAGCACGCTGATGAAACTGCTGGCCGGCATGATGCAGCCAAGCGAAGGCAGCTTTCGCCTGTTTGGCAAAGAGGGGAAGGAGGACGTGTTCCTCTATCATCGCGTAGGCGCCCTGATCGAACAGCCGGGCCTCATCCCGTCGCTGACGGCCATGGAAAACATGAAGACGAAGGCACTGGCGATGGGTCTCCACGATGAGCGGGAGCTGCAGCGTCTGCTGGCGCTGTGTGACATCGATAAGAGCGGGCGAAAGAAGGTGCGGGCATTTTCGCTGGGAATGAAACAGCGCCTGGGCATTGCGCTGACACTGATCAATGACCCGGATCTGCTGATCCTGGATGAACCGACCAACGGCATCGATCCCAGGGGGTTTGAAGCCATCCGCTCGCTGCTGCTTCGGCTCAACCGGGAGGAAGGAAAGACGATCATCATCAGCTCGCACATCCTGGAGGAGCTCAGCAAGATCGCAACTTCCTATGGCTTCATGCGAAAGGGACGGATCATCGAGCAGCTCTCTTCCCAGGAACTGGAGGAGAAGAGCCGGGAATACCTGCTGCTTCGTACGCCGGATGCGGCAGGAGCGGCCGTGCTGCTGGAGGAGCGCTTTGCGCTTCGCTCATATCGCATCGTATCGGCATCGGAGCTGCAGATCAACGAGCGGATCGACAGCGCCGCGCTCATTGCGGCACTGGTGAAGGCGGACATCCCGGTCTGGGAGTGTACGCTCCATCATCAGTCGCTCGAACAGTATTTCTTTGCGAAGAACGGAGGTGAGCGTGATGTGGAATCTGCTGCGCAGTGATGTCTACCGTTTCCTGCATACCCGTTCGACCCAGATCGTCACACTGCTGTATGTGCTGATGCTCATCCTGCTGGTATCGACGACCGGTGTCGTCAGCAACACGGCATATGCGAGCTTTGACGCATCTACCGATTCCCTGAGCGATTTTCTCATCTTCTTTCCCAAGTCGTTGGTCTTCCTGTTTCTGGTTCTGCTGGCCCATGTGCTGCTGGTGAGCGAGGAATACCAGAGCGGATACGCGAAGAATCTGTATCCGTATGTTCAGAACAAATGGAAGCTGGCTGCTTCGCGTCTGTTGTCCTTTGTCTTCATCTGGGGACTGTTCGCTTTCATCAGCATCCTGTACAGCACCTGCTGGCTGGGATTCGTCTGTGATCGCTGGGGCACGCTGTCCGTTTCTTATCTGATCTATCTGTTCGCTCAGTTTCTGTACGCGCTGCTGCTGGCGGGGACAGCGACGCTGCTGGTCCATCTGATCCGGGGACGGATCCTGCCGGTCCTCTTTGTCCTGCTGCAGCCTTGCGGTGTCTTCTGGGGCCTGCAGGTGATGCTGATGCAGCACTTCTCGCTGGATTACGGACGTTATCTGCCGTATATGCTCTCCGGCGTGCTGCCGATGCAATGGGCGAACGAACCGTATCTGCAGCTGTTTCTGATCGTCGGAGTCAGCCTGCTGCTCGCCTATATCGGCAATGTTCTCGTCTTGAAGAAAAAAGATCTGTAAAACAGAGATCCGGTGTGCACCGCACACCTGATTTCTTTTCTCCTGGAGGTGGTTTTATGACGGTTTACTGTGTGATCATCACGATCGTTGCGCTCATCCTGCTGGTGCTGCTCATCCGTCTTTGTCTGGCGGTGATGTCCTGTGAGAAACAGATCCGCTACATTCGCAGGGAACAGACATCGATGAAGCTCTCCCGTTCGTTTGCGTTTCGGCCGCTGGATCGCATCATCGATCATTTTGAACAGCTGCGCAGAGAAAGCCGGGAGATGAAACGCGATCAGCAGCGAAACCAGCAGCAGACAAAGGAGATGCTCGCCGGGATCTCTCATGATATCCGCACCCCGCTCACCAGCATCAGCGGTTATATCGAGATGCTCGAACATGCCGATGCAGGCGAACAGCAGCGCTATCTGCACATCATCACCGCCCGTCTCCGCGACATGGAAGAACTGCTGGACACCTTCTTTGTGTATGCCCGGCTGCAGGCATCAGAGGAAGAGCTCGAATGCAGACGGCAGCCCATCTATCCGCTGCTCTGTGAGAGCGTGCTGTCCTATTATGCGCAGCTGCAGGAAAAGGGGATCGCTCCGCAGATGATCTGCGCAGATGAGCAGGCGCAGGGAGTGGTGGAAGAAGCCTCACTGCGCCGCATCTTCCAAAACCTCATCGTCAATGTGATCCGCTATGGAGCGGATCCGTTTACCATTCAGCTGTATCCGCAGGACGATCAGCTGCTGTGCATCTTTTCCAATGCCTGCATCGAAGCGTTCGATGTCAACGCGATCTTTCAGCGTTTCTATAAAGGCGATGCGGCTCGTAACACCAAAGGCAGCGGATTGGGCATGGCGATCGTCAAGGAACTCTGTGAACAGATGGACATCGAGGTACAGGCGGAGAAGATTGAGGAACAGCTGATGATCACGCTGCGCATACCGATGAGTGCGCATTCCCGGACCACTTCATTCATGGAGGCTCTCTGAAGCCGTTCGTCGGATCAGCCGTTTCTTTTACTAAAAGAAACGCTTTTCTTCTTTCAACTGCTGATTGTTTCTTCGTTTGATGAAACATGGATTTCCGCAAAACGAAACAGAAAACGTGGCAATTGC
>DWYK01000074.1 GCA_019118705.1 Candidatus Merdibacter merdigallinarum | reverse complement strand
TCAGGTCAGAGGTTTGCCTACAGCTTCCTCCAGATTCCACCTCACGATGGACACCCTTGCTGTTCAGCTATGTGCTTCGTCGCTGCCTACGCGCACTCGGGACTTTCACCCGTTAGAGCCCGCCCATGGCGGGCGAACTGAAAAAGGACGAATTTCTGCATTGATGCAGAGATTCGCCCTTTTCTTTTTGATCCATTTTTTCTGATCTCATCTCTTTCGATCATCGATGAGAAGATGGAACACCTTCTCGCTCATATACAGCAGCACCAGCACGCTGACCACCACTGCGGATATTTCCAGCACCACCTGACCCTTCAGACAGCCCTTCGGTCCGGCCAGCTGATACAGAAGCCAGAGAGCGAGCGGCATCATCAGCACATACAGGATGACGATCGCTGTTTTTTGTTTTCCCGTATATCTTTTTCTCATCTTGTTCCTCTCATCCGGCTCCTGCTTACGCTCCTAGGAGAGAAGCATGGCACCCGGTACATCGATCATAAAGAACATCGTGATGAACAGGAAGATCAAAATGATCCCAAAGAGAAGATAATACACGAAGGAAAAGCGATCTGCGTCCCCCTGCTCCACCTTTTGCATCCTGTATCGGATCAGCCAGGGAATGACGGGCAGCGCCACTAAATTGATCATTGCGAGGTGTACCGCGCGCAACAGGTTCATCATGGGAACACAACAGAGAGCGACGACAAACAGTAAAACCGAGAAATAGGCCGTATGGCCGATGGTCTGTTTTGTCTGATGCTGCATGATCGCTTTCAGATAGCGAATGATGACGACCGGCAGTGCAGCAAGCAGAATGAACAGAATGACCAGAAGAATGATGTGGATGCCGTTTTGATACATATGCGTCCCCTCCCTTTCCATCGGATCAAGATGATCCGTTTTCTATGATATGGTCACAGACCGTTTTTTCTGTCTTTGCATGTCGAAATGAAACGATGCATGGTTGCGAACAGATGCGGATCAGACGGGGATCTGCATCGCATGCGTCGTGATTCAGGACTTCACTTTGACCTCAAACACGACATTTTCATCCTGCATCTTCTCTGTATCGATCGTATCGCGGTGAATCTCTTTCCACTCTTCCAGCGCCCCTTCATCCGGACTGATCTGAACGATCGAGATCTCATATTGGCCATTCGTAAACGTATCGCTCTGATAGAGCGTGGCAGAACCATACTCTGCCGTATAGTCGTCATCGATCAGCAGCTGTTCATAGCTTTTGATGGAAGGGGTCGTCTGTGAGTCCTCTTCATGGTGAAAACAGAAGACCAGCCGATCCGTTTCCTCATTGAGCACGTTGACCGCTTCCGCTTCCACTTCGAGATACGAAGCGACATCGATCACTTCCGGAAACTGCTCGATATGCTCAAACGCACCAGCCTGCTCTGTCGTCACGCTCTCCTCTTCCTTCTGACAGCCGACCAGAGAGGCCAGCAGACAAATGAGCAACGCACAATAAATCTGTTTTTTCATAACGTCTCCTCCTGTTTTTCATCGGTCTCTTCCATGAAAGAAAGCCCTTGGATCGATGACCGCGTTCCCGTATGATGCACAGCCGCTGCGCTCGATCCGCAAAGACGTTCGCTCCTTTAAAGGAGGATCCCCTTCTATTTTTCCAGTCGGCGGATCAGCGGCAGAATGATCAGAAATGTAAGGACCGTAAACAACAGGGCGATCTGGTTGTTGAACAGCTGCTGTTCATAAAGACAGCGAATGGCAATGACGGCCGCAATGCCGATCAGAAGCAAGACCGCAATCAAAAATTTTTTATTCATCCGTTTTTCCTCCATTGTTTCTGTATCCTATGACCGTTGTGAGAAAACGATCACACATCGGTCCATGATGATTTCGATGGCACTTCTGTGCCATTTCCTCTCTTGAATGAAAATGCTCAAAGTTTCAATGACTGCCGCCAGAGCACCCGGCAACGACCTCCATCTGCAATCAACACGGTTGCGTTCGACCGCATAAAGAAGGATCCACGCAAGTGAGAAGACCACAGCGGCTACCGGATGTTCGCTCTGATGCATGCGACGTTTTCTCCCCTCATCCATCATTTAACCGGACCCGATGTTTCGATCGTTCATCGATCTCCTCTTCCCTTGTTTTTTGTGAGCATCAAGGAAAGCCCTTTCCTATTTTTATCATAACATCAATTTTCACATATTACAATTGTTATTTATATTGTTTTATAAGATATTTTTAACAATAAACACAAAGATCAGAGAAATCAGTTTTATCACTCATCGTTTATAAATCACCATCAATAAAACGGATGTTTCCAGCAAGATGAAGAGAAACATCCATACGATCCGTCTGATTTCGCATAGTGCTGGATCCAAGATCGCGGAAACACCACAGGAACTGCACCAGATTTCTTTTATACGATGGCCTGCCTGCTCACTTTCCCCTCTGTCATATACAGGCACCGGTCGCAGCGATCCGCAAGCGTTTTGTCATGGGTGACGAGGATGATCGTCTTTCCCTGTTCGTTCATCATCTTCAGCAGATCGAACACACGTTCTCGATTGGCTTCATCCAGATTTCCTGTCGGTTCATCGGCCAGGATCAGCGAACATGGTTTTAACAGCAGGCGAGCGACAGCGATCCGCTGCTGTTCCCCTCCGGAACACTGACAGACCAGCTTATCCGCAGATCCATCGAAACCGACCGCAGACAGCGCCTCACGGATCTTCTGATCGCGCGTCTGTCTGCTCATCTTTCTCTCCATGATGATCTGCAGGTTGTAGCGTACGCTCTTATTTTCCAGCAGGGCAAAATTCTGAAACAGATAACCGATCTGCTCCTTCAGCAGCCGCTGGGCACGGACGGAAAAAGGAGAGATGTTGGATCTGCCAAACAGTGTAAGCTCTCCCGCATCCGGACGATCCAGCAGACCGATCAGATTGAGCAGCGTTGATTTCCCACATCCCGAGGAACCGGTGATGGCGACGAACGCCCCTTCTTCGATCGTAAACGATACATCCCGCAGCACCGGCTGATGGGAAAATGATTTCTTTACATGCTTTAATGAAACGATCGTGCTCATCCGATCTCTCCTCCCTTCAACATCGAAGCAGCTCCCTGACGCTGCAGGCGATGGATCAGCCAGAGCATCAGCAACGAGTCAAACACACACAGCAAAACGATGAACTTCAGCCACAATGCGGCCGGTACGGCCTGCAGATGAGCGATCAGTGCGATCACCGCATACAGCACGGCCTGTTCGCCCCACAGCCGTCCATAGCGTTCCCTTCGCGTTTTCCCATGCAGATACTGCAGCGCCAGCTCTTTTTTTCGAACCGACAGACGCAGCAGGCAAAACTGAAGGTCGAACAGCGCATACAGAAGGAAACAGATCAAGAACGTGCTGCCGGCGTTGAGAAAGATCGTCCCACACTCGTCATATGCCCGATTGATCCTACCGGTAACGGCATGCAGACGATACGTATCATCCGTGATTGCATCGACCAGCACATTTGCCTGTTCATAGGAGTGATCGTAAAAATACAGGGCAGCGGGATTGACCATCATCGTATCGTAGCGATCATAGACCACCAGGATCGGATCTTCGATCTGATACAATGCCTGTGTCGGCTCCAGATTGATGTGGGTACCGGTCGTCTGCACCTCGATCACTTCCCCATCGTCAAACGTCCATTCACCGCTCCTGCTGGAGGGCACCAGATAGGTCTTACCGACCAGATCATCTGGATCGATGTGCGTTCCGTCTGTCGCGGTAAACGTATAATGAAACGCATTCAGATAAGTCTGATTCACCAGCAGCCGCGGCTGAGGTACGAAATCTGTTTCCGGCATCGGCATACCGGTCTTCAGCATCGAGGCGAAATCACAGCCCATCGCGTAGTCGGTCATATCAAAATACAGCGTATCCCCATATAATTGCTGCAGCTCCTCTTTTCTTCCGTGAAAGAAGGAGAAACCGACCATCTTTGACAGCATTTCTTCCTGATTTCTCAGATATCCGTATTTCTGGATCGCCGGCACCAGCGAATTCAGCGAGGTGACAAAAGGAACGAGCATCCAGACGCTCAGACAGAGCTTCAGCAGTCGGTTGGCAAAATTAAGAAAGGCGTATGACGGTTCGCTCTTCAGCTCTTTTACCTGCGTCGTAAACCGAATGATGCCATAAAACAGCACGGCCAGCAACACCATGGTCACAGCCGCCCATCCAAGAAAAGCGATGAGATCTCGTTGAAGATCGATGTAAAAGGAATCATCCGCAGGAATGACCCACGACCACAAGAGCCATAGTGTCAGCGCAAAGCAGACATATGCCGACAGCAGCGTATTGACACATAATGCAGACAGGATCCTTCCGGCAGACTGCCCATGCATCTTCCGGATCAGGATCTCTTTTTTCATTTTGATCATCTGATAGAGAAACAGCAGCACCAAAACCGCACAGCCGCTGATCGCCGCCAGAAGGATCTCCGTCCCCTGATAGATCTGGGCGATGTCATCCTGTGTACCGCCGCCCACGATGACCTCCTGCATCCGGGCGATGTCGGAATGATGCGCATCGATGAAGTTCTGCAGTTTCTGTCCGTTTTCCGCAGAATCCACAAAGATCAGCAGAGAATCGTTCTCCGTACCTGTCAGTTCCTTCAGCCCGTGGAGACGGAGCGTTTCGGCCTGCTGACGAAAATAACGATGATCGTAGGAAGAGAACGTACCCACGGCAGCGGGATCATCCGGATCGCTCGACAGATAGCCGGACTGATCGCCGGCCAGATCCAGACGCTCTCCGCCCGTCATCCGCAGTCGCTCGTAGATCCAGTCATTCTCATTGGTCTGAATATAATCGTTCAGGATGTAGTTGCCCTGCGGAGCCATGACCGTATCCGTTACGACCAGCTGTATCTGCTGTTCCTCAACAAAGGCACCGACCGCCTCAAACAGTTCTTTCTGCTCGGCCCATGAAACAGGTTCTGCCTGCACATCCGTATGTTCCAGCACCAGATCATAGGTAATTCTCGTATCAGACAGTCCGTTGAAAAGATTGAAGATGCTGGCAGAATGGATCCTGTTATAGGAATCATAGGAACGATAGAAAAGAAGACAGGCAAGAAAGATGGCAAATGCCATCGTCAGTCCCTTCGTTCCTTTCATGTGCTTTTTCACTGTTCCTCTATCCATATCGATTATTCTCCCACACATCATCGTTTCCTTATATGATCCAGCCTGATCCCACCAGGCCTTGTAATCATCTTCCGCGACGCATCCGATCGTCGTTCACAGGAAGGGCGAGATTTCCCTGTCTCTCTGCGACGCTTTGTTTCCGATTGTCCGACAGAAACGGATCCCCTATTCCGCTCCCACTGTCACAGCTGCCCGCTGGCAAACCGCCGGACCCTTTGTTCTTCATGAATTTGCGCCGGTTCATCGTCCGGTCTGCCTTCATGGGCTTTCCTGATGTCGGCTCCCCCTCTGGCACATCCCCACAGACAAAAGAGCAGATCCATCCGACCCATACACATGCCGGATCTGTTGATCGAGAGATGATCCAATCGACACTGGGTCTATCTATCAATCATTATACTACTGGGCAAAGGAAAATAATAGAACGATCGTTTTGATTTGCTGCGTCAGACCCACTAAAAATGGGCCGTGAAAGCCCGGATCATCGATCCCAGCATTTACACAGTACGTTTGCCATGGTCTTGGACAGAGGTTGGATCCGATCAGAGGACAAACCAAACGCTCCCGGGACGGCCTGTATATGCAAAGTTGTGTCACCGATGAAAACGCACAGAAAAAGAGAGCCGCAGCTCTCAGCAGATACACATTCTGCACACTGTCAGCTCTCCATGTGTCATTCTTCCAGATATGGCTGATAGCGCAGATCAAAGCTGATCTTGGAACGAAGATCCTCCAGCACGATGGCAAAGGCATCTTTGTCGAAGATAGCCACATCGATGTAAGAGTAGCGGGTGCCGATCGCACCGCCGATCGTACGGGCGATGGCCAGCGGCTGCAACAGCTCATCGATCTTTTTTTCCATCGTCTGACGGATGAGCGCGCTTTTTTCATCTTCGTAAGGATTCTCGTAATACAGATAGCCATATTCTCCGCCTTTATCGCGGAAATCCAGGCAGGAATCATAATTCTTCTGCAGCAGTTCTTCCTGCAGCAGCGAGTTGGTCGTAACGATCAGCTTCATATCCTTGCGCAGGCGATCGTCACTTCCCTCTTCATTGATCTTGTACGCCATGTAGATGTTGGTCGGTTCCCGGTATTCCAGCCACTCCCGGTCGATGACGATGTCGCAGACATCCTCGTAGAAGTTTGGCAGCAGACAGAAGTTTTCACTGTCGCTGAGCGGCTTGTCAACGGCCGTGACCGATGCGATGCGCGCTTCCAGCTCCAGCTCGCCCAAAAACAGTTCCAGCATGTAGGCGGACATGTCCCGCTTGCGCTCCTCATCGGCGATATCCGCAAATCCCGGACAGTAGACGCTCACATGCAGGACGCGGTTCGTATCATCGATCTCATAGAAAACGGTAAAGTCCGCTCCGGTGTAGACCTTGTCCTTGATGCGCAGCCGGGCATTTTTCGCCTTTGCGGAGAACGGCGGTAACCAGCTGTTGATGATCCAGTCTTCCACCAGTTCTTTCGGTGCACACTGCTTCATCAGCTCCGTGATGTACTGTACGGTCTTGTTGGGACCGGTGTCAAATGTCATCTCAAAAAAGCCGTCTTCGTTGTATTCGATGAACAGCGGACAGCCGCAGATGGTCTCCAGTCGCACATTGAGCTCACGGATGAGATCTTCGCTTTGATCCTCCTGACTGCTTCGAAGCGCTTCTTCCAGCTGAGCACGCTCGGACATAAAATGATCCCAGAACCGCTGAATTCGGTGTTTACAGTTCACAAAACATCCCTCATTTCTGTTTCGCCCCTCATTATAACATGTCCGCTACACATGTACCAGACGCGTTTTCAGTTTGGAGAGCACCTTGCGTTCCAGCCGGGATACCTGTACCTGCGATACCTGTAAGCGTTGGGCGATCTCTTCCTGCTTCATCCCCAGATCATAGCGGTAATGCAACAGCAGCTGTTCCCGCTGCGGCAATCGGGCGATCTCCTGGCGCAGGGAGACCTGCAGGGTCACATCGCCTGAACGTTCATCCGCCACCTTGTCCTGCAGGACGATCGGGGATCCGTCATTCTCATAGATCACCTCATCAAAGGAAAGCGTAAACTGATTGGCTTCAAATGCCAGGATGACATCCGCCACATCCAGTTCACAGGCTTCGGCGATCTCTTCATAGCTCACCTTGCGGCCGAGCTTCTGCTGCAGCTGCTCCTGCACCTTCAGCATCTGCAGATAGCTCTCCTTCACCGAACGTGAGATGCGCATGGCGCCGTCATCACGGAAAAACCGCTTGATCTCCCCCAGGATGATCGGGACCGCATACGTGGAAAACTTCACCTGATAGCTGAGGTCAAAGTGGTTGAGCGCCTTCATCAGGCCGACACAGCCGATCTGCACCAGCTCCTCAAAGGGGATGCGGGAAGAGGAAAAGCGTTTCGCCAGTGCATAGACCAGCGCCTGATTGCGGCGGACGAAGACGTCCTTGGCTTCCTTGTCGCCGCGCTGGATCGCTTCGATGAGCGCCTCGTTGCTCAGATCTTCCAGTTTCACGAAAGCTTCTTTTCCATGTGCAGGCTGGTCCCGACGCCCGGTGTCGATTCTACGCGAAAGACATCCGCAAAGCTCTGCATGATCGTAAATCCCATCCCGCTTCTCTCCAGGTCCTGACGGCTCGTATATAATGGCTGCATCGCCGTTTCGATGTCGGCGATGCCACAGCCCTGATCGTAAAGGTCGATGATGACGATCTCCTCGTCATAGCAGACCTCCAGATAGACGTCCCCTTCTTCCTTTCCCTCATATCCGTGGATCATCGCATTGACCACACCTTCCGCAATGATCGTCTTGATCTCCATGAGCGTCTCCATCGACAGATGCAGCGGTGCCAGAAAGGCGACCACGCTCGTGCGGGCAAACACCTCATTTTCCAGCCTGCTTTTAAATACCAGCTTCATTTCATTCATTTTCTTCCCTCGCTTTTCTCATACCGGATGATCTGAAAGATCCCGCTCATCTCAAAGATCGTCTGATTCAGGCGCGTCAGATTGCAGAGAACGACTTCTCCCTGCCATTTGCGCAGCTGCTGATAGCGCGCCAGCACATAGCCGATGCCGCTGCTGTCCACGAAGGTGACATCGGCAAAGTCCAGCTTCAGCACCTTGGGGCGAAAGCGCTCGATGAGCGCGATGCTTTCGTCCTTGATGCGCATCACGCTGAGATTGTCAAATTCTCCCTCAAAAGAAAAACGGAGAACCTCCTGCTCCTGCTCATACTTCATAGCAAACCCTCCCGCACACCACTCTACCATGAAAGTGTCCGCGGATGGATTTCTTCGACAAAGATAGACCGGATCCTGCAGAAAAAGCGTTCGACAGCATTCGGCAAAGAAAAAGACAGATGTCGCATCAGGCGAGCATCTGTCGAAACGAACGGATCCACAGATCGAGATAAGAAGCCCTCTGTACCTCTTTCTTCACGCTCAGCGGGACACTGAAGCGATAGCCGTCGCTCATCGTCACGATCAGCTGTGCGCAGGATGTGTCGGGATCATACGGCGGCGCATCCTGTGTGATCTGCAGTTCCTTGCGGACCACCGTCGACTCCTTTCCTTTTTCCACGACATAGCAGGCATCTTCCATGGTGACCAGCGGCATGGTCGGCGGATTTCCCTTTTCGTTGACCAGCGTATCGACCTGCTCCCCTTTCTGGTAGAGCTGTTTCTGTTCAAAGCGGGCAAAGCCGTATTCCATCAGTTCGCTGACTTCCTGGTTACGGGTCTTGCCATCCGGCTCGCCCATGACGACGCCGATCAGGCGAAGCCCGTTTCGTCTGGCGCTCAGCGTGATGCAGCTGCCGGCCTGTGAGGTATATCCGGTCTTGAGGCCATCGGCTCCCTCCAGCTGTTTGATGAGCTTGTTGGTGTTGACGAGCCAGAACTGCTGGTCGCTGTCTTCACGGATATACGCATCGTAGGTGGATGTGATGGCCAGCAGATCCTCACCGCCTTCCGCTAACAGGGCGGCGCCGATGATCGCCATGTCTCTGGGACAGCTGTAATGGTCCGGATCGTGCAGACCGCTGGCATTGGTGAAATGCGTGTTGACGAGCCCCAGCTCTTTCGCTTTTGCGTTCATCATCTCCACAAAGCCCGCATGCGTGCCGCCGATCTTTTCCGCCATCGCCACCATCGCGTCATTCGCCGATGCGATGCAGATGCTTTTCAGCAGATCCTCCACGCTCATCGTCTCACCGACTTCCAGATACACCTGGGATCCGCCCATGCCGGCGGCAGTCTCACTGGTCGTCACCATGTCGCTCAGCTGCAGCGAGCCGGCATTCAGCTGTTCATAGATCAGCAGCAGGCCCATCATCTTCGTCATGGAAGCCGGGTACAGCTTCTCCTCGGCATTTTTCGCATAGATCGCCCGTCCGCTGCTCGCTTCCATCAGATAGGCGCCTTTCGCCTGATCGCACAGCGCTTCTTCGCTGACCACCGCAGTGGATCCGCTCGCGTTCACCGGCAGTCCCAGCAACAGCCAGAGAACGGCAAACAGGAATATGCTGCATTTTTTTATCATGTGCATCGACCTCACTAACACCGTATGCGACAGAGGGGCGCTTCATGCCCGATCTTCACTGAAAACGCACCTTTGCCCCGGCGAGATCCAGACGATACAGATCGGCCACATCTTCCTGCAGCTTTCCTGCGTACACCAGCGTGCTCTGCAGCTGAATGAGGTTGCCGGTTTCAGATCCATAGCGTGTGCGGGGCGCACGCACTTCGATCCCAAAGGAGATGGAGACCGAAGTGCTGTTCTCCCGGCGCATCTGTGCAAACACATCCCAGCACAGGGCGTTCGCATCGATCGCTTCACAGTTTTCCGGCAGCGATCCCGCCAGCACGACATCTTCACAAAGAACGAAGCGCAGCCTTCCCAGGTATTCCAGCGCTTCGCGCTTCTCCAGCGGTGCGGGGGATGCGGTGCGGACGATCGAGGGATGCAGGACCATCGTTTCCGTGGCGAAGGCCTCCTGCTGCAGCGACAGCAGTTCCTCCTCCATCGCCACCTCCAGTTCCACCGTAAAACGATTGCTGTGGTCGATCGGCGTCAGCGTCTGGGTCACGGTGATTCCCGGCTGCCGGCTGATGAGCACAGGGGTCAGCACCTCCCAGTGCCCCGATGGCCGGACGACGGCGGAAAACACCCACAACAAAGCGAGGATCGTCTTCATCTTTTCGCCTCCTTTGTTTCATCTTATCGAAACAGAAAGGAGAATGCTGTCGCAAAGACAGAAAAAAAACACATGGCATGCCATGTGTCAGTCTTCTGTCCAAAGTCCCTCCGCTTTCCACGCTGTGAGGACATCGTCGATGGAAAGGGCGACCGTATGGCCGTCGAGCGCAGCCAGCACGCTGGTCAGTGGAAAAGAGAAAGAGAGCGCATAGGCAGTCAGTGCCTGATGGCCCTTCTGCGGGGTGCCGCCATACTTCACATCACCGACGAGCGGATGATGCAGATAAGCGAACATGGCGCGGATCTGATGAAACTTTCCGCTGTGCAGTTCTACCTCGATGAGCGTTCGCGAAGCGAGCGAACGAAGCGTTCGATAGCGCAGCCGGCATGGCTGTGTGCCCGGATGTGGCCGTTCAAAGAGGACGGCCTGTGTGCCTTCCTTGCGATGATGCAGCACCACCTCGCCCTGCGCCGGCTCCATCACGCCTTCCACACAGGCCAGATAGCGCTTGTGCACCCGGTGCTCGCGGATCGCCGCATTCATCTCCCGCAGCGCATCGGCCGTTTTGGCCGCCACCAGCAGACCGCGCGTATTGCGGTCCAGACGGTGACAGATGGCCGGAGAGAAGCTCTGTTCATCCCCTGGATCATATGCGCCTGCCGCATAGAGATAATGCCGCAGACGGCTGACCACACAATCCTGCACCTGTGCCCGGTCACTTTGTGCGCGCAGACCGACCGGCTTGTCCAGGATGAGCACCTGCGCATCCTCATAGACGATCGTCAGCGCCTTGGGAACCTGCAGAAAGGACCAGTCCGCCTCCTTCTCGCTCAGCAGCTGCGGCGGCAGAAACAGCTGGACCACATCTCCTTCACACAGCCGCTGATCGATGGTACAGCGCTTGCGGTTGACCTTGATCTTCTTGTTGCGGATGGCCTTGTACAGCGTGCCTTTGGGAAGCGAAGGGAACATCTTCATCAGAAAACGGTCGGTGCGCTGTCCCTGGTCATTGTGGTTGATGATAATTTCTTTCATGGGGATCACCTTGCAATAGTATACCATATCCCCGAGAAAATGTGGTAAACTTATGGATAGTCAGATACAGAAAGGATGACGCTATGTTTACCTGCCGCATCTCGGTCCACGAGCTGGTGGAAACCAGTTATCTGCAAGGCAGCCTCACTTCTTCGGGCATGAGCGTCCAGCGTGCGCAGCTGGGGGCCCGCATCCACCGTCAGCTGCAGGCAAGCCGCCCGGACGGTTACCAAAGCGAGGTGTACTTTCGTCATGAGAGCGTATGCGATGACATCACCATCGTCGTGGAAGGAAGAGCCGACGGCATCTACACCAAAGAAGATCCTGTCATCATCGAAGAGATCAAGTCGACGCTGCTGCCCTATGACCAGATCGATGACAGCATCTTCGTCCACTTTGCTCAGTGTTATGTCTATGCGTACTTTTACCTGCTGCAGCAGGAGGAATGCGCATCGCTCATCGCCCGGGTCACCTATCATCAGGCGGAAAGCGGACAGAGCAAACACTTTGACCATGTACGCACCAGAGAAGAGCTGACCGCCTTCTACGAAGAGCTGATCGCCAATTACCGCAAATGGGCCGTACTGCAGCGTGATCTGCACATCGCCGCCAAAACGAGTGCCAAAGCGATCGCCTTTCCTTTTGAAAGCTATCGGCCGCACCAGCGGGAATTCGCCGCATGGGTCTATCAGAGCATCCTTCGTCACGACAGCCTGATGGTACAGGCGCCGACCGGCATCGGCAAGACCGTCTCCACGCTGTTTCCCGCCTTGAAGGCGATCGGCGAAGGCAAGTGTGAAAAGGTGTTCTATCTGAGCGCCAAAAGCGTGACGGCGAAGGTCGCCCGGGATACCATGCGCCTGTTCTACGATCAGCAGCTGTCGCTCAAGAGCGTCTCTCTCACCGCAAAGGACAAGATGTGCCTGCTGGAGGAGCGCAACTGCGAGGAATGCCCGTATGCGGACAATTACTACGGCCGGGTCCGTCCGGTCCTCTATGCACTGTTACAGACACAGGATGCACTGGACAGCGACTGTTTTCGACGGGTGGGAAAGGAACACACGCTGTGTCCTTTTGAGCTGTCGCTCGATGCCAGCAATTACGCTTCGCTCATCATCTGTGATTATAATTATGTCTTTGATCCTTCCGTCTACCTGCGCCGTTATTTTGAGGACAAGGGCCGCTACGTCTTTCTGATCGATGAGGCCCACAATCTCGTCGACCGCGCCCGCAACATGTACAGCAGCGAGCTGTGCCGAAGCGACGTCGAAACGCTGCGCACGCGGATCCCGCAGGCCCCCGGACCGCTCACCCATGCCATCGACCGGCTGTTAACAGCGTTTGCGCGACTGGAGAAGAGCTGCAATGACAGCGTGGTCTCCCAGAAGGAACCGATGGAGGATCTCTACCAGCTGGTGAACAGCGTCATCAACGAGTGTGACGCCTTTCTGCAGATGGAAAAGGAATTCCCACAGCGCTCCGATGTGCTCGTGCTCTATTTTCAGCTGATCGACTTTCGCAGGGTCTATGAATATTACGATGAAAACTTCATCACCTGGTATGCGGCATCGCAGGAGGACTGCCGCGTCCGCATCTTCTGCATGAATCCGGCCAACCAGATCCAGGCGCGGATCGCGCACGGCATCAGCGCCATCTACTTCAGTGCGACCCTGTCTCCCTCGCTCTACTATGCCGAACTGCTGGGAGAAAAGGAGAAGGCGAAGCGTGTCGCCCTGCCTTCGATCTTTGGCAGGGAACAGTGCGCGCTGCTCATCCACAATGCCATCTCCACCCGTTATCCGCATCGCCGCTTCTCCCTGCCGGCCATCGTCCATACGATCTATCACAGCGTGCACCCAAAGCCGGGCAACTACATCATCTTCTTCCCCAGCTATCACTATATGGAGGAAGGTGCCGCCCTCTTTCAGCAGCATTTCCCGGACATGCACGTCCATCTGCAGAAAAGCGGCATGAACGAAGAAGAACGGCACGCCTTTCTGGAACGCTTTGAACAGCAGGAAGGCTGGCAGCTGTATTTCTGTGTGCTGGGCGGCATGTTCGCCGAAGGCATCGACTTTCGCGGGGATCGTCTCATCGGCGCCGTCATCATCGGGGTCGGCCTGCCCCAGATCAATGTGGAATCCGACTTCATCCGCGATCACTTCAACGAACAGGGCGTCGACGGCTATCATTATGCCTACACTTATCCCGGCATGAACAAGGTCTTACAGGCGATGGGACGTGTCATCCGCACAAAAAAGGACAAGGGGATCCTCGTCCTGATCGATGACCGTTATGGGAGCGCACTGTACCGTTCGCTGTTTCCTGCGCATTACCGCCATGCCCGCTATGTGCAGGACGCACTGACGATCGAAGAGCAGCTAACCGACTTCTGGAACGATTCCCAGCAAAGCGGGCAATTCTGAGACCCGATCCACTGTTTCGCATCCGCAGCGAAGCAGTTTTTCTTTGTGTTCGTGTCCGGCTGCCACCAGCACACAGCGACATCCGGCCGCAGAGGCCACCTCATGGTCATGCACGCTGTCGCCGACAAAGAGGATGGTATCCGCCGGCTGTCCGCTCTGTGCCACGAAGCGTTTCGCCAGCGCCGCCTTGGAATGCGCATAGACATCCGAAATGCCCAGCACCTGATCGAAACGATCTTCGATCGGATAATGAGCCAGCTGTTCTTCCAGCAGATCCAGCCGGGAAGCGCTCAGCAGCACCTGCCGCAGACCGGTGTGCTGAAAGAGCCTCAGCACCTGCTGTGTCCCCTCCTGCAGTGCGCACTGGATGCTGCGAGGCTGATAATACGCCATATATTCGTGCGCCAGCACCTCAAAGGGCTCCGCTTCCAGATCAAATCCGGCCTTGCGGTAATATTCGATGATCGGAAACTGAAAGACGCGGCGGTACTGTTCCAGATCCAGCCGTTTCAGCCCGCGCTTCACCAGCAGCCGGTTGATCGTGTGCCGGCAAAGCTCCACATCATCCAGCAGCGTTCCGTTCCAGTCCCATACGATCGTCTGTATCTTCTGCATCTCGCTCACCTGCCCGTTAGCCCCTATTGTAGTCGATTCATATGAAAATGACAAGTGCGGCCCATGAAAAAAGCTGCCGTTACGACAGCCTTGTCTGTTTCAGTCCACCGCCCACGGCGCCAGCACCTGTGCGATCGGTTCGTGGAGGACCAGCGTTGCGCGCGCATCCATATCCGTTCGATCTTTGTTGATGAGCACGAGGTTCTCGCCCGCAAAATCGTGCAGCAGCCCCGCCGCCGGATAGACGACCAGAGACGTCCCGCCGACGATCAGCGTATCGCAGGCACGGATGGCCGTGACCGCCGCATGCAGCACCTGCATATCCAGCCCTTCGCCATAGAGCACGACCTCCGGTTTCATCAGACCGCCGCACACGGGACAGCGGGGAATGCCCTGCGCATCTCTGTTTGCCTGCATGCCGGCAAGATCGAGAAAGTGATGACAGCGCAGACAGCGGTTGCGGTGCACGCTGCCATGCAGTTCCAGCACCTGCGTACTGCCGGCCATCTGATGCAGCCCATCGATGTTCTGCGTGATGACCGCCTTCAGCTTCCCCTGCCGTTCCAGGGCTGCCAGCGCCCGATGGGCCGCATTGGGCAACGCGTCCGGATAGATCATCTCATGAAAGTAAAAATCATAGAACGACCGGGTGTGGTCATAGAAGAAATCCGATGACAGCATCACCTCTGCCGGATACGGATACGTCTGTTTCTGATAGAGGCCCTCACTGCCTCGAAAGTCCGGGATGTTGCTTTCGGTCGAAACGCCCGCCCCGCCGAAAAAGACGATGTTTTCCGCATTATCCATGATTTTCTTCAGCTGGCTGTTCATCCTCTGTCACCTCCGGGTCCTCAACCGGTGCCGTTTCTTCCTGCTTTTCATAACGGACCGTATATTCATAGCTCTGATTCAGCTGCAAAAACCGGAAGGTCAGCGTAAAGCGATAGTCCCCTGCCGGTGCACCGTCATCGCGCAGCAGATAGCTGACCGTCGTCTGTACCTGTCCGTTTTCCTCGCTTCGCTGAGTATTCTCATAATGCACGGTAAAATCCGCAGCGCCGTTGCCGTAAAATGAGAGGATCGGCACATCGATGCTGGCGCCCGGTGTAGAGAAGTAATGCAGATACAGGCGAATGCCCTCATCCGTCGCCTCCTGTTCCAGCGACACATCCTCCAGCTGGATGATGTTCACGGTGGTTCTTGCCGAGATCTGCTCATCGTTTTCCAGCGTACAGATGATCTTGAATGTGTTTTCACCACCGCCGAACTGATAGGCATTCTGTGAGAGCTGATAGCTGGTGTGATTGGTCACATCTGCGATCCAGATATCGCCCTTCGTCTCATCCTCATAGTAAAGCGCACTGGAGATGACATTCTGATCGCCGGTATCGATCTCCCAGCTGAGCACGATCACATCATCGCTCGACATGCGCCCGCTGAAACCGACGATGGCCGTCTCGCTGCTGCCCGGCTCCACGCTCTGGGTCGTATCGGCCGGCTCCTGCGTGTCTCCCTTCGTCGGTGCCGCAAGGACCATCTGATAGATGACCAGTCCGGCGGTGACGAGGATGATCGCCGTCAGGATTCCGACAAACATGATATTTCGTCTGACATACTCAATAAACGAATGCATGGACCTTCACCTCTGTGCCTTTATCAAAGCTATTTTATCATAATTCCCATCCTTTGTATGCACAACCGATAAAAAAGGCAGAAGAACTGTGTCCTCTGCCTGAGCGTCGCTGTTATTCGACCGTGAAGAACGGAACGACGACACCGTTATAGTTTTCGTTGATGAAATCGATCGTTTTCTGTGATTTCAGCACGCTCATCAGATCCTGGATCTTCTGAGAATCCTCATCTCCGCTGCGTACGGCGATGCAGTTTGCGAACTGCTGTGCAACACCGTCCGCATCCTCTGTCACGAGCAGCTGATCCAGTACATTCGCATTCAGCGCATTGTTTCCGTTGGAGATTGCCAGATCGACCTCGCTCAGGTTGACCGGGATCGTCTCAGCCGCCATCTCTTTGATGTCTACATCATATGGACTGTCCGTGATATCGTTCGGTGTGGCGCTGATGCCCAGATCCTCTTCCAGCGTGATGATGCCGTTGGCTGCTAACAGCTGCAGGGCACGTCCGCCGTTGGTCGGGTCATTCGGGATCGAGATCGTCAGATGCTGACCGTCTTCCAGTTCATCCAGAGAAGTGACCTTATCGGAATAGATTCCCATCGGCTCAAAATGGATATCACCGGCAGATACCAGATCCGTTCCGTTCGTCTCATTCCACTCTGCCAGATACTGATTGTGCTGGAAGTAGTTGGCATCCAGTTCGCCGTCTTCCAGGGCCGTGTTCGGTTTGACATAATCGCTGAACTCCACGATCTCCACCGTATAGCCCATCTCTTCCAGATCCGGCTTGATGTTGTTGAGGATCTCCGCATGCGGGGTCACGCTGGCACCGATGGTCAGCGTCTTGTCCTCCCCATCTCCGCTGCCGCCGCAGCCGGTCAGACTTGCGCACAGAGCCAATGCCAGTGCGCCGCTCAAAAGTTTTTTCATATTCATTTCCTCTCTTTCTTTTTTATTTCACACCATAAGATGTTGAAACCATGTTAATGTGTCGTCTTGCGGACGAAGTAGTTGCCGATCGTCTGAATGGCGATCGTAATGATGACCAGGACGATCACGCCGGCCCAGATGATGTCGTCCCACTGTTTGGAATAACCGTAGTTGTAACAGAAGGCGCCCACGCCTCCGCCGCCGATCGCACCGACGATCGCAGTCAGTCCGATCAGGGAGATAAAGGTGATCGTCGTCGCACGGATGATGCTCGGAACGCTCTCGCGCAGATACACACGGATCATGATCTGCAGCGGTGTCAGTCCCATCGCCTCGCTGGCTTCGACCAGACCGCGGTCGATCTCGGCGATCGCCTGTTCGATCTGACGGGCAAAGAAAGGAATCGTTCCGACGATCAGCGGGAAGAAGGAACCTTTCAGACCGATCGACGTTCCCGATACCAGCTTGGTCACATCGCCCAGCACCATGATCAGGATCACGAAAGGGATCGCGCGAAACAGGTCGATGATCTTTCCCAGGACCGTATAGACGATCTTGTTCTCCATGATGTCACCCTCTCTGGTCACCACCAGGATCACGCCGAAGATCACGCCGAAGATCAGGGAGATGCTGCCGACGACAACGATCATGATCAGCGTCTGAACGATGGAGTCCACAAACTGTGGAAACATCTCGACCAGATGCGGTGCCCACTGTGTCAAAAAATCCATCATCGCTTGATTACCTCCGTTTCCACTCCATGGCGCTTGATGCAGTCAAACGCCGCTTTCCGTTTTTCCGGATCCCCTTTCAATACGACGATCAGCGTACCGATCGGGGTATCCTTGACCACTTCGATGTTGCCGAAGATGATGTTGCAGTCTACGTCATAAGTTCTTGAGATCTCTGAGATCAGCGCCTGTGTCGCATTGGAAGCGTCATATTTCAGGGATACGATGACTTCATCCTCTCCCAGTTCGGTCAGCGCATGTCCCTCTTCGATCAGATCGTAGATCCGATCGGTCGTCGAAGTGCTGGCGATGAAGCTCTTTGTCATCTTTGCCTGCGGATGCGTGAAGATGTCCACGATGCTTCCTTCTTCCACGACGCGCCCATCCTCCATGACCGCCACCCGGTCACAGATCTCCTTGACGACACCCATCTCATGCGTGATCAGCACCACCGTCAGATTCAGCTTCTGATTGATGTCCTTGATCAGCTTGAGGATGCTGTGGGTCGTCTGCGGATCCAGTGCGCTGGTCGCTTCATCGCACAGGAGCACCTTGGGATCATTGGCCAGGGCACGGGCGATCGCCACACGCTGTTTCTGTCCGCCGGAAAGCTGGGAAGGATACACATTCGCCTTCTCGCTGAGGTCGACCAGCTCCAGCAGCTCCTTGACCTTGCGTGCGATCTCTTCCTTGCTCAGTCCGCTCTTCTTTAGCGGAAAGGCGACGTTCTGCGCCACCGTCCGCAGCCGCATCAGATTAAAGTGCTGAAAGATCATGCCGATCTTTTTGCGGCTTTCCCGCAGCTGGGAAGCATCCAGCTTCAGCAGCTCCCGTCCGTCCACGGTCACGTTTCCCGCTTCCGGCCGCTCCAGCAGATTGATGCAGCGCACCAGCGTCGACTTGCCGGCACCGCTGAAGCCGATGATCCCATAGATCTCCCCTTCATCGATCTGCAGGGAAACATCCCGTACGGCATGAACATAACCACTCTTTGTCGTAAATGTCTTTGAGACATGTTCCAGTGTGATCATTGATCTCCATCCTCCTTAAAACAAAAAAACCTTCCTCCCAATAGGACGAAGGTACCCTCGTGTTACCACCTATCTTTACAGGGCCATCACTGATCCCGCCTCATCAAGTACGTCTGTCTCCAGATTATACTTTATCGCTGTAACGGGCGAACACGTCGCGGCCTAAAGACAACCTCTCGACCACGCAACTCCAAGACCATTTTCAACAGTTCATTCCTTATTCCCTTTCACCATATGGGAACTCTCTTTGAAGGACCTTCCTGCTTACTCTTCTCTTCATCGTCAATTTATGGTCTAATCATACACAACAAGAAAGCGTTTGTCAATCATTTTTTGATTTTTTTCAAAATTATTTCATTTTCTTACAATACGCTCATACGCCTGTTTCTGTAATTGAAAACGAGCAGATGCTCCATGTTTCAAACTCGCCACAGGCAGCCCGGTCGTGGAACATCCGCTTTTTTGGACAGTTGTGCCGGCAGACGCTCGTTTTTCACACTGCGCCATCGATGTGTCTCACACATGAAAAGAAGAGAAGCGCCGAATGCGAGGCCTTCTCTCCTTTTTGCCCATCTGTTTTCTTCCGGCAGACGGATCGTTTTCTACTTCAGCACATAGCGCAGCCGGTACGTTTTGCCGGGATCTTCCTCATCGGCATACTCGTGATACGTAAACAACAGCTGTCCGGCTCCCTGCGGGATCAGAAAGACCAGGCATCCTTCCATGACGCTGTCTCCTTCCAGTTCCATCACATCCGGCAGCTGTTCCTGTACGCCAAAATGATCTTCTGCCTCAAACGAAAACTTCTTATTGTCATAACTCAGCTGAAAATCGTCTTTATAGATACAGATGGGTTCCTGCAGAACATTGCGCAGCGTCAGATACACCTTCAGAAAGCAGGCGGGTTCCTCCACCTCATAGCCGTTCAGGCGCCGTCCGCACAGCTCCAGCTTGCGCATCTTACAGTCAAAGGTCGCCGTCTGAAATTCATTGAGCATCGCCTGATTGGGCTGATGGTCTTTTAACAGGCGGACCTTCACCTCACCGTTGATCGTTTCATATAACTGCATGTCAGTCCCTCCTCTTCCTTCATACTATATGAGGGAAAAGGCGAAATCTGTCGATCTTCAGAGAAATCTCGGATAAAAAAAACCGCTGTCTCAGATGATGACATGCGGATAGATGTGCACTCCCTGATGAATGATGCGATGCAGGCGCTGACGGCCAAACGAGCAGAAGAGCTCTTCGAGGTCCCGTGCCTGGAAAACGATCATGTCGGCATCCGCTCCCTTGCGGATCCCACGCTTGCCGGACAGCTTCAGCGCTCTGGCCGGACGCAGCGTCATCGCTGCCAGGATCTCCTGTGCACCGGCAGCACCCTCCATGCACAGCAGCGAAGCCAGCGGCATCAGATCATAAAACGGCTGTTCTTCATAAAGGAAGGAGGTCGATAGCAAAAACCCCTTCTTCAGCTGACGGTGGCGCAGATAACCGTAATCGACGATCGGCAGTCGCTGGCGCTCACAGAGAAACAGCTGATAGTAAGGGGAACTGGCGACTACCGGCAGCTGTCGGGTCCCTACGGTCGTGATACCGTTTTTGTAGAAGAGCTCCATCGTCTCCTGATTGATGCGGACATTGTCCCCGCTGCGGCGATCAAAACAGAATCGGACATGTGCATCGATAAAGGACGGTACGACGATCTCGTTGGATGCGTCGATGATGCGGGTATCCTTGTCGATCCATTGCCGGTGATCGTGTGTCCCCAGATCGATGATCCGGGCATGATGCACGGCCACAAATGCGTGTTCGATGCAGGAAAAAACATCGCTCCCTGGCGAAGATGCATATAGTTTATGGATGTTCTTGATGATCAACGTAGCTTTCATGTCTCATGTCCTTATCTGCTTTCATTATAATCGAATCGACAGAAAAATGCCATGTGTTCCTTTGCTTTCTCCCCTTGTTTGCCATGCAGAAAACAATCGCGCATGCTATAATGATAATCACAAAAGGAGGACAACGGATGAAACAGAGAAAACTGCTGTCATTTTTACAGCTGACGAAACGGCCGGTCATCCTGACGATCCACGGCTATGGCCGCCGGCGCAGCCATGAGATGGACAATCTGGTGAACTGGGCGAAGAAAGAGCATTTTGACATCATTCAGTTCGATCTCTACGATCTGTTCGATGAGAGGGACTGTGATCCCAGACAATGGCTGGACCGTGCCCGGGCGCAGGTGGAAAAAGTCCTCGCGGAGGGCCGTTCGCTCTATCTGCTCGGCTTTTCGATGGGCGGTGTCATCGCCAGCTATCTGGCATCGCTCTATCCGATCGAAAAGCTCGTGCTCGTCGCTCCGGCCTTCACCTATCTGGATATGTCCAAGACCGCAGACTATCTGCGCAAAGGGACCCGGATGCTGTTTCACTCGGATGGAGAGCAGAATACGGTCAGCGTACCAAAGAGCTTTTATCCGGCGTTTGTGGAGATCGTCCGCAACTGCCGTGACAGCATCGCCAGCGTGCACTGTCCGATCCTGTTCCTGCATGGAGATGCGGATGAGGTCATACCGCTGAAGAGCAGCATCCACGCCTATGAAAAGGTCACCCATCCCGACAAACGGTTGATCATCCTGCATGAAGGGCGGCATCATCTGCTGAGCGAACCGATCAGCGCAAATGAGTGCTATCAGCTGATCCTGCTGTTTTTCAAAGGGGAGATCGTCACCCGAAGAAGGACCTTCGCACCGGACATCCTGGATACGCTGCAGCATCCCCAGGTAAAAGAACCGCCGGCTTCTGAGAAGGAACGATGAGAAGAAAAAAGCATGTCGTCTCGGACATGCATTTTTCTTCTCTTTTATTTTGGCACTTCTTCCAGCATTTTCATCTTGAGATCGAGCAGCTTTCTGCTCAGATCCACATAATACGTCTGCGGATAGGTAAAGCGTTTGACTTCATCCCACAGATGGCTCAGCTCTTTTTCGCTGTATGCGCGGATCTCTGCCAGCGACGGGCAGTCGTAGACCAGCTGACCGTCGATGAAGATCGGCACCAGCAGATCCCGCAGCTCATAGCTTCCTTTAGGGATCGTCTTGTTCTTCCAGTAGTTCATCTGATGATAGATCGTCAGATCCTGGTACGGATCAAGCGTCTCATCGACCAGCGTCATGATGTCGCCAAGGGCCATGCCACTTTCTTTGTCATAGATGCGGTAGAGGTTCTTCATGCCCGGATTGGTCACCTTTTCGATGTTCTCGCTGACCTTGATCTTCGGGATGATCTCCCCGTCCTTGATGACGGCACACAACTTGTACACACCGCCAAACACCGGTGAGCTCTTGCTGGTGACGAGATTCTCACCGACGCCCAGGCTGTCGATCTGTGCTCCCTGCGACAGCAGGGACTCGATCAGAAACTCATCCAGCGAGTTGGAAACGACGATCTGGCAGTCCTGCATGCCGGCCTCATCCAGCGCCTTGCGGATCTTCTTGGAAAGATAGGCCATATCTCCGCTGTCGATCCGAACGCCTTTGAGGCGATATCCGTTGGGTTCCAGATATTCCTTAGCGACGCGGATCGCATTGGGTAGTCCGCTCTTCAGGGTATTGTAGGTATCCAGCAGCACCGTACAGCTGTCCGGATAGGTCTGTGCGTAGTTCAGGAACGCTTCGTATTCACTGTCAAAGCTCTGGATGAAGGAATGTGCCATCGTTCCCAGGGCCGGAATGCCATATTCCTTTCCGGCATAGGTCGTGGCCGTTCCCAGCACACCGCCGATGTAGGCTGCACGGGCACCATAGTTGGCCGCATCAAAGTTATGGGCGCGGCGGGCACCGAATTCCATGACCGTCCGTCCGTTCGCTGCCTGGACGATGCGACGGGCCTTGGTGGCGATGAGCGTCTGGTGGTTCATCGCCAGCAGCAGCGCGGTCTCCAGAAGCTGTGCATCGATGATCTTCGCCTTGACACGGATGAGCGGCTCGTACGGAAAGACCGGTGTGCCTTCCGGGATCGCATAGATGTCGCCGGTAAAGATAAAATGGCGAAGATAGTCCAGAAACTCCTCCGAAAATTTATTGAGCGAACGAAGATAGGCGATATCCTCCTCCTCAAAATGCAGATTCTGGATGTAGCCGATCACTTCCTCCAGACCGGCACAGATGCAGTAACCGCCGCCGTTGGGGTTGCTGCGGTAAAACATGTCGAAGACGACTTCTTCGTTCTTGTCTCGATTGAAATAACACTGGCTCATCGTCAGTTCATAAAAGTCCATGACCAGCGAAAGGTTCCGCTTGTCACGAAAATCAAATTTAGCGTCAAATGTCTTCATCTTCTAATCCTCAATGGAGCCGACCACATCGATTCCATTTCCTTTCATCATCTCTAAAGCAAATGCATTCATCACCGCCGCATCGTGCACCTGATCGATGTGATAGGTCTCCACACAGTCGCTGACGACGATGATGCGCGTCTGCGTCACGTTATGCTCATTGAGCCAGGCATTCAGCGTCAGCGCAAACTGCAGCACGCAGATATCGGTACAGCAGCCGCTCAGCACGATCTCCTGGTATTGCTGGATCTCTTCGTTCAGAAAACGCTGAAAATCCGGACAGAAGAACGTGTTGGTGCTGTTTTTGCGCATCAGCTGGTGAATATAAGGCGTCAGCTCATCCACGACCTCATCTTCTCCGCTGCCGATCACGCAGTGCTGCGGATAGGACTGAAATTCTCTCGTCTTTGGCGGATGTGCATCCGCAACGAAGATCGTCCGGCATGCCAGCCGCTCGATCATGTCTTCGATCAAAGCGATGATCGAAGCGATCGCCTCATCATGCAGAGCGCCTCTTCTGACAAAGCCATTGACCATATCAATGACAAAGTGCACCGGTGCCTGCAGCTGTTCCTTTTTCATGGATGGGTATCGAAGCCCTGCAGTTGATGTCAATCTGGCCATATACTTCCCTCTTTTCGTCTATTGTTTATATTATAACGCAAACTGCGCGGGGATTCCCGCTTTTTTTCGTGTTTCTCCCCTGTTTTCCTCTCGCCCGCCCAATGTTCCCTGTGAAGTACTCGCTGTGTACGAAAGGGACGATATGAAAAAAGCCGTGGATGCGATGAGCCGATCCCATCGCATCCACAGCCGATCATTCATGCCTTTGCGTCCGCTGTTGCTTTTTCTTCTCCTTCCGCTGTCGGGTTCATCTTTTCCTTCAGCAGACCGGCCAGCTCTTCCATCAGCGCCGGATTGCCTTTGATGAAGGCCTTCGCCGCTTCTTTTCCCTGTCCGATCTTCTCCCCGTTGTAAGAGAACCACGCACCGCTCTTCTTCACGATGTTGTGATCGACGCACAGATCCAGCAGTTCTGCCACATAGGAGATGCCCTCTCCGTACATGATCTCGATCGCTGCGGTCTTAAACGGCGGTGCCACCTTGTTTTTGACGACCTTGACATTGACCTTGTTGCCGATGATCTCCGTACCGTTCTTGATTGCCTCGCTGCGGCGGATGTCCAGACGCACGCTGGCGTAAAACTTCAGCGCACGGCCGCCCGGTGTCGTCTCTGGGTTTCCGAACATGACGCCGACCTTTTCACGCAGCTGGTTGATGAAGATCGCCGTGCACTCGCTGCGGTTCATCACACCGCTGAGCTTGCGCATCGCCTTGGACATCATGCGCGCCTGCAGGCCGACCTGCGCATCGCCCATCTCGCCATCCAGCTCTGCCTGCGGCACCAGTGCCGCGACCGAGTCGACGACGATGATGTCGATCGCCCCGCTCTTGATGAGCATTTCCGCGATCTGCAATCCCTGTTCGCCGCTGTCCGGCTGCGAGAGGATCAGCTCGTCGATGTTGACACCGAGGTTTTTGGCATAGTTGGGATCGATCGCATTCTCCGCATCGATATAGGCCGCACGTCCGCCCTTCTTCTGCACTTCAGCGATCGCATGCAGCGCCAGTGTCGTCTTACCGCTGGATTCCGGACCATAGATCTCGATGATACGGCCCTTTGGATAACCGCCGATGCCCAGCGCTTCGTCGATCTTGATCGATCCGGAACTGATCGCATCCACATCGACGGCCGCACGCTCGCCCAACTTCATGATCGAACCTTTGCCGTACTGCTTCTCGATCTGTTTGATCGCATCTTCCAGCAAAGCATCCTTCTTGTCGTTCTTTACCACTTTTTCATCCATTGTCTGTCTCCCGTTCTTCTTTCAGAAAAGCGATGATCTGATCCCGCATGGCCGCTACCACGCGTTCCCGGACCTCATTTCGCGATGCGTGATCGATCTGGAAGTGGTACGTGCGGCATCCCCCTTCGAATGCCAGTGCACCGTACACACAGCCGGCCGGCTTTCCTTCCATGCACGCAGGTCCCGCATTGCCGCTGAACGATACGCAGAGATCCGCCCCCAGCAGGGATCTGGTATTCTCCGCCATCGCCTTTGCACAGGCGTCGCTGATGACGCCGTGCGTTTCAACGATCGCTCGGTCGACGTGCACGAGTCCCTCTTTCACGCTCGTCGCATAAGTGACGATGCCCCCCAGCAAAACGGCCGAGGCGCCGGGAACCTCTGCGATCCGGCTGGTAAACAGCCCGGCCGTCAGGCTCTCACAGCTGGCGATCGTCATCTTTCTGTTCTTTAAAAGTTCCACCAACTCTTTCATCATCACATGGTTTCCATCACGATATCTTTTAACTGCAGGAAATAGACGGCCCCGCTGTACAGAGAAGCCGCCGTTGCGATCCACAGGCAGATGCCGCTGAGGGACACGCCGAAGATCGCAAATGGAAGATCGTGCAGCAGGACGAGGATGATGGCCGTCATCTGCGCAACCGTCTTCACCTTGCCGGCAGGACCGGCTGCCACGACCTTGCCGCTGCTCGCTGCACTCATGCGCAGGCCGTCGACGATCGTATCGCGTCCGATCATCAGAAGCACGGCGATCACGCTGATCCGCGAAGACCACGCCAGCAGGATCAGCAGCGTATTGACCAGCAGCTTGTCCGCGATGGGATCGACGAACTTGCCAAACGAAGTGATCAGATGATCCCGTCGGGCGATGTGCCCGTCAAAGAAGTCCGTGACCGACGCCAGGACAAACAGTCCCAAAACGATCAGATCGTTGTAAGGAAGCCGGATCCCCATGATCACCACACTGCCGCCAAGCGCATCGCTCATCGCAGAAATCAGATACACCGCTGCGATGAGGGGCACCAGCAGGATGCGCAGGATCGTTAGTTTATTTGGCAAATTCATTCTTATTCCACCATTTCTATCTGAATCGTAAAGGTAGCGCTGCCACCGGTCGTATTCGGTATGGACGCATCGATCTCCAGCTGTTCACCGTTGATCTCGATCGTATTGTAGGACATGAAGCTGTACGAGATCTCCACCTCGCAGCTCTTCTCCACCGTCAGCTCATAAGTGAACGGTTCGCTGGCGGAATACACCTGCTGCGGCGGATCGACGCTTTCGCCATCCACCCGCAGATCCAGCGCGCTGCTGCCGCCCGGGGTCAGCGTGAACGTCAGCACATCGCCCGCATAGACATTGTTCACCGTATAGGTCGTCGTACCGCTCTTTTCGATCGTCATCTCCTCACGCTCGCTCTCCGGGAGCGGCTCCTCTTCATTGCCGACATCCTGATTGTCCTGGATCGGCGGCGTGCTCTGAATGTCCGTGTTGTCCTGCGGCGCATCCGAACCGGAGCGCAAGAAGACGATCAGGGCAAAGATGATGATGATCAAAACGACCAGCACGATCGCCACAAAGGAGAGGAACGAGGCATCCATCCGGTTGTAGCGCCGCTGTTTCCGCTTTGGCGCCGGCCGTTTGCCGCCATCGTTGTTCTTATCCACTTTCGTCAGCGCTTCCGCCTGCTGAATGTGCTGTTCCATATCCGTATGCGTCTGCGTGAGAGCGATCTCCTTTTCCTCTGCAAATGCCTGGATCGCTTCCTGTACATCCTCGCGTACCATATCATAAGGAACGCCGACCGCATCACAATAAGCGCGCACGAAATAGCGCAGATAGGACAGATCTTCCTCAAAAGAAGGAATGTCCCGTTTTTCCAAAGCGACAATGTAGCGCTCCGTCAGGCGGGTACGCTCGCTGATATCCGCAATGCTGAGGCCGAGTTCTTCTCTCTTCGTTTTTAAAATCTCATTAAATTTTGCCATATCATCACTACCTCACAAACATTGATTCCATTCCGTTAAAAAAGCACACAAAAAATAAGCAGCTACAAATAACCATGCTAATTGTATCAAAATCGAGGAAAAAAGAAAATGGTTTTTCTTTGAAAACTTATTTCACCATATTTCCACATTCCGTTCACACAACTGCTTCATCTATATTATATAAAAAAGGAGAGGCGCTATTCCTCTCCCCTGTATGCTGCAAACTGTAAGCCATGTTCTGTTCCCTTGCGGGCGACAGCCATTTATCTACACATTTCTGTGTCCCGCGTCTGCTTCGTATTCGCATCCGCCGGCTCCCCTACCAAATTTGGGTTTCTCGCTTGTGGGGTTTACCCGTTCCACCCTGCATGTTTCCATGCAGGCTCGTCTCTGTGGCACTTTTACAGCATCTTTGCCATCGCTTTCGCCTCAGGCATCGACGCAGCCGTCAGGTAGAAACCTGCCTGGATTTATCGTTTCATCCAGCACAAACACTACGATCATCACAGATCGTGCGAGCATGGACTTTCCTCTGACGTGACGCCAGCGGCTGTCCGTAAGCAGCACTACTTTTTAAAGACCTCGTATTCCAGGCGTGAAAGACGCTTCAGAATATCAAGCTGTGAGGAGGAAGGTACCTCCGCTGCCGGTTCCTCGCCCTTCTGCGCACGCAGCTGTGCGATCTCTTCCTGCAGACGGTCGATCTGGTTCTCATAGCTGCGCAGCTTTTCACCCAGTTCCTGCATGGTCTGCTCATACAGCTGATAGTCGCTGATGACCAGATCGAGAAACTCGTCGACCTCACTTGGAGAATATCCTTTCAGATCCACATGGAACTCTTTGTCCAGGATCTTCTTTGCGTCCAGCTGATACTGTGCCATGATCCCCTCACCTCACCTTTATTAGTTTCTCATTTTTTAACAGAAAAATCAAGTGCGGATGCAGGGAAACGGACGGTTTTGCGGACAAGGATAAAGATTGAATAATCATTTTCTTTACGTTATAATTAGGAAGGTGATAACTGTGATAGGATATCCGAACGGACATGGCAGCGGCAGCGGCCACACGCAGACGAGAAGCAAAGGCATCTCTGCAGCGAACCGCGGCATGAGCCTGGAGAAAGATCTCAATGATTCCAATACGTATTATCTGCAGAGCGGGCGTGCGCTCATACATAAGAAGCCGACCCCGATCCAGGTCGTCAAGGTCGACTACCCGGCACGCAATGCCGCCAAGATCACAGAAGCCTATTATAAGGTGCCAAGCACGACCGACTACAACGGCATCTATCGGGGACGCCCCATCGATTTTGAAGCCAAGGAGACCGTCAACAAGACGAGCTTTCCCTTCAAGAGCATCCATCCGCATCAGATCGAACACCTGCGGCTGGTCGGACAGCACGGCGGCATCGGATTCTTCATCATCCGTTTTCGCGCCTATGGAGAAACGTATCTGGTCGATGCACCGCTGATCATCGAGCGCTACGAACAGGCAGAGCACAAGTCGATCGCCTATGATGAGGTCCGCCGGATCGGCTCTTTGATCAAGGAAGGGCTTACCCCGCGCTTACGTTATCTGGATAACGTAGACGCCATCTATTTCAAGGAGGAATCACACCATGAGAAATAAATTGAAGAAGCAGCAGAACGGCAGCGGCGATGCACCTGCAAAGAAAAAGAAGCGTCAGCGGCTGGATATCTGGAACAAGCTGGCGATCGCCGTGCTGACGGTCGTGCTGGTCGGCTGCGTCAGCGTGTTTACCCTGCTGGTCAACGTCATCAGCGAAGCACCGAATTTCAATCCGGAACAGCTGGTGGCCGGTACATCCTCTCGCGTTTATGATAAGGATGGCAACATCATTGCGGAGCTCGGCAGCGAGCATCGCGACAACATCAAATACGAGGACATCCCGCAGGATCTGATCGATGCGTTCCTCGCCATAGAGGATTCCCGTTTCTTCCAGCACAACGGATTTGACCTCCCGCGTTTTCTCAGCTCCGCGCTCAACAACCTGGCCAGCGGTTCGCTGTCACAGGGCGGTTCAACGCTGACGATGCAGCTGGTCGACAACACCTGGATCGCCAATGCCAAGGCACAGGCGACCCAGAACGGAGAAAGCCTCTCGGCGATCGACAACATCAAATACAAGATCCAGGAGATCTACCTGAGCCTGCTGACCGAGCAGAGCGTCGGCAAGAAGGACATCCTGGTCAACTATCTGAACATGATCTGGTTTGGCAGCGACGGCGGGACCCGCGGTGTGCAGAATGCCGCCCTGTATTACTTTGGAAAGGATGTCAATGAGCTCAACCTCTCAGAGTGTGCCTTCCTGGCCGGCGTCATCAACGCCCCTGCTTCTTACAGCCCGTACTATAATTACGATCTGGCTACGACCCGTCGCAACCAGACCCTGCAGCTGATGCTGCAGCACGGCTACATCAGCGAGGAAGAATATAATCTGGCCACCAGCACCAATCTGGCTTTCCAGCTGGAGGAGAGCGAATCCTTCACGGAAGATCCATACCAGAGCATCGTGGAGATGGCGGTACAGGAAACACGCGAACTGACCGGCATGGATCCTTACACGACAGCGATGGACATCTATACCGGCATCGACAGTGAAGCGCAGCAGCTCGCCTATGACATTTCCAACGGTGAGGTCTACGCATTCCCGGATCAGTATTTCAATGCCGGTCTGACGCTGATCAACAACTCCAACGGCGAGATCATCGCAATGGGACCTGGCCGTGAGTACACCGGAGATTCCACCAGCCGCAATGCGGCAACCGAGCCGCAGCAGCCGGGATCTGCCATGAAGCCGATCCTGGAATATGTCAATACCTTCGATATCCTGGGATGGTCGACGACGCACACGGTCGATGACAAAGCGGATGACTACTTCCATATCGGCCGCGACCTGCAGAACTCCGATGGGCAGTATATGGGAAAGATGTCGCTGGCAGATGCGGTCAGTCTGTCACGAAATACTACAGCGGCCGCAGCCCTGCAGGATCTGATCGATTCACAGGGAAGCAGCTACTTCGTCCAGTATCTGAAGGATATGGGCTTCAACGATGATGTCGCAGAGGCCTTCGACATCCAGTACAGCATCGGCGGCGGCAACATGCGCTGCTCGACCGTCCAGCTGGCCAACGCCTACTCCGCATTGGCCAACGGCGGTGTCCGTGTCGATGCCCACGTCATCCGCAGCGTAGAGGTTCGCGGTGGCGACACGTATGAATACAATGCCGATGAGACACAGGTCGTCAGCGAAGGCGCGGCCTACATGATGTCCTCGATCCTGTACAAGACCGTCAACGGCGGTTACCCGATGTACACTTCCACTCTGGCAACCAACGCCTATTCCGTATTCGGCAAGACCGGTACGCAAGACTGGGGCGATTCCGGTGCACAGTATGGCATTCCGAAAATGGCCATGAAGGATGAGTGGACCGTCGGCTACACCAGCGATTACACGGTTGCCGTCTGGACCGGTTACACGAGCACCGGTATCGAAAACGGCTACTACATCACGCTGCAGGTCCTCTATCAGAACTTTGCCTCACAGGCAGCAGATGCCATGCTGGATCTCGTCAGTGCCAATAGCACACCGGCCGATCTGGTACAGCCAAGCAGCGTCGTCAGCAAAGCCAGCCGGGACGGCGGACTGATCCTCTCCCAGTACTACAATACAGAGGAAAGCCGCAATGAAGGACTGAAAGACGATCCAAACAGCAAACAGCGTCAGAAACGGATGGAACTGCAGAAAAAATGCAAGGACGACCCGACGATCGACGAAGATTGTGATGGTTATGAGGAAGCCATGGAAGAACTGCAGAACCGCTGCAGCGCCGATCCGACGATCGATGAACGCTGTGACGGCTATGAAGAAGCCATGCAGCAGCGCCAGCAACAGCAGGCCTGTGAAGCGAGCGGCGGTACCTGGGCAAACGGTGTCTGCACACCGGCAACCACCACCGTACCGGATAATCCGGGCTCCTCGCAGCCGGACGATGATGAAACGACGACCGCACCAAGCAACGGATGATCGATGATCCCGAATGGTCCTCAGCCTTTAAAGGCGGGCACATTCGGGGTCTTTTTCATTGTGTTCCCAGTGGATCGAACCATATCTTTGCGAAAAAGAAAAACGCCCAACGGCGTTTATTTTTGTATATTCTTCTCCAGGCGTTCCCGGCGACAGATGGTTTCGTGAAACGGACACTGTTCGCACTTGGGATTTCGTGCCGTACAGAGGTAGCGGCCAAAGAAGATGAACAGATGGTGGCCTTTGTTCCAGCGGCTGCGGTCGATCTTGCGGCGCAGCTTCTCTTCTACCTTTAGCACATCATCCTGCGGTTTTGCCAGTCCGAGGCGCTTGCTGACGCGCTCCACGTGCGTATCGACGGCAAAGCTGGGAATATCAAAACAGACGCTGCGGACGACATTGGCGGTCTTACGCCCGACACCGGCCAGCGACATGAGCTCCTTGCGTGAACTGGGGACGACACCGTCAAAGTGAGAAACCAGCGATTCGCTCAGGGCCTTCAGCGAACGTGCCTTGTTGCGATAGAGTCCGATGCTGCGGATGCATTCACCGATCTCCTCCACGGACGCCTGTGCCATCGCCTGCGGGGTCGGAAACTTTTCAAACAGCTGTGGCGTCACCCGATTGACCGACGCATCGGTCGTCTGTGCGCTGAGGACGACCGCGACCAGCAGTTCAAACGGTGAACGGTGATTCAGCTCGCAGTGCGCATCCGGGAACAGTTTTTCCATTTCATCCAGGATCGCATCGCTTGTCATATGCTTCATCGTTTCCCCTCCTCATATTCCTGCGGTGTCAGTCCCCGCCGTTTCCATTCCACCAGGATCCGCTCGATGTAATCCAGGCTGCGCTTATCATAGACACCGGCCTCATACAGCGCATACAGGATCATCTGCTGATCGTACGTATCCATCCAGGCGGAGAGACGCTGCATCTCGGCCGAGCTCAGCGGCCGGGCAAATTCTGTTTCAAACTCATCAAACAAAGAGACGGTCTGTACGCTCTGCTCAATGGAGTGCTGGGAAGCGTACGTTCCGCTGATGTCGAACACCAGCCGTCCTTCTTTCAGATCGATCTTCAGATAGCCCTTAGCGCTCAGAGCGGTAAACAGCTCATCGACCTGTTCGCTGTCACAATGCAGCTTGGCAGCGATCACATCATGGGTGATCAGCTGTCCCAGCCCGTTGAAGTAATCGATCAGAAGCAGGGTCAGCGCTTCTTCGGCAGTGACATTGAGCGATGCCAGTTCGCTCAGCAGCCACGTACGCCGGTCAAAATAAGGGGCATTCCAGCTGATTTCATCGCTCATCGTGCATCACTTCCCTTTCATAGATCACTTCTCGGCTGTCATAATCCAGCACGATCAAACGATCTGTACAGTAAACGAGATAAGCCGGACCTTCATATCCATAACCCAGCGTGACCGTTTCCACGGTATAGCCCATCTGAGTGACGGCCGTGCGGGCCGCTTCATCATCACGGGTCGTCTTTTCCCGGGTCGTGATGACCTGTCCCTCTTCATTAAACCAATAATAGGAGGAGTCATCCTCACCTGTGTAGGTAATATAACGGAACACATGTCGTTCGATGTTTCCGACCGCTGTATGTGCTTCCTGGATGGTGCGCACTTGCTGTTCCAGCTTCTGCTCATAAGCGCGGGCCGGACCGCTGATGCTCAGGGACCACAGCACGGCGATGACAAGCAGCAGCACGAGAAACAGCGATGCGCTGACTGCGAGGCTCGCCCAGTTGATCTTATGTTTCATCCTTTCAGCCTCCTCTTTCTCCATGATTTTTATTATACATGATTTGACGAGAAAAAAACAGGCATTCTGCCCGCCGCAAACGGGTGACCGCCTGTTCGATCTATTCTGATGTGTGCGCCTCTGCCAGCGCTTCGACAAACCGTTCGCACAGCTGGGCACTGCGACGGCTGGCCAGTTCCTTATACGTTTCAAAATCCAGCGCATTTTCCTGTTTCCAGGCAACATCTGACAATGAGCGCAGGATGACGAACGGGATCTGATAATGTGTGCAGACCTGTGCGATCGCACCGGCTTCCATCTCCGCGCAGACCGCCTGCGGGTATTCCTCGATCAGCTCCATGGCCATCGAATGGTCGACAAAGCGATCCCCGCTGGCGATGAGGCCCGGATGGGTCGGCACCCCCAAAGACTCGCTGACCTGCTGTGCTCGTGCTACAAATGCCTCATCCGCTGAAAACCAGAGGCCTTTGCCGGAGGGGCCGTCCAGGGCACTCGTATCATAATCATACTGGACGATCGCACTTCCGATGATGAGATCTCCGACATCTACGCTGCGGGCCAGTCCGCCCGCTGTTCCGACGTTGAGCAGCGCTTCGATCGGATAGTGCTCCATCGCCACCGTCGTCGTCAGTGCGGCCGCCACCTTTCCGACACCGCTTTTCATCAGCAGCACTTCACGCCCCTTCAGCTGTCCGTGCACAAACGGAATGCCGGCATATCGTTCTTCTTTTGTATCGCTCAGACAGGCGCGGATCGCCGCCACCTCTTCTTCCATCGCCGCAACGATCAAGATCATCTCTGTTTCCTCCTGCAAATATAAAACTGTTTTTCTCCCGGAACGACGCCTTCTTTGACAAAGTCGGTCTTCACATCGAAAACAAGGCCGCACGCCGTCAGCTGCTCTGCGATCCATTCCGGTGCATAGACCCGCTGCACATGCTGTTCCAGCTGCACGCTGCCATCGTTTTCATAAAAAGCAAAGCTCTGGTAGATGCGGTCGTCCTCGCTTTCGATCGTCCACTGATAATCGTGCCCGTTGACCACGCCGGTCTCGTTGTACTCTTCCGCAAACTCATCGAGACGATCCATGCTGTGCATGTCGACGATCAGCACGCCCGCTTCGCTCAGACGCTTTTGACACTGCGCAAAGAAGTGGCGGACCTCCTCCTCGCTCAGCAGGTAGTTGAAGCTGTCACACAGACACACGATCGCATCATAGGTACCGTCCGGCATCTGCCGCAGATCCCCCAGCTGCCAGTGCACCCGGTCACTGTCTACCTTCTCCCTGGCAGCGGCGAGCATCTGCTCGCTGCAGTCAAAGGCCGTCACCGCATACCCGCGTCTGGCCAGTTCGATCGCAATATCTCCGCTGCCGCAGGCCGCATCCAGGATCGACCTGCCCCGGATGTTTGCTTCGATCAGTTCGATCCAGGCATCCCTTGCCTGTGCATCCTCTACCAGCGCATCATAATAAGAAGCCAGCACATCATACATCATAACGGCTCACCGGCAGATCGGCGTACAGCTTTTCCAGATGATAGACGCCTCTCTCTTTCCGTTCAAAGATATGAACGATGATATCACCGGCATCCAGCAAGATCCAGCGGCTGTCGCGGTTTCCTTCCATATGATCGATCCGCATTCCGTGCTCTGCCAGTCGATCACGCACATTATCCGCGATCGCATAAGTCTGCCGCAGATTGGCACCGCTGGCGATCACGACCTCGTCGATGGCAGGGTTCAGCTGCGAAAATGCATAGATGCAGATATCCTCTCCCTTTTTTTCATCGATTGCTTTACATATGATTTCCAGTTTTTCTTTCATTTACTTCTCCTTTTTCAGATAAGCCTGCTGCTCGTTCTTCACGCGCAAAAAGCCGGCATGCAGATCCTGGCTGCACAGGGCGATCTGCTCACTGCTGTCATAACCGCGCCCGCGTTCCAGCTTGTCCGCACAGAAGAGGATCATCGCATAGGGATCCTCACAGTCGCCTTTGACGTGATGGAAGATGGCGCACAGCACCGACTTCTCCTCGATGCCATACAGGCGCTTGGCAAGCAGGCTGCCCACATAGCCATGCCAGATGGCTGCCGGTTCCTCACACAGCGATGGGAAGAACCGTGTCATCCAGCGCTCCAGCTGATCCTTCGGCATCTCCTTGGCAATGTCATGCAGCAGGCCCATCGTCCAGGCGATCGTTTCATCCAGTCCGTGTGCCTGCGCCAGCTCTGTGGCCAGCTGCGCCACCCGCACGCTGTGCGCATAGCGCTTTGCGGAAAGACGACCTTCGACAAAGCTCTCCAGATACAGATGATGTTGGGCGATATAACGGCGTACACCAGGATGCAGCGCATACCATTTCTGTCCGCTGCGGATCTCACTGGAACTGACATCCACCAGCTCCATCGGCTGATAGCGCAACGGATACGATGCATGCTGTATCACATCGGCACCGGCGCGGGAAAACACGATGAACGGCACTTCTTCCAGCAGTGCATCCACCTCTTTCCAGGCAGACAGCTGCGCTGCCTGATCGCTGCCGATCAGCCAGAAGAAAGAAAAGGAAGGATAACGGCGCTTCAGCTCCCGCACCGTATCGATCGTATAGGACTTTCCTTCCCGCTCCAGCTCCAGCCGGCAACAGTGAATGTGACGATAGGGGGCGATGGCCCGCTCGATCATCGCCGTGCGGTCAGCGGCCGAAGAGAGCGTCCGATCCTTTAACGGTGTATCCTTGGTGACCATCAACCAGACCTCATCCATCCCCATATGCAGCGCAGAACGGGCGATCTGCAGATGCCCGGCATGGATAGGATCGAAACTGCCGCCCAACACGGCGATCGTCTTCTTTTTGTTCATCCTATAAACCCATCAGATTCTTTTTGCTGCGGCGGTAGAGCACGAACGTATGCCCGATGATGTGCACGATCTCACTGCCGGTCTCCTGTGCCAGGATCTCTGCCGCCTCTGCGGTCGTCAGCGGTGCGCTCTTGAGCAGATTCAGCTTCACAAGTTCATGCGCCCGCAGGGAATCCTCCAGTGTATCGATCAGCTTATCGCCGATCCCGTCTTTTCCGATCTGAAACAATGATCGTCGATCTTGCGCCTCTTTGCGCAGTTTCTTCTTATCTTTTGCATCCAACATGTTATATCATCGCCTTTCTAAACGTTACATTGACATTACGATTGACCCAGACGCGGACCTCCTGAAAATCCCCGCTGACACAAAACCAGCCAAGTCCGTGGATCACCACATCCAGCTTCTCGTACCGGTGGCGACAGTCATAGCGTTTCATCGCCTTTGCATCACTGTCCAGAGCGGGAGAAAGCAGTTCCCCCAGATGTCGTTCCCACAGTGCATCGGCCTTGGCGGCCTTTCCGCGATGGATCTTCAGCTGATCGCTGAAATAAGCGACCACGCTTGCATCTCCCTTGGTGATCACATCCAGACGCACCATGCCGCCAAGAGCGTAGCTCTGGTCCTCATACAGCTGATAGACGCGCGGCTTGATCGCACGAAACGGGATGACGCTCTTCAGCAGCGCATCCGGTGCATGCGTCAGCAGCGAATCCTGTCGGGTGATGCCCGGTGTATCATAGATCGTATAGCCATCTGCCGAGATCTCCACAAAGTCCAGGGTCGTTCCCGGATGTGGGGATGTCGTCAGATCGCTGTCTGCACACAGTGCGTTGAGCAGGGTGCTCTTTCCGGCATTTGCCATGCCCATGACGATGACATCGCGCCCGTTGCGATAGCGATCGATCGCATGCGTGACTTCCTCGATGGAATGGTTGAGCGGATGATGCGGCGCTTTTGCGAGATGCTCGCAGAAGACGATGCCCTCCACCCGAATGCCTTCTTCCTTCAGACGGCGCAGGATGAACTGTCCCAGCTTTTCATCCGACAGCGTCTGCGGCAGCAGATCGCGCTTGGTCCCGATCAGCACGATGTCCTTTCCCGGCAGGTGACGGGCAATGCCCGGCAGCAGATTTGCCTCAAAATCAAAGAGATCGACGACCCACAGGATGAGCGCATCCTGCTGTGCGATCTTGGAAAGGACCTGGGAAGGATCGATCCCCTGCTGCATCGAGATCATCACATCATCGTAATGTCGGATGCGAAAACAGCGCTGGCAGAGCGCTGCATCCGCCTTTGGTGTATATCCCAGCGCATCTCGATCTTCAGACTGCAGTCTGGCACCGCAGCCTTTACAATACTTTGTCATCATAGTTCCCCCGTTTCAGCTTTCCCCGCTTCTCCAACAGGGAAAAGATCATCTGTTCAAAGACTCGGTTGACCTTCGTGCATTTCAGATCACGTTTGGCCACCGGATTCGTCAGGATCGTATAAAAATGCATGCGGTTGGCACCCAGCATGTCCGTCAGCAGCTGATCGCCCAGCACCGCGATCTGGTCGCTTCGATAACCGAGCTCGTTCATCATCTTTCGATAGGTACGCTTCAGCGGTTTCTTCGCAAATGGATAACAGGGAGCGTGAAATTCTCTGGCAAAGGTCTCGACGCGCTCCTTTACATTGTTTGAGACAAACGCCACCGCCAGTCCGCTGTCCTTCACCCGTTTGATGAATGCGCGCACATCGTCATCGGCTCTGGCATGGTCGTGCGGGACCAGCGTATTGTCGATGTCGCAGACCAGCAGAGCGATCCCCTGTCGTTTCAGCCGCTCCAGATCGATCGCACGATAGCTTTCCACATAGTAATCCGGTGTAAACAGCTTCATGGGCTCCCTCCTTTTACGTATGCTGTATTATATCATAGAAACGCGGAAATGGTAAAGAATTCCCCGGTGGTTCCCTGCATCTGCGCCCTTGTTTTTCATGATAAAAGGCCCATGTGGCAGACATGGACCTTTTGGCCGTCTATTTGAGATGATCCAACGTGTCAAAGCGATAGCCCAGCCGTTTCATCTCAGCGATGAAATCGCCCATCGCTTCAAAGTTTCCTTTGTTGCTGGGGTGCAGCAGATAGATCGCTCCGTTGTGATAGTGATCCAGCAGTGTATCCAGCGCCTCCTGTTTGGAGACATCGCTGCCATAATCATAATAGGCATGGCTCCAGAAGAATGTCTGATACCCCAGGTCATGCACCAGCTTCAGCGCCCGCTCGCTCGTTGCGCCCCTTGGGAAGCGAAAGAGCTTGGGCATCGGTTCCCCGATGACTTCCAGGTACGTCTTCTCTTCCTGTGTCAGTTCTTCTACGAATGCATCGATGCTTTCCGCATTGGCGAGCGTCGTCATGTCGTAGTGATTCCACGTATGGTTTCCGATCACATGACCGGCATCGACCAGTTCTCTGACAAACGCGCTTTCGTTGCGGATGTAGTTGCGGGTCAGAAAGAATGTTGCCTTGACGTCGTTTTCATTGAGGACATCGGCGATCTCCTTGATGTAGGTGATATCGTTGCCGCCTTCGTCAAAGGTCAGATAGATCACCTTTTCATCCGGTCCCTGATAATAGGCGCTGTACGCAGCCAGCCAGTCCTCGCTTTTGGCTGCGGTCGTGCGCTGGTGATCCTGTGACTTGTTGAACCACCATTCAAACATCGTATTATCGAACATGTCATGATCGTAGGCCAGTTTGGTATTGAGCGGATCTTCCAGCAGACGGATCACACGCCGTGCGCGGGCGACATTGCCATGGCTGTCCTTCACTTCATAACGGACCTCATACGTACCGCTGTTGTTGAAGTCGATCGTCGAAGTGCTCTTCACCTGATCGCTGATGTCCCCGTCACAGTTGTCATACGCCTGATAGCCGGGATCCGTAAAGTCCTCGCCGATGAACAGCGTCATCTCCTCTTCGCCTTTCAGCCGCAGATCCGGTGCCTTGGTATCGCTGACCGTCACCTGCCGGATGACTTCTTTGTCGGCATTGTCCAGACGATAGATCACCTGATAGGTGCCCAGCTTCTGTGTATCGACCTGGTTCTCGACGATGATGTGCGCACGGTTGTCCATGAACCGATAGGTGCTTTTGGCCCCGGGGTCCTGATACGTCTCATTCATGTTGATCTCGATGTGTTCTGCGCCGATCAGCTCCAGCGTCGGCACGAAAAGGCCGCTGAAAAACAGCAGCTTGATGACGAGTGCCAACACACCCGCCGCAATGCCGATAAGGATCGAATATACGATGATGCGGCATCGTCTGCTCATACGTCCACCTCAATGCTAACGTATGCCGCAGCACGAAGGATTATGCGTTCTCTGCCGGCGCGCTGCTTTCGATGAGCGCACAGGCACAGCGGATCCCATCCACCGCGCTGGTCACGATGCCGCCGGCATAGCCGGCGCCTTCTCCGCAAGGGTACAGACCGCGGATGCTTCCCATCAGCGTCTGCGGGTCACGCACCAGCCGCACCGGCGAACTGCTGCGGCTTTCCACACCGGTCAGGATGCCGGTATCCGCAAAGCCGTGGATCTGGCGGTCAAAATGGCGGATGCCCTGTTCCAGCGCCAGCGTGATCGATGCATCGAAGAGCGGATGCAGGTCGCACAGAACCACACCGCGGGCATAGCTGGGCATCACCTCCTGGAATGATGCAGAAGGACGTCCCCCCAGAAAGTCACGAGTGTACTGGGCCGGAGCACAGCCGTTGGCACCGCCCATCAAAAAAGCGTTGTGTTCCAGCTGCTGCTGATAACGGATGCCGTCCAGCGGATGCGTACCGAAATCCTGCGGTGTGACCTGAACGAGCAGGGCGCTGTTGGCATTGGCCTTGTCACGGGCATGTTCGCTCATCCCGTTGACGACGACCTCTCCCGGTGCGCTGGCCGAAGGGACGACCACACCGCCGGGGCACATGCAGAACGTATAGACCCCGCGTCCGTTGTCGGCACGGCATGTCATCCGATAGCTGGCGGCCCCCAGACGGGGATGGCCGGCATATTCTCCATACAGCTGTTCATCGATCAGGCGCTGGGCATGTTCGACGCGCACGCCGACAGCAAATGCCTTTGCCTGCATCTGCAGCTGATGTTCATATAATAAAGAAAATGTATCACGGGCACTGTGACCGATCGCCAGTATGGCCTTTTCACAGTCGATCCGCGCACCGTTGACGACGACCCCGCGCAGGGCATCGCCTTCCACGATCAGATCTTCCACCTGTGAAACAAAACGGATCTCTCCGCCCAGGGCGATCACCTCTTTGCGCAGCGCACGCACGACATCGACCAGGATGTCGGTACCGATGTGCGGGTGTGCCTGATAGAGGATCTCTTTGGGAGCGCCGAAATGCACCAGTTCCCGCAGCACCTGATGGCAGCGCGGATCTTTGGAGCGTGTGGTCAGCTTTCCATCGGAGAACGTACCGGCCCCGCCTTCGCCAAACTGCACGTTGCCCCGGGGATCCAGCGCTCCGCCCTGCCAGTAACGCTGTACGCTCTGCACGCGCTGTTCCAGACACTGTCCCCGCTCCAGCACGAGCGGACGATAGCCGGCTCTGGCCAGCATCAGCGCCGCAAACATGCCGCCGGGGCCAAAACCGACCACGACAGGACGATGGGAGAGCCGTTCGCTGCCCGCTGCCGGCAGCACAAAGGGCCGCTCCCGGACCACCGTGACATCCGTTCCCGCATGGCGAAGCACCTGCTGTTCATCCGCGACCTCACAATCCACCACGTATGAAAAGCGGATCGGTCGACGGCGGGCATCCACACTTTCCCGATAGATGGAAAAACGGATCAGATCACGTTCTCTGATCCGCAGTTTCTTGCAGATACGCTGATGCAGCCGTTCCATCGGTTCGTCGATCGATTGATTCACCTGTGAAACACGAAGCATGAGACCCCTCCTAACACAAGACCTTCAGCCACGAAAACCGGTTGCTGAGGGCGATGATGACAACAGCGAGCAGCTGTGCGCAGACGATGACCGCCCCATAGACGAGCAGGTGGTGATCCGGAAACAGCGCGAGCAGCGGCATCGCAAACAAAATGTGCGATACATAGATCAGCAAGGAGGACTGACGCAGGAAGCGGCACAGGTACGAAGGTGTGCGCTGCACCTGCAGCAGAGCCCCGACCAGAAAATAGGTAAACGGCACCAGCATCAGATACATGCTCGTCAGATCCTGTAAGACCCCGCAGGCATAGGCAAGTCCCTCTTCCAGCAACAATGCGCCATAGAAGCTGGCAATGCCCAGTGCATATTCCTTTTTATCATATACGTTGGGATACGCTTTGAGATAGATGCCGACATACAGGAAGACCGGAGCGAAGAAGATCCCGTTGCGTGCGGTCGTAAACACGCTCATATAGAGCTGATAAAGCGAAGCGACGAACGGGATCTGCGCCAGCACGCTCCCATAGACATTCATCCCCATGCCGATCGCATACAGGATGGCCGTCACCAGCATGCCTCTGCGCAGAGAGACATTCGTATAGAGCACATAGACGATGAGCGTGCCCAGCATCAGTGCCGGCAGAAACCACAGATGGTAGTAGCTGCCGTTGAAAAAGCAGTCAAAGATCCAACGAAGCAGAAACGTCAATGAGAAGCCGTCCCCGCGCCACAACAGAAACGTATATGGCAGATAGATCACGCTCCAGGCACCGTAAAGAAGCGCCAGACGCCGCAGATAGTGCTTCAGCATCCCCAGGTTCAGCGCATCGCGCATCCCGGCTGCCGGATCGATCTTGGAAAAGAACAGAAAAGCGGATACCACAAAGAAAAACGGCACCGCGAACCGGCAGATCGCCTGAATGAGGAACGTGTTGGCCGCCGGTGAAAGATCATACAGCGGATATGTGTGAATACAGACGACAAGCAGCGCACTGACGTACTTGGCAACGTCGATGGCCGCATAATTTTTCTTTTTCATATCCATCCCTACTTCTTATAGATCCGCGGCACCCGAGCGGTGATCCGCGTCAATGTCTCGTTGTTGATCGTGTGCGAAGCACGGCTGATCGCATCCACGCTGGCCCGCTCTTCGCCATCTTCACCGATCAGGGTAACGACATCCCCCTCCTGTACCTGTTCCAGCTCCGTAACATCCAGCATGAGCTGATCCATACAGATATTGCCGATGATCTTCACCCGCTGCCCGTGTAAGAGCACCTCGATGCCCTGATTGGAGATCAGGCGTGGCAGTCCGTCCGCATAGCCGATGGACACGGTAGCGACCTTCGTCGGACGCTCGACCGTAAAATGGCGGCCATAGCTGACCGTATCGCCCGGTCGCAGCCATTTGACCATCGTCACATTTGCCTTCAGCGAGAGGATCGGCAGAAAGTCAGGCGCAGTGTTGATCGCAATTTCATCATCGCTGGTCACGCCCATATACAGCAGGCCCGGCCGCACATAATCATAGGACAGCTGCGGATAATTGAGGATGCCATAACTGTTTTGCAGATGCGTGGTGCCCGGATCATAGCCGGCGGCGCGAAGATCGGCCAACACCCGTTCAAACAGTTCGATCTGATGAGCGGTAAATGCCAGATCGTCCGCGGTATGGGAATCACTGACACTGAAGTGTGAGAAGATGCCGCAGACCTGCACATGCTGCATCGCATACATGGCCAGCAGTTCCTCGATGTGGTATTCACCATCCTGCACGGTCACGCCGATGCGGTTCATGCCGGTATCCGCCTTGGCATGCGCACGGATCGTCACGTTCGCTTCGGCGGCGAACGCATCCAGTTTCTGTGCATAAGAAAGATCGACAAGCGTCTGGATCAGATCGTGGGCCGCAAGCAGCCCAAAATGCTGTGGCGGTGTATACCCCAGGATCAGGATCTCGCTGCGGATCCCATGCTCCCGCAGCTCCACCGCCTCATCTACGCTGCTGACGCCAAAGAAATCCACGCCGCATGCTTCCAGCGCACGGGTACACTCCACGGCACCATGTCCATAGGCATCCGCCTTGACGATCCCCATGATCTTGCTCGTTGCGGGAATCAGGGCACGGACCTCCTCTACATTGTGGGCGATCCTGGACAGATCGATCTCTGCCCACGCCCTCGACTTACTCATCAGCACAATGATCTCTCCTTCTGTTTACTTCTCCATCGCCAGAGCGATCAGCCGGTCGATCAGCTGCGGAAATTCGATGCCGACCGCCTGCATCATCGACGGATAACGGGACGTCGCCGTAAATCCCGGAATCGTATTCAGCTCATTGAACACGATCCGGTTCTCTTTGGTGACGAACATATCCACCCGGGTCATGCCCCGGCAGTTCATCGCCCGATACGCCTTTGCGGCCAGTGTTCTGGCCTGTTCAAACAGCGTTTCATCGATGCGGGCCGGACAGTAGATGGCCGCGTCCTTCATCTCATATTTTCCTTCATAGTCAAAGAAGCTTCCCTTGATCTCGATCTCGTCGACGCTGCCCACCGTCAGCTCGCGGTTGCCCATGACCGCACAGCCGATCTCAAAGCCGTCGATCGTCTGTTCCAGGATGACCTTGCCCTTGCCGTCATGATAGAACGCATCCTTCATGCCTTCGACGAACTCGTCAAAGGTATCCACCCGGTGGACCCCATAGCTGCTGCCGGCATTGCACGGCTTGATGAACAGTGGCAGTCCCAGCGCATGGCTTGCCTCTTCAAAGATCTCCTCCATGCTGCGCGGATCGCTTTCATAAATGCAGCGATAAGGCGCACACGGCACACCGGCATGTTCACAGATGATGTGTGTCATCTCCTTGTCCATGCAGATGGCACTGCTCAGATGGTCACAGCCCACATATGGGATGTCCATGATCTCCAGCAGTCCCTGAATGGTCCCATCTTCCCCGTTCTTGCCGTGCAACACCGGGAATACGCAGTCCAGTTCGATGGTCGTATAGCTGTTTTCCTTCAATACCAGCAGCCCCTGACGGGTCAGCACGCACGGCGTACAGCCTGCCTGCTGCCAGTGATCGTGTTCCAGCGCATCGATATCGCCTTCATAGAGATACCAGTCGCCTTCCTTTGTGATCCCGATCATGATGATCGTATATTTCGCATCGTCGATCTGCCGCAGCAGCGAACCCGCCGAATGCAGCGATACTCCGTATTCGCTTGATTTTCCGCCAAAGATGACGCCCAGTCTGATCTTATTCATGTTGCCTGTTCCTTCTTTCCTTCAGATATGTAACGATGCTGTCCATCTGCATGCCGCGTGATCCCTTGACCAGCAGGATGCAGGGTGCGTCCAGCTCTTCCAGCACCGCTTCCTGCAGTGCTTCCTTTGTCTCATAGTGTGTAACGTCCTTCACCCCGGCGTTGATGGCGCCCTGTGCGATGAAACGGGACATCTCACCATAGGTGCAGACCCGATCGATCGGGTAGCGTCCCAGTGCCTTACCGACATCATAGTGGATGCGCACCGCCTGATCGCCCATGTCCAACATGTCCGAAAGGATGGCGATGCGGCGGGGAATGTCAAATTCACACAGGGTGTCGAGCGCAGCCAGCACGCTCTGCCGGTTGGATTTATACGAATCATCCAGCACATAGCCCGCTCCCAGCGCAACCAGATCACAGCGCAGGCCGGTTTGCTCGATATCGGCCAGTCCTTCCAGGATCTGTGCCTCGCTCATGCCCAGCGCCCGGGCGATGTAGATGCAGGGCAGTGCGTTCATCACCTGATGCTTGCCATAGATGTTCATGGATGCCGGCTGTGCCAGCAGATTGCAGTGAAAGGAAATGCCGCCGGCATCCTGCGTGACATCCCCATAGGAAAACAGATCCTGCCGTTCATCATGACCAAAGCTCTTCACGGTGGTTCCCCGCGGCAGTTCCTCCTGCCACAGCGCCAGTTTGAGCACATCCTGTTCCCCGTTGAACAGAAGCACGCCGTTTTCCTTCAGACCGTGCACGATCTCCGCTTTTGCGCGGGCGATGTTTTCGATGGACCCCAGATTTTCCAGATGTGCTTCTCCGACATTGGTGATGACAGCGATATCCGGCTGTACCAGGCGGGTCAGCGCATCGATCTCATAACGGTTCTCCATGCCCATCTCCACGATCGCCACCTGCGTCGCATCGCTGAGTCCCAGCAGCGTCAGCGGTACACCGATCTCGTTGTTCATGTTGCCATGCGTTTTCTGCGTGACATACTTGCGCTTCAAAAGCGAACACAGGATATCCTTCGTGCTCGTCTTGCCGTTGCTGCCGGTGATGCCGATCATCACCAGGTCCAGCGATTCCCGATACTTTTTTGCCAGCTCGCTGAGGGCCTGCTGCGTATCGTCGACGAGGATCACCGCTGCCCCCTGCGGCGGATGCGGATGATCCTTCTGCCAAAGCACGGCAACAGCTCCCTGCTCGATCGCCTGCGCGGCAAAATCGTGTCCATCGAAATGGGCACCGATGATCGGGATGTACAGATTGCCCTGCGTACATTTGCGGGAATCGATACAGACACCGCTCACCATGCGCGTCATATCCTTATATTCTATGAAATCCGCATCCAGCATGCGGATGATCGTCTCAATGCTTCTCAATATCATGTTCCACCTCATCGCTGACGTTTTAACGTCATGCTTTTTATATTATAGCATAGTTTCTCAGGGACGAAACAGCTTTCCTAAAGAATTGTGAAAACGGTCGCGCATCATTTTCATCACAACGCTTTTCTTTTTCATTCATTTACACCATCTTCTCATTTATCTGTAATCCGAATTATCTTACATAGATTTTACAAATAAATACTTTTTGCGCATTGTATTTTACTTAATTTTTAATTATATTTAACTTTGAGAGAGAAAAGTGAATCAAAAGGGGTGTCTTTATGTCAATAACCAACTTCCTGAGTCTGCTGGGCGGACTCGCACTCTTCCTGTATGGAATGCAGATGATGAGCAACGGTCTGGAAGCAGCCGCAGGTGACCGCATGAAGGAGATTCTGGAAAAGCTCACATCCAACCGCATCCTCGGTGTACTGGTCGGCGCCGGCATTACGGCCGTCATCCAGTCTTCCAGTGCCACCACGGTCATGGTCGTCGGTTTCGTCAATGCCGGGATGATGAGCTTACAGCAGGCGGTCTGGATCATCATGGGTGCCAATATCGGTACAACGATCACCGGCCAGCTGATTGCCTTGGACATCGGTGCCATTGCACCGCTGATCGCATTCATCGGTGTCGCAATGGTCGTCTTTGTCAAAAAGCCAATGGCACATCACGTCGGTACGATCTTCGCCGGTCTGGGCGTTTTGTTCATCGGCATGGAAATGATGAGCACGGCCATGCTGCCACTTCGGGAGGAACCGGCATTCATCGAACTGATGACTTCTTTCTCCAATCCGTTATTGGGCATTTTGGCCGGTGCACTCTTCACGGCGATCATTCAGTCTTCCAGCGCATCGGTCGGTATCCTGCAGGCACTTGCCAGAAGCGGTCTGATCGGCCTGGATGGTGCGGTCTATGTGCTCTTTGGTCAAAACATCGGTACCTGTATCACGGCAGTGCTTGCCAGCATCGGTACCGGTCGGGAAGCCAAGCAGACGACCGTCATCCATCTGACGTTCAACCTGATCGGTACAGCGATCTTCACGACCGTCTGCGTCCTGACCGCGCATACCGCGTTCTCACTGACCGATCTGGTCGCTTCCTGGACACCGGGAAGCCCGGACGCACAGATTGCCAACATGCATACAATGTTCAACGTCGTCACCACACTGATCTTGCTGCCGTTTGGCACCTATCTGGCCGCCTTCGCACAGAAAGTGCTGCCGTATAAGGAAGAAAAGACCAGCGAGGTCCTGCAGTATTTAAAACCACTGCCTTCTTCTACCCGTTCCCTGGGAACATCCGCCATTTCGGTACAGCAGGTGGATGAAGAGATCAACCATATGCTGTCACTGGCTTACGAAAACGTGGAACAGGGCTTTGGACAACTGCTGAAATACGATAAAAAGATCGGAGAGGAGATCCTCAAACGCGAAGAAACGGTCGATACGCTCAACCGTGAGATCGCTGATTATATCACCAATGCGCTGAGCATGGAGCTCAACAATGACACTAGCGCGGCGCTGAGCATCTACTACCATCAGATCACCGACATCGAACGCATCAGCGATTATGCGGTGAAGATGGAAAACTATAGTAAAGACCGGCTGCAGGCACGCCTGAACGATGAAGAACGCGATACGATTTCTTCCATGCATTCGATGTGCATGGAGATGTATGATGCCCGTCATGATATCCAGAAGTCTGAAACGCTGCGGCGGCAGAGCGAGGATGTCTGTGTCAATCTGCGCAAGCGCCAGATGCAGCGCATGAAGGAAAAGAGCATCTCCAGCGAGATCAGCATGATGTTCTCACAGTTGCTCACAGACTTTGAACGCATCAACGGTCATGCGCTCAACATCGCCGAAGACTACGAGATCATCAGCCGCTGCGTACAGCTGCAGATCGACTGATCCCACCATCCGCACAGTCACCTGTGCGGTTTTTTACACCCTGAAATCCATTATTGAATCCGTTTACATTTATTTTATTTCATATCACATATTTTCCCTTATTTTAAACATCGTTCTCATATAGATTTGCTCTATACTATAGTCAAGCAAGGAGGTAACCCTTGCGTGTATGATATTCATTCCCCTAATGATGATTCATACAATTTTCTATCCCCTTAATAATATTTGAGAAAAGACCGGTCTCCCCCTTAGCCGGTCTTTTCTCTTGTCTGTCCTTTGATTGCCTGCCTGTCCAGACGAAAACAAAAAACGAACCGCTCATTTTGCGGTCCGCTTTCAGTCGTGTGCCTGCCGGCGTTTGCGATGCTGTCGGTAAACCGATTGCAGACAGCGAAGCAGCAGAATGCCAAGTAACGCGCCGATGCTGTCCAGCAGCACATCGTCGAACTGTCCGCTGCGCCCGCTGGAAAACAGCTGATGCAGTTCATCCGTGCACGCATAAAGAAAACAGATGCCGACCGCGATCCACACGTTTCCTCTCTCCCCACGTGCCTCCAGACGACAGGTCTGATACACGCAGATCCCTAACAGGGCATAGATGGAAACATGTGCGGCCTTTCGGATCAGAAACGTGCACTGATCCAACGTCAGCACCGCAGATACCAGCGGGTAGAACCGATCGGTAAAAAATGCGCTCTTCGCTGTGGATGCATCTGCAGGATCGGCAGAAAGATAAAAGAGGATGCCCATGATGAGCAGGGATGCCGCGCCCCACAGCATTTGCCTTGTCTTTCCGTTCATCTGTCCCCCTCCTTTTTCCCTTTATTCGATCGAAGGGCCAGTGCTGTCAACGCCTGGGTCAGTTCCTGAGGCGCAATGGCCGCAAATGAGAGGATGAGACGACCGTTTTCACAGGCATCCACTGCGATTCCATGTGCCCGCAGCCGTTGTGCCATCTGTGCATCTGCCGCCGGTTCCTGAAAATGATAACGGGTCAGAGATTCTTCGATCCGCACGCAGGTCATCCCCAGCTGCCCCATCCCCTCCAGCAACAGCCGATGTCTGGTGCGATACTGCCGTTTCAGCCGCGTGATGCGCCGGCGCAGATGTCCATCTGCGATATAGGCGGCCAGTGCCAGCTGTTCCAGCTTGGAGGCGCTGGGAGAATAAGTCGGTTCCTTCTGATGATAGCGCACGGCCAGCGCTTTGGGCAGGATCATGTAACTGATGCGCAGTGCCGGCAGCAGGATCCTGGAAAACGATCCGAGATACACACCGCCAAGCGCACCATCCCTGCCGCAGAGCGCCATCGATCCTTCCCGCAGATAATTCAGCTCCCCGTTGTGATCATCCTCCAACAGCAGGATCCCTTCCCGTTTCATCCACGCTAACAGCGACTGACAGGCTTGGATGTCAAAGCCTTCCATTTCAAACAGTGAAGGAGAATGAACAAACAGCACATCCGGGCGCAGCTGTTTCAGTTCGCTCCAGTCAAAACGATCTTCGCCAAACGACACATCATGGACTTCCATTCCATAATCCTCAAATACGCGCCGTGCCTGTATGTAGACACCTTTCTGGATCGCCACACGGCTGTTTCGCGGCAACAGGCCGCACAGCTGATACAGCAGGGCCTGTACGCTGGCACCGATGACCAGCTGTTCCTCGTGGGCCAGCACACCGCGCATCGTGGAGGCATGGCGCATGAGCGATGTCCGCAGCGCACGTTCTCCCCTCGCCTCTCCGTAAGAGAAGATCGCCGCCTGATTCATCGTCTGCTTGAGATACTGCTTCCAGAGCACCAGCTCTCCTTCTTCGCTCCAGACGGACCGTGAACGAAAATCATAACGCAGCGAAGGATCTGCACTCACCTCGGATGGTTGTAACATGGCCGTATGCATTGCCCGGCTCTCCTCGCTGAGGACGACATAATACCCACTCTGCGGACGAGAACGGATGTAGCCTTCCAGCTGCAGCTGGGCATACGCATGTTCCACGCTGGTCTGCGATACGTGAAACTGCCGGACACAGCTGCGAATGCTGGGCATTCGTTCGCCCTTCTGTCGATATCCGTCCAGTATTTCCTGACGAAACTGCCGATAGATCGTTTCATACTTCTTCATTTGGATCACCGATTTCAGTATAGCACAACTGTCCTCTATTTTTATTTATTTTCTGTCTATTTTATCTGATACAGTTTTCCTCTATAATTACCCTCACAAGGAGGAATCCATATGAAACAGGAATATACAAAAGAACTTGTCTTTGGCGCACTGGGGATCGCCCTCGTCTTTATCTCGACGATGTTTCTGAAGCTGCCCAACTCGATCGGCGGCTATCTGAACCTGGGCGATGGTTTCATCCTGCTGTTCTCCGGACTGCTGGGACCGTTTGCTTCCTTTATGGTCGGCGGGGTCGGAAGCGCATTTGCGGACATCGCCGGCGGGTATGGCAGTTATGCCATCGCCACACTGCTCATCAAAGGAGCAGAAGGCGCACTGGTCGCTCTTCTCGTCCACAGAAGCCGCCGTCTGCGTCTGCCGGCCTATCTGCTGGGCTCCCTTCTCATGATCGCCGGCTATTATGTGACCGATTCCCTGCTCAACGCCTCCTGGATCGTCGGACTGGCCGGCATCCCGGGAAATCTCATCCAGGCCGCCATCGGCATCCTCATCGCCATGACCGGCGCTCCATTCCTGCAGCGCCTCAAAGAGCGTCCCAGAGAATGAACCGTACCTTTGACGCAGCCATACATCCTCTGGTATCCTGCCATCCGTGACAACAGAAAACAGCGACCGCACAACGCTCCTTTTCATAAAGAGCGTCCGGCCGCTGTTTTTTATCATTTCTTTTGTGAAAACAGACGATGATGCACCCGTTCCCACAGCGATTCCTTTTCCTCGCTTTGTTTTCGGCTCGCATCCTCTGCCGCCAGGATGGCCGTCCGCATCAGCTGATCCTGTGAATCGATGCGTTCCCCGCTCTGCGGCAACCGTGCATAGCTGCCATCGCTCTGCAGGCGGCGGGCCTTGACATTGTCGCTCCACATGATCCGCAGATCGCTCAGGATCCGCTGCTTCAGGCGTTCTTCATAGATCGGACAGGCCACCTCCACACGCTTCTCCGTATTGCGGGTCATCATATCGGCGCTGGAGATGAAGATGCGCTGATAAGGGCCGCTGCCAAAGCAGTAGACGCGGGCATGTTCCAGATAGCGTCCGACGATGCTGTGCACTTCCACATGTTCCGTATAGCCGGGAATGCCCGGCAGCAGACAACAGATGCCGCGGATGATCAGGCGAATCTGCACACCGGCGCTGCTTGCCTCCTGCAGACGGTCGATGATCTTGCGATCCGTCAGCGAGTTCAGCTTCATGAGGATCTCAGCCGGCTGTTGGTTACGGGCCTTTTCGATTTCCGTATCGATCATGGCGAGCACCTGCGTCTTCAGCGTATGCGGTGCCACCAGCAGATGCTCATAGGTGCCCTGCAGCTGGCCGATGGCCATATTCTGGAAGAAGTTGACCGCATCGATGCCGATGCCCTCCCGGGCGGTCAGATAACTGTAGTCGGTGTACTGCTCACTCGTCTTTTCATTGTAGTTCCCGGTGCCGATCTGCGTAAAATACTGCAGCTGGTTCTTCTTTTTGCGGGTGATCAGGCACAGCTTGGAATGCACCTTGTAATTCTCGATGCCATAGAGCACCGTGCAGCCGCTGTTTTCCAACAGTTCCGCATATGAGATGTTGTTCTGCTCATCAAAGCGGGCCCGCAGTTCCATCAGCACGGTCACTTCTTTTCCGTTTTCGGCCGCAGCGACCAGATGGCGAATGATCTTTGAGTTTTTTGCCAGACGATAGACCGTGATCTTGATGGAAACGACATCCTTGTCCCTGGAAGCTTCCTTCAGCAGCTGCAGGAAGGGATCGATGGATTCATACGGATAAAACAAAAGTGCATCTTTATGCAACAGCTGATCCATGATCGGCCGGTCCAGACGCAGGTCTCTGGATGGCTGCGGGTGAAAGGACGGATACAGGAAGGGCTGCAGATTGCCTCCTCGTGGTCTGGCCAGAGAGAACACATAAGAGAGGTCCAGCGGTGTCTTGCTGAGGAAGACCTGTTCCTCGCTCAGATGCAGCTGCCGGCAGATGTAGCTGACAAACGCCTTGTCGCTGTGACGAAACAGCTCCAGACGGATCGGCGCCATACGGCGGCGCTTCTTCAATATGTTCTTCATCTGTTCCCGATAATCTTCATCATCATCGATCTCGGCGGCATTCAAATTGATATCCGCATTGCGGGTGACCGCGATGACCGTGTGAAAATCGATCTCATATCCGGTAAACAGCTCTTTGAGATGTGCGCTGATCAGATCCTCCAGCAACACCAGCCGCCGCTGATCCTCACTGAGGAAATAACAGCGGTCCACGCTTTGCGGAACCGGCACCAGCCCATACAGTTCCCGGTTCTTCGTCTTCAGCCGCACCATGACATACAGCGCCTTGTTGGCCAGATGCGGAAACGGATGATGGATGTCGATGACCTGCGGTGACAGCAGCGGCAGCACGTCATTGTCAAAGTACTGCTTTGCCCGCTGCTGTTCCTTTACGCTCAGGCTTCGCATGGATACTCGATGCACGAACGGCTTGAGCTCCTGGCGAAGATTCTTGTAGATCGAATCCCGCAGCAGATACAGCTTTTTGGTCGTCCGATAGATGGCCTGCAGCTGTTCCTGTGCGCTCATGCCGCTCTTGCTGTCGATATAATCCTCCTCCAGGATGCTGATATCATAAAGACTTCCACAGCGGATCATGTAAAACTCGTCCAGGTTGCTGGTAAAGATCGAGACGAACTTGAAGCGTTCCAGTAACGGAACGTTTCCGTCCCCGGCCTCTTCCAGCACCCGTTCATTGAACCGCAGCCAGGAAAGCTCCCGGTTCTGCGTATATGCATAATTCTTCTTATTCCCCATACAGGATCTCCTCTCCGTCTGCTCAGATTCCTTTGGTGACCTTCATCAGGTATCCCTCACGGATCCCATAACGGCCGACCTTCAGCCGCTGACAATGGCAGTGATCCATCACGCTCAGCAGGATCAGAAAGCCTGGTATGAGGGTATGGATGCGTTCCGGCTTGCTCTGCAGCAGCAGATGCGCCCCCTTTGGCGAACACAGGGTCGCCAGCAGTTCTTCCAGCTGTGCCCGTTCGATGGCCTGGCCCTTTCGCTCCAGCAGATTGCGTTTCAGCAGCAGCTTCTCGATGGCGCGGGCCGTACCTCCGGCCGCAAACAACAGTTCCTCCTGCGCATGTACATACGCCTCCAGTTCCCGATGGATGTGCATGCGCATCGCTTCGATCTCTGATGGCATCGGCAGGATCTCTCTGACATGTGCGGTAAACAGGTTCAGCGAACCGATCGGCATGCTGCAGGCGCTGATGATCGAACGGCGTTCAAAGCAGACGACCTCGCTGCTGCCGCCGCCGATATCCACATAGATGCCATCCTCCTCCTGCAGCTGCAAAGACGCCCCATGAAAGCTCAGCAGCGCCTCCTGGCGGCCATCGAGCACATTGACCTTCCAGCCGGTCTTGCGTTCGATGGCAGCCAGCACCTCACGGGTATTATCGATATTGCGCAGCGAAGCGGTCGCAAATACATAGCTGCGATCGATCTCCAGCTGTGTCAGCACTTTGGAAAAGCCATCCAGCGTGGAACAGAGCACGCCGATGCCATCTTTGTTCAGCCGTCCATCCCGTACATATGAGACGATCCCGGCCATCGCTTTCTTCGAAAACAGCAGTCGGAACTTTTCATTCCGCAACCGGTAGACATTCATGCGGATCGAGTTGGATCCTATATCGATCACTGCATAGATCATAACATAACCTCCCCTGTTATCTTTCTCCAAAATAGCATATTCTATTGATTCCTGACATCCGATTCTTGTAAAATTATGTAAATTTCTGTTCGGATCCCGGATCGCAGAGCGTTTTCAGCAGCGGTTCAAAACAGAGCCCATACGCATGCGGCGTCGATTGCTGCAGCGTCAGCTCCATGCTTTCCTTTACAAAATCAGCTGCCTTGCGAACACTGTCGGCCAGGCTGTACCCAGACAGCAGCGATCCGCTCACCACCGCCGCAAACACGTCGCCGCTGCCCGGACGGCCGATGCCGATCTTTTCATTGCGGATCTTTGCATAACTGCCCGCGGAGTAGACAAACGTCGTGATCTGCCGTTCTTCCTCCATTCCGGTCACGACGATCTGATGCACGCCCTTCGCTTCCAGCTGCCGGCAGCAGCTCAGCAAAAACTCAGTCGATGGCCGCTGATCCGGATACGGCACCTCGCACAGCAGGCAAAGTTCCGTCAGGTTCGGCAACAGCACATCCGCATAAGAAACCAGCCCTCTCATCTTTTCAACGATGGCCGCATCGATCGTCGGATAACATTTTCCATGATCACCCATGACCGGATCCACGATGATCATCGGATCGCCTTTCATGCCCGACAACCAGCGCTGCAGGATGTCCGCCTGCCGCTCGCTTCCCAGAAAACCGGTGCAGACCGCATCGAAACAGATCTGTTCACTGGCAAAGCTCTTCAGATACGCCGGCAGTTCATCTGTGAAGTCCACCATATGATAGTGCGGAAACTCTGTATGCATGGAAAGGATCGCCGTCGGTATGGCAACGCCCTGATGCCCCATCACTGAAAGGATCGGCAGCATCACGCTGATGGAACAGCGGCCAAAGCCGCTCAGGTCATTGAAGATGGCAACTTTTTTCTGTCTTTCCATGGTCACGCCTCATTGAGGATCCGATACTGTTCCCGCAGATAGGTAAGATCCTCTTCCGACAGTGCTTCGATCACCTGTGTATCAACGCCTGCCAGATCGCCCAGCGATACGATCACGCTGGCAAGCAGCACTATGATCCCATACCCTTCCTGTTCTCTGGAGCGCGGATCCAGCATGGCACGCACCTCATCTGCCGCACTTGCCCGGCGCATCCGCCCGCTGCGATGGAGCTGTCCCTGCTCATCGCGATATCCCTGCGGAAGCAGGAAAGAAACCGTATGTTCCACATTCATCTTCTTCACCTGTACCTTTCAATGAAAGAAAAGCGAAACGTCATTCAAAGGTGAATGATGCCCCGCTTTCCTTTTTCCTGACACTGTTTACAGTATACTGCATAATGTGCAAATTCGCAATGTATACACGGCTCTGATCGTTGTTTTTC
>DWYK01000073.1 GCA_019118705.1 Candidatus Merdibacter merdigallinarum | reverse complement strand
TCTACCGTGTCGAAGAACTTTGCCAGGTCGATGTCCACTATCCAGCTATGCCCGTCATTCATCATTTCTAATGCTTTCAGCACTGCCTGTTGTGCACACCGATTCGGTCTGAATCCATAACTATGGTCGTGAAACTGCTCCTCAAAGATTGGCGTGAGTACTTGCGCAACTGCCTGTTGCACAAAGCGGTCAACTACCGTTGGTACTCCAAGGTTTCTTGTCCCTCCATCTGGTTTGGGTATCTCCACCCGTCTGACCGGCTGCGGTTTATACTTCCTTGTCCGCAGCTGTTCCCTAATGTTTTCGCCGTTTTTCGAAAGGTATGCGCCAAGCTCCTCTACGGTCATCCCGTCTACGCCTGCCGCTCCTTTGTTTCTGACGACTTGCAGATATGCCGCATTGAGGTTATCTTTGCTTAATATCTGCTCCATGAGACTACTTGTGTCCATGCGTTGTTTCCTTTCTGCCCCTTTTGCCTTTGCCGCCTTTGACGTCATCGACAGACGTTTGCTCCGGCTACGAAGTGGAACGTACTTCAACTGATTGATTGTTCGGTCCTTCGCTCCATTCCCATTACAGGAACTTCTTCGCTACTATGACCTCGGCTGACTTCTCACAGTTCGTTGTTACTACGGCTAATGGAACCGCCTGTGAGACCTCCCCGCTTAAGGTGCGGACTCTTTCCCTCCATGTACCTGCCACATTTACTGGTACTTCCAGCAACTTTTGGACTTCAGCGTTTCCAGCCGCCTTATCCGTATTTCCCAGCCTTATATGTGGTTTCTGTCCGTCAGGTCAGAGGTTTGCCTACAGCTTCCTCCAGATTCCACCTCACGATGGACACCCTTGCTGTTCAGCTATGTGCTTCGTCGCTGCCTACGCGCACTCGGGACTTTCACCCGTTAGAGCCCGCCCATGGCAGGCGAACTGAAAACGGGATCTATCCATTCGGACAGATCCCAAAATGATCGATGTTCTCCTCTTGTTCGATCCACCGCATACAACAGCGATCAGGCGAGCGCGGCCCCTTCCTCTGTCTGCTGATCCGCAAACTGTGAATGATACAGCTTCTCATATACGCCCTGTTGCGCCAACAGGCTCTCATGGGTTCCCTGCTCGACGATGTTACCGTTTTGGATGACGAGGATCAGATCGGCATTCTTGATGGTGGAGAGACGATGGGCGATGACAAAGCTCGTCCGGTTCTGCATGACGCGGGTCATCGCCTCCTGCAGCATCTTCTCCAGCCGTGTATCGACCGAGCTGGTGGCCTCATCGAGGATCAGGATCTGCGGATCCTTCAGGATCGCCCGGGCGATCGTCAACAGCTGCTTTTCTCCCTGGGAGATGTTGTTGCCCTCTTCGTTGATCATCGTGTCATAACCATGGCTCAGCGTACGGATATAGTGATGGATGTTGGCCGTCTTCGCCGCTTCGATCACTTCGTCCTTGCGTGCGTTCAGTCGGCCGTAACGCAGATTGTCGTAGATCGTTCCATTGAACAGCCACGTATCCTGCAACACCAGCGAGAACAGCGAACGCAGATCTTCGCGCTTCATGTCACGGATGTCCACCCCGTCGATCTTGATGCTGCCGCCTTTGACGTCATAGAAGCGCAGCAGCAGGTTCATCAGCGTCGTCTTGCCGGCACCGGTCGGACCGACCAGCGCGACCATCTGTCCCGGCTGGACCGAGATGTTCACATCTTTCATGAGCAGGTTGTCATCATAGCCAAACTGCACATGGTCGAAGGTAACCTGTCCCCGGACGTCTGCGATCGTTTCCGGCGGCTCTTTCTCCGCCACTTCCTCTTCTTCCTCCAGCATGCCGAAGATGCGCCCCATGGCCGCAAACGCCGCCTGCACCTGAGCGGAAAGCTGGGAGATCTGTGAGAGCGGATCGTTGATCTGCCAGATGTAACGGATGAACGCCTGCAGCTGGCCGACCCGGATCGTCCCGTCGATCACGAACAGACAGCCCAGCACGGCCACCGCACCGATCGTCAGATACGTACATAAGGAGACCAGCGGTGAGATCAGGCTGGAGACAAACTGCGCCTTGAAGCTGGAACGGCACATCCGCTCGTTGACATTGCGGAACGTATCCACCGCATCTGCCTGCTTGCCATAGAGGACGATCTCACTGAAGCCGCCATACATCTCCGTGATCGTCCCGTTCAGCTCGCCCAGCGTCGTCTGCTGCTCATCGAAGAGCCGCTGAGAATGACCGACGACGATGCGGGTGATGAGGAGCGATAGCGGGATGATGATCAGGGCGACCAGCATCATCGTCGCATTGATCGTCAGCATCATCGTGATGACGAACAGGAAGGTCAGGATGCCGCCGAACACCCGAGTCAGCGTCTGCTGGAGAGCGTTGCTCAGCGCATCGACATCATTGGTCACCCGGCTGAGCACATCACCGAACGCATGATCGTCAAAGTAGCGGACCGGCAGCCGCTGGATCTTCTGCTGGAGCGCATTGCGCAGATCGTGCATCGCTCCCTGGATGGCATCCGTCAGAAAGAACGATGTGATCAGCTGCGAGACGGTCTTTAACAGATACAGCCCCAACAGCACGAGCATGATCCGCAGGATGACATCAAAGTGGACGTGTGCTCCGGGGGTGCCATTGACGATCTCCATCGCATCCTGCGTCAGCTGGGAAGTGATCAATCCCTCCACGCTGGGATTCAGCGCAAAGGTCAGCTGCGAGACGATGACCATGAACAGCGCGAGGATCGCCTTGCCGCGATACGGTCTGAGAAAGTGCAGGACCCCGCGCACACAGGAAGAAACGCTTGCCTTCTTATTTTCCATATGCCAGTTCCTCCTCACTCAGCTGAGATGACGCGATCTCATGATAGATCTGACAGGTCTTCAGCAGTTCGCTGTGTGTGCCCTGCCCGACGACCCGACCTTCATTGAGCACGACGATCTGATCGGCGTTCATGATCGTGGAAACACGCTGCGCGACGATCATCATGATCGCATCCTTCACTTCCCCTTTCAGTGCCTTGCGCAACTTGGCGTCCGTTGCGAAATCCAGCGCGGAAAAAGAATCATCGTAAATATAGATCTGCGGATGGCGGACGATGGCACGGGCGATCGACAGACGCTGTTTCTGTCCGCCGGAAACGTTGCTGGCGCCCTCGACGATCCGCTCTTCAAACTGCTTGGGCTTGGCTGTGATGAATTCGCATGCCTGTGCGACCTCTGCGGCATGACGCACTTCTTCCTCGCTGGCATCTTTCTTGCCAAAGCGGATGTTCTCGGCGATCGTTCCGCGAAACAGCACCGCCTTCTGTGCGACATAGCCGATGACGCTGCGCAGCTGCTGCAGATCCAACTGCCGCACATCGGTACCATTGATGCGGATGCTGCCGCTGCTCACATCGTAAAAGCGCGGCACCAGGGAGACCAGCGTCGACTTGCCGCTGCCGGTGCTGCCGATGAATGCGATCGTCTCGCCTTTACGCACTGTAAAGCTCACATCGGAAAGCACCGCTTCCTCTCCATCTGGATAGGCAAACGTCACATGATCGAAGCAGACTTCCTCGACCGTCTTCAGCTCTGCCGCCTGGGAAGGTTCCAGCACGCTGCTCTGCGTATCCAGCACCTCTCGAATGCGCTTGGCCGAAACGCTGGCACGCGGATACATCATGAAGACCGTACAGAACAGCATGACCGACAGCATCGCATGGAACAGGTACTCCATGAAGGCCACCAGCTTGCCGACCTGCAGCGTATTCGCATCGATCATCCCCGCCGCCACGAAATAGATCGCCAGCGAGGCGAAGTTCATCACCAGAAAGAACACCGGCTCCGTCGAGGACATCAGCTTGAAGATGTTGCGTGACTGCTTCATGAAGAAACGGTTTTCTGCGTCAAATCGTTTCGTCTCATACGCATCGTTGTTGAACGAACGGATGACACGGATCCCGGTGAGATTCTCCCGAAAGATCCGATTCAGACGGTCCAGCGACCCCTGCTGGCGCTCACTGATCGGCTGTGACACTTTACCGACCGCAACGACGCCGATGACGATGATCGGGATCGTGCTGGCAATGATCAGCGAAAGCTGCAGGCTGGAACGAATGGTCAGCGCAAAGCTCACCACGATCATCACCGGTGTCAGCAGCGCCGTACGCAGGATCACGTTGAGAAACATCATGATCTGATAGGCGTCGTTGTTCGTGCGCGTGATCAGCGAAGATACCCCGAACTGGTTCATCTCCGCATGCGAGAGCGACTGCACCCGCGCAAACACATCGTTGCGGATGTCACGGGTGACCGCGGTCGATATCTTCGCGCAGCAATACCCCAGCAGGATCGTCCCGCAGACACCGACGATCGAGATCACCGCGATCGTAAACCCGCTTTGAAACAGATAGCTGCGATCCTGCCGCAGCACGCCTTCATCGATCATGTTCGATACCAGTGTCGGAATGCCCAGCTCAACGAGCGCAAACCCGAAGACCGACAAAATGTTGAGGGCAACCAGCACCTTGTATCGTTTCATATAATGTAAGATCAGTTTCACTTTTTCACCTCTCCCCTCTCTGACTGGTCATTCTATTCTAACATACCTCCATGGAATCTTCCACCCTTCTCTTCGCACCTTCTTCTCCTACGCCCGCTATTGCAAAAAAAGAAGATAAAAAAAGGATTTTTGCATCGGATCGATGAAAAATCCCCGTTTTTTCGATCATCTGAGCTGCATCGCAACAGCCAGCGCTTCCGCAACGCCGCACTCCTGATACGTATGCCGACACACATAGGTGCAGACCGCCTGAATATCGGCCGGCGCATTGGCCATCGCCGCACTGTATCCGGCCGCTTTCAGCATCTCCAGATCATTGTAATTATCCCCGATCGCCATCGTTTCCGACATCGGGATCGACAGCATGTCCGCCAGCTGCCGCAGACCGCTTCCCTTGTGCACCCCGATGTGGTTCAGCTCGATGTAACGGTCTGAGGAATAGCTGATCTCCAGCCCTTCCTTGAGCCCGGCCGGCATCGCTTCCACAAACTGCCGCAGAAACGGCAGATCCCGGCGCTCATAGAGCACCTTGGGAACGATGCAGGAAGTGATAAAGCGCAGATCCTGCGGCATGCGCCGGATCTCTTTGTTGAACATCGGCAGCTGTTCTTCTTCCAGGGCGTCGATATTCTCATAATAGATGATGCCCTCACCGGTAAACAGTTCGATGCCCATGCCGTTTTCCCTGGCATAGCGTGTCAGCTCCAGCGCCTTCTGCGGGTCCACGCCCTGTGAGGCACAGATCCGCCCGGTGTTTTCCGTGATCAGCGCCCCGTTGGTACTGATGACATAATGGCCGGCCTTGCCGTCGGCCCCCAGCTGTTTCAGCGTACGATCCAGTCCGGTATAGATGCGGCCGGTGCACGGCACGAAGATACCGCCCTGCGCTTCAAATGCCGCGATGGCTTCCCGATTGCGCAAAGGGATGTTCTTCTCATCATCCAGCAGTGTTTCATCCAGATCACAGGCAACTAAACGAATCATTCATCCTCCCCGTCCGCTCCGTTGAGGTAAGCGGCATCCATGTTATAATCAACGACTCGCAATGCACCATCGCAGCGTTCCACCAGCGAGATGCTGGCATTGTTCAGGTGGATGTGCACCGGCTGCAGCGATGGATCGATGCGCTTGAGCAGCTGTGTGATCGCTGAACCGTGCGATACGATCAGCAGATCCCCCTCATAAGCTTCGGCATAGGCAGTGACCGCCGCAAACATCCGTTCCCCGACTGCCTCCAGACTTTCTGCCCCCTGCACCTTCTCCTGATACAGACGATGTCGGACATCCTCACTGAAACGGGCGCCGTCCAGTTCACCGAATTCACGTTCGATCAGCCGCTCATCTTCCAGCACTTCGCCGATCTCGACCGACTGTGCCAGGATCGCTCCGGATTCCTTTGCTCTCGCTAATGGGGACGTGATCATCACCTGAAATCGGCGGCCGGCCAGTTCCCTTGCGGCACGCTCCATCTGCTGACGACCCTTTTCGTTCAGTTCGATATCCTGACGTCCCTGGATACGGCCTTCCGCATTCCACTGCGTCTCCCCATGTCTGACAATATAGATCATCCTCTGTACCTCCTTTGCGTATATCGCTCATGCTCTATATTATATCACATTTTAAATATTTGTTTAGTGATTTCCGGGATGCTTCCGGTTCTGTTTTTTTCACTCTGCCCATGCACTGCGCACATAGAAAAAGGGGCCGCAGCTGCATGTCTCCTTCTTTTTTCCAACCTTGTTTCGCTCGGGTCTCACTTGAAAGGGCGATCATCCCTCATGCCGGATCCCCTCGTCCATGTTATAATGAGGGCAAAAAGAAAGAAGGTCTGTTATGAACGATTATTACACAAACGAAGACATGCTGGCATACCCGGGCACGCTGATCGTGCCGATCTATGAAGAGGATCCGGTGCCGGCCTTTATCACGGAGGCGCTCTCCTGTGATCTCCGCGCAGAGATCCGACGAACCAGCGGTGCGCTGACCACGATCCACACCTTGGGCAAGATGCAGCCAAACATCCTGTGCTTTGTCGGCATGGGCAAGAAAGAACAAATTTCCTACGGTGCGGCCAAGCACGCCCTGGGCTGTGCGTTTTACGCGCAGAAACAGGACTGCGGATGCTGGATCGATGCGGCGATCTGCGATGCGCTGTCACCAGAGGAAGCAGCCAGGGCAGCCGGTTTCGCCTCCATCTACAGCACTTATCGCTTTACGAAGATCAACGCCCCGCACCCCAAAGAACTGACGGTCACATTCTTCAGCGATGCGCATGTGGAAGCGAGCGTAAAGGATGGGATCCAGATCGCGCAGTGCGTCAATCACGCACGACAGCTGGGCAACCTGCCTTCCAACTATCTGACTCCGGAAGCGTTTGTCGAAGAAGCCAGACGCCTGGCACAGGAGCTGTCCTTATCGATCGAAGTCCTCGACCGAAACGCCCTGAGAGAGATGGGAGCCGGCGCCCTGCTGGGCGTCAATCAAGGTTCCGGCAAAGGCGCCTATCTGATCACGCTGACCTACACGAACGCAGGCGATGCGCCTTATACGGCCCTCGTCGGCAAAGGCATCACCTTTGACAGCGGCGGTTATACACTGAAACCGCGCACCTCGATGAGCGGAATGAAATTCGACATGTGCGGGGCAGCCAATGCGCTGTGCACGCTCGAGCTCGCTGCGCGCAGACAGGCGAAGGTCAACTTGATGGCGGTCCTCGCCGTCACCGAAAACATGATCGGTCCGGATGCCTATACCGTCGATGATGTGCTCGTCTCTCTGAGCGGCCAGACGATCGAAGTGACCAACACCGACGCGGAAGGGCGCCTGATCCTGTGTGATGCGCTCACCCACGCCGCCAGCAAACAGGCAGCGCGCATCATCGATCTGGCAACGCTGACCGGTGCCTGCATCACCGCCCTCGGTGAGCGCTACACCGGCGCATTCACCAACGCAGAACCATTCTTACAGGCATTGTCAGATGCAGCCAAAGCAAGCGGCGAGTTGCTGTGGCAGTTGCCGCTCGATGAAGAATTTCGTCAGCAGCTGCGCACCAGCACCGTTGCGGATCTTGTCAATGCCGTACCAAACGGCAAAGGCGGTAGCTCCCTGGCCGCGGCATTTCTGGAAGCCTTCATTCCGGAAGGCGTCGAATGGATCCATCTGGACATTGCCGGTCCGGCAGAGACCAACGGCAGTGCCTGTGCCGCCAAAGGTGCCACCGGCGTCATGATCGAGACCCTGAACCGCCTGCTCTGTTCATAAAGGAGCCGCTTTTGCACAGACCCTTCGGCAGCACCCTCACGTGCTGCCTTTTTCTGTCCCTCTTCTCCTCGCAGGACCCGCTGTTTTCGATCCGGACGCATCGATCGATGCAGATGTGCATACAGATGAAGCGGGGGATCCGCTCTTCGGATCTTGTTCACCAAATATTCATTGCATTCACCCGGACATATGTTATAATATAGACATCATATAATCTAGTATAAATTACTAGATGTTGAAAACGATCAACTTGGAGGTATCTTTATATGAAACATACTCAAAGCTCTGCAGCTGTTTTCGCATCGTCTGTTTCCTTCTCTTCACGCAGACCGATCCAAAAGGAAGGAATCTTTCGCTGCTTCAAGGATCCGGGAAGTGCCATCACTCATCTGATCGCATTTCTTCTGACGCTGATCGCAGGAATCCTGCTTGTGTCGCTCTCCATAAAACAGCACGATCCGCTGCTGACCATCGCCATGGGGATCTTTTCTCTGTCGATGGCCGGGCTGTATGCCGCAAGCACCTGTTACCACACCTTTGATACCAGCGAAAGCGCCAACACACTGCGCAAGAAGATCGACCACATGATGATCTTCGTCCTCATCGCCGGCAGCTATACGCCGATCTGCCTGTTCCCGTTGCGAGAAAGAGGCGGTCTGCCGATGCTGGCGATCGTCTGGGGCATCGCCCTTCTGGGCTGCATCCTGAAGCTCTTCTGGGTCTATTGTCCGAAGCGGATCTCTTCCATCCTCTACATCTCGATGGGATGGCTGTGCATCTTCTCTTTGCCGCAACTGCTGGACACCCTGAGTGCCTCGCAGTTCGCCTGGCTGCTCGCCGGAGGCATCATCTATACGATCGGCGGTGTGATCTATGCGCTGAAGCTGCCGCTGTTCAACCATCGTCATCCGGCCTTCGGCAGCCATGAGATCTTTCACCTCTTCGTCATGGGCGGCAGCTTCTGTCATGTTGTCGTCATGTTCCTGCTGCTGTAAACAGGCCCTTTTCGATCCATCTTTTACCGATCGTACTTGACCGATAGTTACGATCGGTTTTTATAATGGAACCGAAAAGAAAAATGCGCATACCGCGTGCATGCACTGAAAGGAGAAACTGTCTGTTGTTTTATTTTACCGGAACCGGAAACTGTCTTTCTGTGGCCAGAGCGATCGAGGAACGCCCCGTCAGCATCCCACAGGCCATCCATCAGACGCCGCTGACATTCAGCGACGAGCAGATCGGCATCGTTGCGCCGATCTATGGGCATGAGATGCCGACGATGGTCCGTCAGTTTCTGCGAGAAGCGGATTTCTGCTGCAATTATTTCTATCTGATCCTGACATATGGCAACCGCCACGGCGGTGCCAGCGAACTGGCCAAGCAGTTCTGTGATGCCTGCGGCATCACAGTGGACTATATCAATGTGCTCTGCATGGTGGACAACTGGCTGCCATCCTTTGACATGGACGAACAGCGGCAGATCGACAAGCAGATCGACGTGCATCTGTCCGCCATCAAGGAAGACATCGCTCAGCACCGGAAGATGATCGCTGCGGTAACAGAGGAAGACCGTGCCGCACACCGGGAGTTTTTAAGCCGGATGGCACAGATGCCGGCAGATGCCTGGCAGCATTTGCTCACCGTCAACGATGCCTGCATCGGCTGCGGCATCTGTGAACGGGTCTGCCCGTCCGCTTCGATCCGGGTCATCGACCACAAAGCCGTCCACACCCCGGGAAACTGTCAGACCTGCCTGGCCTGCATCCACGCCTGTCCGCACCACGCCATCCAGCTGACCGTGCCGGAGAAAAATCCAAATGCGCGCTACCGCAATCCAAACGTCACGCTGGCTGACCTCATGGAAGCCAACCAGCAGCGGGCCAGCGAGCATCGTTCCTGACATGAAGGTGAAACGTTCGCTGCTTGGCATGCTGACGCTGGGGATGATCCTCTGCGGCTGCTTCGATACGCCAAACGAAGAACACGTATCCGATGTGACGACGACCACCGCACCGGATCCGGATGCTCACTATGCCTATACGCAAGAAGAACTCTTCGTCGAACGGGGCGAGAACCAGATCTATGGGATCCTGTATCTTCCACAGGATGTACAGGGACCGCTGCCGGCTGTCATCTACGCCCACGGCTATGGCGGAACGCACCAGAATGGGACGGCCTACGCCCAGGCACTGGCCGAAAAGGGCTATGCGGCCTATTGTTTTGACTTCTGCGGCGGCAGTCCGGACAGCCAAAGCGATGGCAGTACGCTGGCCATGTCCATCTTTACCGAGCAGGAAGACCTGATGGCCGTCATCGACGCGATCGGCAGCCGGGAAGATATCGACCCCTCCCATCTCTATCTGCTCGGCAGCAGCCAGGGCGGTGTCGTATCGGCCATCACCGCGGCCCGACAGCCCGACAGGATCGCAGGCATGATCCTGCTGTATCCGGCATTCATCCTCTGCGAAGAGGCCAACAGTCTGTTTGCGGATGCATCGACCATTCCGGATTCTTATTATTTTCTGTGGATGGAAGTAGGACGCGCCTATTTTGAACCGCTGATCGGCTATGATGTGTACGAGGACATCGGCGATTATACAAAGGATGTATGGATCCTTCATGGCGATGCCGATACCATCGTCCCCCTCTCCTCTTCAAAGCGTGCACAGGACGTCTACGATCATACTGAGCTCCTCGTACTGCCCGGCAGCGGGCATGGCTTTTATGGCGACGCCCAGCAGGAAGCGATCGACGCCATCCTGGGTTATCTGCGGGACAGCTATGACTGATCGTAAGAACGCACACACAGAACACACTCCGCCGGGCGAAAGACATCCGCTTTGACTTTGGGCCAGCAACCACAAAAAAACAGAACGGAAAACACGATCGTTTCCTCGTTCTGTTTTTTGTTTCGTTTTTTATGCGCGCAGCTCTGCGTTTACATCCTTGCGCAGGGCGTCGAGCACCTTTTCATGGATCGTGTTGATGTCCTGGTCGGTCAGTGTCTTATCCGCGGACTGGAAGGTGATCGTCAGTGCGATCGACTTCTTTCCGGCTTCCACATGTTCTCCTTCATAGACATCGAAGACCTCGACCTCCTGAATGATGTTCTCTTTTCCCAGCTTGCCGCACTTGCGGATGCTCTTGATGATGTTTGCGACCGGCAGCGTCTGATCGACGACAAAGGCAAGGTCGCGGGAAACAGACGGGTACTTGGAGATCGGTGTGAACTTCACTTTTTCCGGATGGCTGTCAAGCAGCACCTCCATGTTGAACTCACCGATCACGGCATCCTTCATATCATAGCGCTTGGCCATATTCGGATGGATGCGGCCAAAGATGCCGAACAGCGTCTTGCCGATGTAGACCTCTGCGCTCTGATATGGGTGGAAATGACGGGTATCCATCGTGTTTTCCTTGAATACGACACGGCCCTCGCTGTAGCCCAGCGTCGCCAGCATCGTTTCCACCAGGCCTTTGACCGTATAGAAATCCGCCGGTGTCTCCACTTTCTGCCAGCGGCTCTTCTGCAGGCTGCCGCACAGCACGAGCGCCAAACGTTCCTGCATGATTTCTTCCGAATATACGCTGCTGATCTCAAACAGCGGCACATCCTTGATGGAACGCGCCAGGTTGTACGCCGCGCTCTCCAGCAGGCTTGGCAGGATGCTGGTGCGGACGATCTTACGCTCCTCGCTCATCGGTGAGGCGAGCGTCACATGGCTGTCCAGCGGCAAGATGGCATCCGCCAGCTCTTTTTCGCCGATCAGCGTATAGGTCTCCGCTTCATAATAACCCTGGTTGGTAAACAGTTCCCGCAGCTGACGGCGCAGCTGCTGGCGCTTGGTCAGCACACCGACCGTCGCCGGCATGACCGGCATCGTGCTCGGCAGATCATCAAAGCCGATGATGCGGATGATCTCCTCTGCGATGTCCGCCTCCATGGTGATATCCTGACGATACGTCGGGATGACGACGTGGATCTTGCGGCCGTTCTGCGTCGGCGCAAAATCCAGACGTGTGAGCACATCCATCATCGCCGCATCGCTGAACTTCGTTCCCAGCAGCTGGTTGATCCGGTCGATGTCCACATCGAATGCCTGTGGTTCCACTTCCCATTTTGCTGAATAGACCGTCTCTTCGATTCCTTTGGCATCCGCATACTCGATGAGCAGCTGCACGGCACGGTCCATCGCCGCATACGGCGCATTTGGTTCGATGCCTTTCTGATAGCGGATGCTGGCATCGGTGTTCAGGTTCAGACGCCGTGCCGTATTGCGCACGCTCACATGGTCAAAGAGCGCTGCCTCGATCAGGATGCCTTTCGTTTCATCGACGATCTTGGAGTTTTCTCCGCCCATGACACCGCCGATCGCGACCGGCTTGCCGTTGACGGTGATCATCAGATCGCCCGGTACGATCTCGTATTCCACTTCATCCAACGCCGTATACTTGCAGGTCAGGTCATCGCGTACGACGATCTCCTCTTTCTCCAGACGATCCAGATCGAAGAAGTGCAGCGGCTGACCGGTCTCCAGCATGACCAGGTTGGAGATGTCGACCACGTTGTTGATCGATTTGATGTTGCTGGCCATGAGCAGTTCCTTCATCCATTTCGGGCTTTCCTTGATCGTCACCTCACGGATGATCTTTCCGCTGTACAACGGACATTTTTCGCTCATGGACGCCACCTTCAGCTGGGTCGGAGCACCGCATTTCGATGCACCTTCATAGGCCGGCAGGGTCACCTTGCGGTCCAGGATCGCACCGGTCTCCTTCGCCATGGCAAAGGCCGCCATACAGTCGCTGCGGTTCGGGGTCAGCGATACATCGAGGATCTCATCGTCCAGTCCCAGATATTCCAGCACATGTGGATCACCGACAGTCGCATCATCGCCCAGCACCTCGATACCGGCCTTCTGCTGATCATTGAGACTTTTCGCATCGACGCCCAGCTCCAGCAAGGAGCAGATCATGCCGTTGCTTTCCTGTCCGCGGATCACGCTTTGCTTGATCTCTCCGCCTGGCAGGACAGCGCCCGGCAAAGCGACGATGACCTTCTGTCCGGCCGCCACGTTCGGCGCACCGCAGACGATCTGACGGGTATCGCTTCCGACATTGACCTGGCAGACATGCAGATGATCGCTGTCTGGATGATCGACACAGCTTTCCACATGTCCGATCACCAGATTGGTTGCCTGTGCTCCTTTTTCGATGCCTTCGACCTCCAATCCTGCATTGGTGATGCGCTCAGCGATCTCCTCGATGCTCAGGTCGCTGATCTCCATATATTGACTCAACCATTTTTTTGAGATTAACATTGCCCAATCCTCCTACTCGAATCTCGTGAACGTCTTTAAGAAACGAATGTCATTCGTATAGAAATGACGGATATCGTCGATGCCGTACTTTAACATCGCCACACGCTCGGCGCCGATGCCAAAGGCAAAGCCGCTCACCTTTTTTGGATCATAGCCGGCCATGCGCAATACGTTTGGATGTACCATGCCGGCACCCAGGATCTCGATCCATCCGGTTCCCTTACAGGTCGGGCAGCCTTTGCCGCCGCACATATGACAGGAGACATCCACCTCGACGCTCGGCTCCGTAAACTGGAAGTAGCTCGGACGGAAACGAATGACGCGCTTCTCACCGAACATGCGTCTGGCGACGAACTCCAGCGTTCCTTTCAGATCGCTCAGGCGAATGTTCTCCCCGACGACCAGTCCCTCGACCTGCGTAAACTGATGGGAATGCGTCGCATCGTCATCATCCCGGCGATAGACCTTGCCCGGGCAGATGACCTTGATCGGCGTCCGCGGGGAATCCTTCTCCAGCACACGCATCTGAATGGCCGTCGTATGGGTCCGCAGCAGACGCTCCACATCGATATAGAACGTATCCTGCATGTCACGGGCCGGATGATCCTTTGGAATGTTGGCACGCTCAAAGTTATAGAAGTCCAGCTCGACCTCCGGGCCTTCCTCCACGCTGTAGCCCAGACCGATGAACAGATCCTCGATCTCCTTCTGCACCAGCGTCAGCGGATGGATGTTGCCCAGGTTCGGCTTTCTTCCCTCCAGCGTGATATCGATCTTCTCCTGCTGCAGCCGCTCGTTGATCTCCTTTTCTTCCAGCACGGTGCGCTTGTCTTCGATCGCAGCCGCCAACGCCTGCTTGAGCGCGTTGACCTGCTGGCCAAATGCCGGTCGCTCTTCCTTTGGCAGATCCTTCATGGATTTCATCAGATCCTGGATCGGTCCCTTCTTTCCCAGATAGAGGACGCGCAGTTCCTGCAGATCCGCCAGGCTCTCACAGGCTTCCAGACGGCTGAGGGCTTCCTGCTTGATGTTTGTTACATTTTCCATACTCATTTCCTTTCCTGCAAAAAAAAAGCACAAGTGCAGGAACGAACGAACGTTCGCGGTACCATCCTGCTTCATCTTGCGACACACCTTGATTCTCATGATAACCGAATGAATCGGGAGAGGATCGCTCTCACTCCCAGGCGAATTCAACAGCTCCCCTCCAAGATACCTTGCAGTCGGTGAGCATCTCTCCCTGATGAGCGGTCGGTC
>DWYK01000072.1 GCA_019118705.1 Candidatus Merdibacter merdigallinarum | reverse complement strand
TTTTTTGCCTTCTTAGAGTTGCATTTACTTTTTCACTTCACCAATTATTTCAGTCCCTCTCATTCCTCTGCAGAAGAAAGCGGTCGGATGCGTACAAAAAAACCGCCGAAGCGGTTTCTGGATCACATATGCTTGACGCGGTCGCGCTCTTCCGCACGTTTGGCATCGTTAAAACGGTCGACCGTACCGACCAGATACCCGGTGATCCGGCGGATCTTCTCAAATCCCTGCGGTTCCAGATAATAGCCGAGATTCACATCATCGCCTTCAAAGTCCAGATTGATGCGTTCGATGTTGCGGTTGTGATTCTTCGACTGAATGTAATGGATATAAGCACGACATTCCTTCTCGCTCAATTCCTCATTCGATGAGATCGTAATACCATCTACAGTTACTTCATATGCCATATACAAGCCTCCTGTTCCTCTTTTTTCTTTATTATAGTCCTCCCGCCGCCGGATGTAAAATGGAATGCCCTCTTTTTTCATCCCTTGACAGATGGTGAAACATGCGAAGGATGGAATAGGTCGCTGCCTCCAGTTTTTCCGGTGCCAATTGCAGTGCCTGCGGAAAGGTCATCGCCCGATCGGCAATGCTGAAGATGCCGATGAACCCAAGGTCATACAGCTGCTCATACCCCAGGCCCAGGGCACCGCTGATGCAGATGATCGGCTTATCGACGGCCTTTGCGATCTGAGCGATACCGGCAGGTACCTTGCCAAACATCGTCTGTGCATCGCTCTGTCCTTCTCCCGTGATGAGAAGATCACAGTCCGCCGCCTCCCGGGCCAGAGAACTGTACGACAAAAGCAGTTCGATTCCCGGATACATCTGCGCCCCCAGCAGACCGATCAGCACCGCGCCGATACCACCGGCGGCACCGCCCCCTTCAAAGCTGTCCAGATCGACCTTGCGATACCGGCGAATCTGATCGCGATAATTGTGCATGGCCCGATCCAGGCGCTCCAGCTGATTGGGGTACAGTCCCTTCTGGCGGCCAAAGGTATAGGTTGCCCCTTTTTCTCCCAGCAGATGATTCTTCACATCACAGGCGACGATCAGTTCCAGACCTTCCAGTCGGTTTAATCGATTGAAATCGATATAGCGCACTTTTTCCAGATTGACTGCCTGCGGAGAGAGATATTTGTGAGAGGCATCATAGAAGCGGACCCCCAGGCTCTGCAAAAGCCCCATGCCGCCATCGTTGGTGCCGCTTCCGCCAAGCCCGATGATCACCCGCTGGCAGCCCCGCTTCTGGGCATCCAGCAACATCGTCCCGACCCCATAGCTGCTGGCCGTCATCGGGTTGCGCTTCTCCCTGGGAACCATGGTCAGCCCTATGGCGGCCGCTGCCTCGATCACTGCGGTCCTACCCTCATCGATCAGCGCATAGCGTGCACGGATCCGCCGGCCATAAGCATCCGTGGTCGCACAGGAAACCATCTCACCGCCGCACACATCACAAAAAGCTGCCGAAGTTCCTTCACCGCCGTCTGCCATCGTATAGGCGAGCACCTCAATGGAAGGATCCACACGACGGATCGCCCTCTTCATATGTTCTGCTACCTCTTTGGAGCTCATGCATCCTTTATAGGAATCACAGGCGATGATGATCTTCACATTTGCCGCCCCCTTCTCTTTTCACAGATTGCGTGTTGATGCATTCTCATTTATGTAATTTGTCATTCACATGATCGTTTACAATAATGTACAACAATCATCCATGATTTTCAACGGATGGACCGCTTTTTTACATCATTCCGCTGAAAAAGCGGATCGCGGTCACGTAGGGCCAGCCGTGATCGGATCTGGTGAGCCAACAACTGCGGCATCCTCATCAGCGGCACCTGCATCGTACTGTTGCCAATGCTGTTTGGAGCTGACAGCATCTGGCTGTCCATGCTGATCACCGAATGCCTCACTGCTTCATACTGTGCCTGCAAAATGGTTCGATCCGCCAAAAAGATGCAAAGGCCAAAGGAAGGATGATCTCGACTTGACGAAGTATCTGCACTTGTTCAGAAAAAAGGACGATCTCTCGTCCCTCATCAATGCACGCGCAGCCGTTCTCCGATCGTAATGTGATCGGGATCAGGAATGTGATTGAAACGAACCAGTTCTGCGACACTGGTTCCAAAGCGCCGGGCAATCGCTGTCAGAGTATCCCCTGAGCGAACGGTATAATACTGTTTGGACATCGTTGCCAGCTTTTCATCAACTCGTTGCTGAACCGCCGTGTAATCATAGCCGGCAGCCTCCAGACGCTGCTTTCTCTCGATGCCACTGCCCCACTTTCCCTCGATCACTTCATCTGCCAGCTCATCCACACTTTTGCGGCGCGTCTTCTCTCTGACGATCGAATCGATCACATTCGGATCATATCCCGCTTCCCTCAGTCGGTGATCACGTTCCGCTCCGCTGCCCCATTTTCCGGCGATCACCTCATCCGCAATCGTTTCATCACTTTTGCGAACAGGGAGCGCTTCGTTCTTTTCCAGCGCTTCCCAGGCAGCTGTATCTCCATAAAAACGATCGATGTCCAGATTCCCCTGCCATCCATCCAGACGGCCGTGGCTCGTCCATTGCCAGCAGGTGATCCTGCTCCAGTGACGGACATGGACCAGCGTTCCGGCATGACGCATATCATAGTGATATGCCGGTGTGTTGTTATGATAGAGCGCCATCCACAGACGATATTCCTTTGCCACATCGCTCCAGTCGTAAGCGTTGACCACCGATTCGCTCATATAGATCCAGGGACGGACCCCGCTTTGATGATACACTTCGTCCAGCCATTCCTTCGCCCATGAAACATTGGAGATCTCCTGCGCTTCCCAGTCCAGAACGGGAATGGCCTTTCCGATATACGGCCGAAAGATGCGCAGAAACCATCGTGCCTCCTCCTTCGCAGGATTTTCCTTTCCCGGGCGTGCAAAGTGATACAGCCCCAGCTTTTTATGACTGTCCAGCGTTTCTTTCGCAAACGCATGACAGCTGGGATCTTCATAACCGATTCCCTCACTTGCCTTGACGATCACAAAATCTGCCGCGATCCGCGAAATGGATAATCCCCGCTGATAGTTCGATACATCGATGCCATCCAACACTGTCATCGTCTCTCCTCCTTTTTCTGTAGATCCACTGCTCCCTTTACCATATGCAGATGCCGATCTGTCCTGCGGGCAAACACACATCCGCGCTGACAGACATAGCGATCTGTAAGCTGTGCGCACTCCCTTTGAAACGACCACATCGCTGTCAGATTGACCAGAAGCATACAGCCGTTGAGCGTATCACAGAGTTCCCATATGATCTTCGTTTCCCAGATCCCGCCTAGAAACAGGGAACAGAGGAACAAAAACAGATAGATCCTGTGGATCCCCTGACCGGAAAACAGATAATGCAGACACTGTTCTGCATAATAATACCAACCCAGAATGGTCGGAAACGCAAACAGGATCAGCATGCCATGAAACAGCCTCTCACCAAGGGGACCAAAGAGCAGGGAAAAACAGCCGCTCATCAGCACGCTGCCATCCACAGCAGATGCCGTGGACAAAGGCGTCGTGCACAACAGAGCAAGCGCACTGAGCAGCGTGATGACAAAGGTATCGAAAAAGACCTCCAGCATGCCGACACAGCCCTGTTCCACCGGTTCCCTGCAAGGCAGGGCGGCATATGCCAGCGGCGCACTGCCCATGCCCGCTTCATGTGAAAACAGACCTCTGGCCAGTCCATAATGCACGGCGCGGCTCAGACAAAAGCCGGACACACCGCCGCCGATGGCCGGAAAGGCAAACGCTTCCTGCAACACCTGCCCGAAAACAGCAGGCAGGCGATGTTGATAAACGAACAGAAGGAGGAGACAGACCGCGATGTACAGCATGGAAACCAACGGCACGATGCGTTCATTGACCTTACGGATGCGCTCCCCTTTGCCAATGAGCACCAAAGCCGCCAGAGCGACGACCAGCATCGCTGCCCACCAACGGGAAATGGGAAACAGCGTACACAGACTGCCGGTGATCGCAGAAGAGGGAGCCATGCTGCCGATGCCAAACGCAGCGACAAGCACACACAGTGAAAAGCAGACGGATAAAAAGACACGTCCCCTGACCTCTCCCAGCAGGATCATCGCCCCGCCGATAAAACCGCCGGCACGAGGACGCTGGTAGGCGCAAGCAAGCGTGGTCTCCACATATTTGAGCACCATTCCTGCCAGACCGCTGACCATCAGCCAGAACAAAGCACCGGCACCGCCCAGTGCCAGCGCACTGGCCGCGCCGACGATGCTGCCGATGCCCAGCGTACCGGCAAGTGCGGTGTACAGGCTGCTCCTCGCCTCTTTCCCCTGTTCGCCATGCAGCACCCGAAACAGACTGCGAAACCATCGCTGCGGATGCAGCAACAGCCGATGTGCCCGAAACAAGAACCAGCAAGCGCTCACCAGCAGAAACAAGATGCTGCCCCAGCCCCACACCAGCTGATTGAGCTGGTGTTCCATCCACAGCAGACGCTCCATCACATCACCTGTTTTCACTATATGATGAAGCCCCTGCCGTTCATGCCCGATGCGGATGATACATCCTGATCGCCTGTACGTCTTCATAGATGTCGTTTTTTTTTACATTTTTGTTTATATCTGGTCACTGAACGCACCAAAACAAAAAAGTGAACCTTTTTCACTTTGTCCAAAGCTTGCGGTTCACTTTTTTCAGGTTGTTCTTTTCTATGCCTCCTGTGCAGCTGCGATATACGCATCCACATGACGTTCGACCACGCTGAATGGAGCGATGCCGCTTTCCAGGATGGCTTCATTGAATGCTTTGTTTTCAAAGCGGTCGCCTAATGCCTCTTCCGCTTTCTCGCGCAGGGCAGCAAATTCATGATAACCGACATAATACGGCTGGAACGCTGCCGGATTGGCCTGCAGCTGATCATAGACAAGCTGCGCATCCGCATCGCTCAGCACGATACCTGTTTCATTAAAATAGTCCTGTGTCTCACTGACGTCCCAGCCTTCATAATGGATACCGATATCCGCCTGAATGTAAAGACAGTAGCTGGCCAGTTCATTTTCCCGATAGGCCGCTGTCAGACTTTCATTGAGCGTGTCCAGATAATGCAGGCTCTCATATTCCGCATAGACCGCATAACCTTCTACATACGCGCTGACATTCGCCAGCGTCTTCACATAGTTGCTGTCCACATTCTCATACAGATACGCATACTGATACATATGTCCCGGAAACCCCTCATGAGAAACGGTCAGATAGGTCGACAGGCTGCCAGGATCCGCTCCATCCGGATTCACACGCATCTGTTTGATCGAGTCCCCGTCCAGTGAAGGAATGTTGAAATAAGCAGCGATGCCATCTGAAGCGATCTCTTCATTCATATCCTCGATGTGGTAGTTCAGATTCGATACCTCCGGGAAATCTTCGCTCATCCGTGCGCTGACTGCCTGCAGGATCGCATCGTAGCTGGTGTATCCGGTCGATGGCAGTTCCTCTCCGTTCACCAACGGTTCTACCCCCTCCATGTCCGTAAACATGATCGTCTGCAGCTCCGTCAGATGATCTTCAAATGCGCTGTCCATCATCGCCTGCACATCTTCCACCGACTGATTGGAGCCGATGCTCTGCTGCAGAAGCAGCGCATAATATTCTTTTCCATTCGGGAAGGCGGCCAGACCCTGTGTATTGTTGTTTTCGCTGTCACGGAATTCCGCCATCGTATCATAGATGTCCTGATAGGCCGGCAGGAAAGAACCGGAGAAAGCGTCTGCCAGCTGCTGCTGATACGAACGCGTCGCTTCCTCGCTCAGATCGAGTGCAGCTACCTGTTCCTGCATGGCGCTCAGGATCGAAGAATCCGTTCCGCTGTTCAAGATCCCCTCGCAATAATCCATGACGGATCGTGCATCCACCATCAGCAGACCTTTTTCTTCCTGTGTTCGTGTGTAGTCCAGTGCACTGTCCACATATGGCTTCACATCATTGAGCAGCAGGATCAGATCTTTCACATCGTCCTCACTGCGGATCTCCCAGTCTGAAAACAGGGATGGCAGCTGAAACTGCAATCCGCTCATGCTCTCAAACAGCTGTGGATAATAATCGAATTTGTCATCATAGAGCTGTTCGGTCAGATCCGCTTCAAAAGCGTAGATATCGTAGACATCCTGCTGTTCTTCGCTCAGCAGCTCTCTGTCGAACTGCTGAAACTCTGCATATGTTTCCATGAAGGCATCTTCCGCTGCCTGCATGGATGCCTCATCAAAACGGCTGCCCAGATTTACCTCGATCGCATCGGCATCGATGCCAT
>DWYK01000071.1 GCA_019118705.1 Candidatus Merdibacter merdigallinarum | reverse complement strand
AGAAGCGCGCAATCACACGGTTGTAAGTTATCCGGCAGAAGAATATAAAAAATTGGTCGAGCGTTTTGTCGAAGCTGAACAGCAGCTGGAAAAGCTTCCGGAGAATCCGCGTGGTGTCATGGCGGGTCCGGATAAGGACATGATCAATACGACCGAGCATCGTGGAATCTTCACTTTCAGCGAGTATACGGATGAAAACGGCAAGCAGATGCTGCACATCGAATACGAGAATAACGGAATCAATACGATTACGGGAGAATCATTAGGTAAGTTCACAAAATATAATCTTGAACGTCGCCTGTCAGTGAATATCGATCGCAGAAATTATGATGGATCAGGATACAGTTCCAAATCGTATACCAGTTATGTAAAGCCGCTGGATGGTGAGAAGGATCTGACAAACGGATTCCAACTGGATATCGAAGTAGTCGATCCGGGCATGTATTCCGCTCGCATGACTTGCAACCGTAAAGATACAGAATCTTATGGATTCTACTATACTTTAGAAGATACAACTCCTCCGACAGCAGAGGTCAGCTATTCCAACAATGGGGAACTGACCAACCAGGATGTAACGGTAACGATCCAGGCGGATGAAGCCATTCAGGCAGTGGAAGGCTGGACGCTGAGCGACGATCAGACGACGCTGACGAAGGTATTCAGTGAAAATACGGATGGCAGCGTAACGATCAGCGACCTTGCAGGAAATACAGCAGTGGTCAACTATACGGTTACGGGCATCGATCAGACGGCACCGACAGCGGAAGTAACGTATACGAAGGATGGCAATACGGTCATCGTAACGATCCAGGCAGACGAGGCCATTCAGCCAGTCGAAGGCTGGACACTGAGCGATGATCAGACGACGCTGACGAAGGTATTCAGTGAAAATACGGATGGCAGCGTAACGATCAGCGACCTTGCAGGAAATACGGCAGAAATCAGCTATACGGTCAGCGGTATCGAGTCCGATCAGCCGGGTGAAGGCGTAGACGATCCGAATCAGGATGATGAAAATACGCCGCCGAAAGAAGAAGACGGTGACAATACGGCTTCCGATCAGGAGGATGCAGATACAGCGGCTGTTGACAGCACAGGTATGTTTGCGATGATGCTGATGATTTCCGCAGGTGTGGTAGCCCTGTTGCAGAAGCGCAGAAAAGAAGAATAGACGATCTTCTGTATCGTACAGGGATGTCCAATACATCTGCTGTGAATGACAGATAAAAACAAAAAGCTTTATCGACCAGAAACGGAATCGATAAAGCTTTTTTATATGGAAGGAAAGAATGGATCATCGTCTGTTGGGATGATCCAGTTCGATGATCTTAGGGATATCGATGACATCTTGAAGATCCGGTGGGATGTGGTCGGCGATCAGCACATCAAAATCACTGTAATCCGCATATTTATCTAAAGAAAAATCATGTATAATGTACATAGAATGGAGAGCGGATATGAAGCTGTTGAATTTTGGATCGCTGAACATCGATCATGTGTATACGATGGATCATTTTGTCGAGGGAAAAGAAACACAGGCCGCAGAGACTTATGAACGCTATGTGGGCGGTAAAGGGCTAAATCAGTCTGTCGCGCTGGCTGCTGCTGGTCAGAAGGTCTATCATGCCGGGAAGATCGGTGCAGATGGGACGATGCTGCGAGATTTCCTGTATGCGCATGGTGTCGATACTTCGTTTGTGCAGATGTCTGCTTGTCCCAGCGGGCATGCGGTCATACAGGTGGCGCATGGTGAGAATGCCATCATTGTCTTTGGCGGTGCCAATCAGGACGTGGATGAAACGATGATCGATGCGGTACTGGAGCATTTTTCCGTTGGCGATCTGTTATTGGCACAAAATGAAATCAGTTCCCTGGATCATCTGTTGACGAAGGCTGCCGCAAAAGGGATGAAGATCGCACTGAATCCTTCACCGATCGATGAACGTCTGCAACGTGCGCCATTGGCACTCTGTGATCTGCTGCTGGTCAATGAAGTAGAAGCAGCCGCTCTCTCAGAATGTGACAGCAGCGATCATGAAAAGGTCCTGCTGGCGCTTGCCGACCGCTGTCCTAAGGCGCAGATCGTGATGACCTGTGGAGGGGAAGGTGCCTGGAGCCATGTGCGGGGAGAAACGATGCATCAGCCGGCATTTTCGGTGCCGGTCGTTGATACGACCTGTGCCGGTGATACGTTTACCGGTTTTTATCTCAGTGCATTGCTGCGTGGGCATTCACCGGCATCTGCTCTTCGGATCGCCTGCAAAGCCGCTTCGTTCAGCATTCAGCGCGCAGGTGCGGCACCCAGCATTCCCACTTGGGAGGAAGTAGTCACAGAAGAGAGGAAGGAAACAGATGACAGCGGTAATTTTTGACATGGACGGTGTTCTGGTAGACTCAGAAGCTGTTTATCAATACGATTTGATGCGATTTTTCCGGGAACAGAAACAACGGATCACCCAGCGAGAAGCAAGTGCTTTTGTCGGGTGCAGCGATGCATTCTATTATCGGCATATGGGAGAATTGTGGGAACCGAAGATGACCGAAGAACAGATGCGCCGGTTTTATGAAGCGAATTATCCCTATGGCCCGATCGATTATCGATCTGCTTTAAATCCGCACGTACGTCTGATCTTACAGCAGATGAAACAGGCCGGGATCCGAACGGCCATTGCCTCTTCGTCATCCAATGCTTCGATCGAGCGAATGCTGACGAGCAATGAACTGACACCGTTCTTTGATCAGGTCATCAGCGGTCATGAACTCCCCCGCAGCAAGCCGGATCCGGCCATTTATCATGAGGCGATGCGCCGTCTGGATCATACGCCGGCGCAATGCGTGGTGATCGAGGACTCGGCCATCGGCATCGAAGCGGCCAAACGTGCCGGCATGTATGTGATCGCCAAGCGGGAAAATCGTTTTCATGTCGATCAGCGACAGGCGGATCACATCGCAGATGATCTGTTGCAGGCCTGGCTGCATATTCAGGAGCATTTTCGATTGCTGAGATTCTGAAGGCAGGAAGGTGTGCGACCGGCGCATCGGTTTCGTATGGTGCCTGCGTGATGATGCTTGCAGGCGCGGTCATCGGATCTGTGATCGTCGAAAAGAAAAAGAGAACGTGTGATTGAGCAATCCATGCATGCGAAATAAAAAGGATGGAAGGGTCGGAAGATCTGGTGGATCTTTCAACGGCTGCCATCCTTTTTTTGCGGATCGTCCGACAGCGTTCTTGTGCTGTCGGAGCTTATTTGAATTTATTTAAGAAATGTTCCATTCGATTGAGCGCTTCACGAATATGCTCGATGCTGTACGCATAGGAGACACGGATGAAGCCTTCACCAGCGTCCCCGAAAGCAGTTCCCGGGACACAGGCAACTTTTTCTTCTTTTACCAGTAATTCGCAGAATGCTTCGCTGCTCAATCCGGTCGAACGGATGTCCGGGAAGACATAGAAGGCACCGTGTGGCATATAACAGTTCAAACCGATGCGATTGAAGCCGGAAACGATGAAATTGCGACGTGCTCGATAAGAACGCACCATCTCTTCCACATGCGGCCAACCGTTTTTCAGACCTTCGATCGCTCCGTATTGTGCCGCTGTCGGTGCAGACATGATGATGTACTGATGGATCTTGTTCATCGCCGCCGTCAGGGCCGGGTTGGCCAGGACATAACCGAGACGCCAGCCGGTCATGGCAAACGCTTTGGAGAAGCCGCTGATGACGATCACCTGATCTTTGATCTCATCGAACTGTGCGAGGGAAGCAAACGTACCATCATAGGTCAGTTCTGCATAGATCTCATCACTGATGACGATCAACTGATGCTTTTTGATGATCGGAACCAGTTTGGCGTAATCTTCATGGCTCATCACCCCGCCGGTCGGATTGCATGGGAAATTGATCAACAAGACCTTTGTCTTTTCGCTGATGGCCTTTTCCAGATCCTGTGGAAGCAATTTAAAATCATTTTCCTGACGGAGCTCGATCGGCACGCTGACACCGCCGGAAAGCGTGATGCCGGGTGTGTAGGCAACATAAGAAGGGTTCATCACGATGACCTCATCGCCCGGATCGATCAGTGCCCGCAGTGCGATATCGATGCCCTCGCTGCCGCCGACCGTTACGATGACATTATCGTTTGGATCGTATTCGATGTGAAAGCGACGCTGATAATAGCTGCAGATCTCCTTGCGCAGTTCGAACAGTCCCTGATTGGCCGTATAATGCGTCTTGCCGCTTTCGATGGAGTAGATGGCCGCATCACAGATGTGCCATGGCGTGGAAAAATCCGGTTCGCCGACACCGAGAGAGATGACACCTTCGACCTCGCTGGCAAGGTCGAAAAAACGGCGGATCCCGCTTGGCTGGATCGACTGTACCCGCTCTGATAAAACGTCTTCGTAATTCATGGGGTCACGACCAGTCTTTCGCCAGCATCCTTGCGCTCATCCTCCAGGATGATACCGCTCTCCTTATATTGTTTCAGGACAAAGAGCGTGACCGTCGACTTCACCGATTCGATGCAGGCAATCTTGTCTGCGACGAAGCTCGCAACGTCGTACATGCTCTTCCCATAGACCATGCACATGAATTCGCTCTTTCCGCTGAGCAGATACATCGTATCCACTTCCGGATAGCGTGCGATGGTCCGCGCGATCTTATCATAGCCATAGTCGCGCTGCGGGGTCACACCGACCTCGATGATCGCCATCACCTGGCGGTTGCGGCTGGCCTTGTCCCAGTTGATGACCGTATGATAGCCACAGATGATCTTACGCTTTTCCAGGCTTTCCATCCGCTGCTGGATCTGTTCCTCTTCCTCCAGCAGGATATCGGACAGATCCCGGGTGGACAATCTGGCATTGGTTTCCAAAAGATGCAACAGTTCAATATCTTTCATGATGCCTTCCTCCTATTCCATGTGGTGCTGAACAGCAGAAGATATTACCTTTATTTTACCTGTAAACGAGATGGATGTAAACCTATATTCAGGAAACGTTCACTTTTATGACATGACAATCCCATATTTCTTTTATATGATACTTACGAAGTCAGAAAGACTTCAAGCAATAGCTTTTTCATTCTTTTCCCATCCCCTGAAAGGCAGCCGCTTGCGGCTGTCTTTCTTTTTGGGTATGACGGGCATGCCGTCAGTCTGTGGTGAAAGTCCACCGGGGCGTAGTTGCCGACGAACCCTAAAGCGACTCCCAAGGTTTATATCGTGAGGTATAGGCGAGAAGAAGGGATAGCGAAATCGTAGCCTAACGAACAGGAACTTGATACCAAGGCGTATACGGAGGATGAGTGGGCCCAAAGTCACGAAGTCCAAAAAGGCAACCGTAACTCGT
>DWYK01000070.1 GCA_019118705.1 Candidatus Merdibacter merdigallinarum | reverse complement strand
TCCCTTGGATTTTACAAACGCAAGGGAGTGTGTTAGAATAAAAAGGATGAATTTGGGGTGAAAGCAGGATGAACTTTATCGAAAGAAACGGGAAGAAGATCGCAATCGCACTGTGTTTCGCAACCTGTGTGCCGGTCGTATCTGCCGTATATGCCTTTGAAGCCCAGCCGGGATGGCATGGGGAAGGCGAGGACCGCTACTATGTTTTAGAGACGACGAGAGAGCAGGCAAAGGGATGGCTGCACTTAGACGATGGTACTTACTATTTCGATGAAAACGGAGATCTGGTCTTCGGCTGGCAGACGATCGATTCGTATACGTATTATTTCGATGCGGACGGACGCATGCTGAATGGAGAGGCGGAAATCGATGGTGTCGCCTATCTGTTCCAGGAGGACGGACGCCTGCTGAGCGGCTGGAACGGGGATTTCCTGTATAATGAGAACGGCTATCCGATGACCAATCAGTTCATGGAGCTGGAAGATGGCAGCGTCTGCTATGTGGATGAAAACGGTCAGAAGGCAACGGGCTGGCAGACCATTCACGGAAACCGTTATTATTTCTATGAGGACGGTACGATGGCCCGCGACATGGTGCGTCTGGGAAAAGAGGTCTATTACCTCAATGAAGACGGTTATATCTACGAGGGCTGGCGTCACGTCAACGGCAACTCCTATTATTTTGATGAGTACGGCATGATGTATACCGATACGACTGCCGAGATCGATGGCGAGACGTATGTCTTTGACAGCTACGGCGTTGCCTCCAGCGAATCCCAGCGGGATACGGGAAGCGCTTCTTCCGGCAGCGGACAGAGCGGTTCTTCCGGTTCCTCTTCTTATACGGATCACACGTTTGCGGCCAGCGGTGATGTCGTCGCGAACGCGTATGCGATCATGAACAGCGGAACACCGTATGTCTATGGCGGCAACACGATGAGCGGAGTGGACTGCTCCGGCTTTGTACAGCTGGCTTACCGCATGGCGGGCATCAACATTCCGCGGACGGCGGCGGCACAGGCATCGGCCGGTTATGCGGTCAATCCGTCCAACATGCAGCCGGGTGATATCGTCATCTTCAACGGCGGTACGCACGCGGCGATCTATGTCGGCAACAATCACATCATCCACGCGATGAATCCATCCGATGGCCTGCGTGTGACGACGATCAGCAGCTTCTATGGAACGGTGACGAGCGTTCGCCGTCTCTGAGAACGGATCTGCAGGAAGGCAGACCTGGAAAGCATCTGGCTTTTCGGGTCTTTTCTTTTGCCGGAGGACCCATCTGAGCATGTGGGGGCGGAAACGTGTCCGCTCATAATCTGACACGAAATCACACAAACTCACATATTTTTTTGATATCCCTTTAACTAAAGGATTTTTGGACGGTCATTTTTCGTTTGGTAAGCGGTTTCTAAACTTACAAATTTGCAAGATAAAACGAGTTGTGTTATATTGGTTGCGTTGGTAATTGAGGTGAGTCGAGATGAATTTTATCGAGAAAAACGGTAAGAAGATCGCAATTGCACTTTGTTTTGCAACGTGTGTACCGGTGATCTCTACCGTCTATGCCTATGAAGCACAGCCGGGATGGCATGGTGAAGGGGCAGATCGCTACTATGTTCTTGAGTCAACGAGAGAGCAAGCAACCGGATGGCTGCATCTGGATGATGGGACATATTACTTCGACGAAGAGGGAAACATGGTATTCGGCTGGCAGCAGATCGACAGTTTCCAATATTATTTTGACAGTGATGGCCGCATGGTCAGCGGAGAGCAGACCATCGATGATGTCACATACAACTTCCAGGCGGATGGCCGTCTGCTGAGCGGCTGGAACGAGGATTTCCTTTATGATGAGAAGGGCTATCCAATCACGAGCCAGTATGTGGAGATCGAGGATGATACGTTTGTCTATGTGGATGAGAATGGGCAGAAGGTGACCGGATGGAAGACGATCAACGGACGCAAGCATTATTTCTACGAGGACGGCATCATGGCGACCGGCACGATCGAGGTCGATGGTGACAAGTATTATCTGGATGAATATGGTGTGCTTTATACCGGATGGCAGTATGATGCGGATGACAATGCGTATTATCACGATGAGTTCGGTAAGCGTCTCAAGGATACGACAAAAGAGATCGACGGTGTGGAATACGTCTTTGATGAAGACGGTGTCGCAACGGATAAAGAAACGCTCGATGCGCAGAAGGAAGAAAAGGAACAGCGTCGTCAGGAAGAACAGCGTGCCAGCAGCTCTTCCAGCACATCTTCCAAAGGAAATACATCTTATGGAAATGTCGGAAACGGCATCGCCAATGCGGCGCTGGCACAGCTCGGTGTCAATCAGGACTGCACGATGCTGGTAACCAATGCACTGGCAGCCAACGGAATCTATTACCATGGCTGGCCGGCCGGTTATCTGTCACTGGGAACGGTGACGAACAATCCGCAGCCGGGCGATCTGATCTACTATGCGGACGGCGGTCTGGGCATGTCGCACATCGCGGTCTACATCGGAAACGGGCAGGCGGTCCACGGTGGTTTCTACGGTGGACAGACCGTCGTGTATTCCGTGAATGTCGGTTCCGGGCCGGTATATATCCACATCGGATAAGTAGATATACAGACAGGATGAGGTGGGCCTTGTCGTTTGGAGATCCAGGCGGAAGGTTCACTTTTTCTTATGGGAATGCCGCAGGGAAGCGCATTGGGCATTTCCTGTATTTTATGATCGAGCATACACATACTAGAATCGCAATGAGGAGGACTGATCATGGAAATCTGTCAGGGAGTGGCACTGCATGTGCTGCCGAGCAAAAAGTTTAAGGAGATCGGATGGTACATCCGTTTTTTGCAGCCGCTGAATGAGGAGCGTGCAAGCGTGTGGTCGCTGCTGGCGCTGATGATGAGCGATCGGCTAGAGGCCTATCCCAGCAAGCAGTTGATGAGCCGGCATCTGGACGATCTGTATGGCATGGTGATCGGCGCACAGACGATCGGTTATGGACGCTCACAGGTGCTGGAACTGCGCATGAAGATGATGCATCCCTGCTTTGCGCATGACAGCGAGGAGTATCTGACAGAGGGAATCGCGTTTCTTCGGGAGATGATCACGCGGCCGCTGCTGAATGAGGAATGTCTGCAGGAGGCAAAGCGGATCCTGCACGCAAAGCTCAAGCGCATGCGGGATGACGCATCGCAGTATGCTGTCTCGCAGGGACTGAAGCTGGCCGGAAAAGGAGAAGCGCTGGCCGTCTCCGCGCTGGGCGAAAGTGAGCGCATCGACCGTGTGACGCTGGAAGAGATCGTCGAAGCACATCGGACGCTGCTGGAGGAGAGTCGTGTCGATATCATCGTCTGCGGCGATCTGCAGAAGGAATCCATCGAGGAGCGCCTGCGTACGCTCATCGAATGGAAGGATCGGACACGGCCGGTTTCGACACACTATGCGATCACGCATGAGCGCCCCTGTGCCCGACAGGTCGAAACGAGAGATATCCCGCAGTCTTCGATCATGCAGGTCTATTTTACGCATACGGATATCACGGATGCGGACTACTATGCCCTACGTGTGATGAATGCGATGCTGGGACAGTATTCCACCAGTCTGTTGTTTCAAAACGTGCGGGAGAAGAACAGCCTGTGTTATTCGATCTATTCCAGCCTGATCGCCTTTGATGGCGCTTTGGGCATCATGACCGGTGTGGAGAAGAAGGACATCGATACCGTTCTGCGACTGATCGATGAGCAGATCGAGACGCTGCGCAGCGGCCGCTTTGACGATGCGCTGCTGTCGGTCAGTCAGACGATGATCATCAATTCGCTGCGTGCCGGGGATGACAACATGAACACGATGGCGGCCCTGCAGTACCAGAACGATCTGCTGGGACGCAGTGATACGAGCGCGGACATCATTCGTTTGGTTGAGCAGGTGACGCGGGAAGATGTCATCAAAGCGGCGAAAAAGCTGGAACATAAAGCGACGTACATCGTCAGGAGCGAGGAGGATGCAGATGAAACGGATCACGAATGAACGTTATCAGGAGACCTATTATACCGAGACGCTGGAAAACGGGCTGCGGGTCGTTCTGTGGTATAAGCCGGGCTATGCCCGTTCGCTGTTCATGATGGCGACGCCGCTGGGGGCGATGGATCTGATGCAGGAGGATGCACAGGGAAACACTTACAGCTATCCGGCAGGCATCGCACACTTCCTGGAACATAAGATGTTTGAAAAACAGGACCAGGATGTGATGAACGAGTTTTCACGGATGGGGGCCAATGTCAATGCCTTTACTTCTTATAATGAAACGGCGTATTACTTTTCCACGAGCGGTTCGATCGAAGGCCCTCTGGATCTGCTGCTGGATTTTGTCCAGCAGCTGGACATCAGTGATGCTTCGGTGGAAAAGGAAAAGGGGATCATCGTATCAGAGCTGAACATGTATCAGCAGATGAGCGATTCCCGGCTGCTGATGGAAACGTATCAGTCACTGTTTCACGAGCATCCGCTGAAGTATGATATCGGCGGTGATGAGAACAGCGTCCGCTCAACGACCAGACAGCAGCTGGAGGCATGTTATCAGCGGAATTATCACCCCAGCACGATGATGCTGGTCGGTGTTAGCGGGAAGGATCCCGAGCAGATCATGGAGCAGATCCGACGCAATCAGCGTTCCAAGCAGTTTGCTCCGCTGTGCCCGATCCATCGTCGGCCGATCCGGGAAGCGGCATCGGTCATGCGGGAGCGCCATGCGTTTTCGATGGACATCACCGTTCCCAAGCTGGCCGTCGCCTGCAAGCTCGCTCCTTGTGTGGATGCGCTGGAGCGTCTGCGGCGGGAGTGGTGCATCCGCCTTGCACAGGATCTCTGTTTCTCATCGCTGAACCCGCAGTATCAGCGATGGCTGGATGAGGGCATCATCTCGGACTTTGTCGGTGCGGATGTCGATCTGGGGGCGGACCACGGTGTGCTGCTGTTTTATACCGAGACACAGAAGACAGCGGCATTTGAAGCGCTCGTCGATGACGTATGCAAGCAGATGGCGGCACTGACGGTCGATGAAGAAGCGCTGCAGAGTCTGAAACATCGCTATTTTGGCAGTGCGGTCCGCTCGCTTGGCAGCTTCGATGACATCGCGATCGGTTACATCCGCAGTGCGTTTGCTGGCTATGACTATTTTGCGGGGATGGACATCATCGATGCGATCCGTGCCGAGGACATCCGGGAGGTCTGTCGCTCTCTGGATCTGACGCATCGCAGCGTGGTCGTCATCACACCAAAACGATGATTGCTATTTTTGGATAAAGAAGAGGAAATTGCCGCCGATCGGCGGTTTTTTTCTGTTCGTATCATCAGATAGAAGGGGTTTTTGTTCGGATGCGGCATTTGGGAGAGCGGAGCTTTGGTGATAAGATAAGACTGCGGATGGGGGTGATACAGATGAGTATATGCTCATACCGGAAGGAGGACTAGCGGATGAATGTCGTAGTATTTGTAGGGAGAGTCACAGAACTGCCGTATATGCGCGAGACGCCGAGCGGACTTCCCTGTGCCACAATGGTGCTCAAGGTGGATCGACCCTTTGCGAACAGCGAGGGCATCTATGAGCAGGATGAGATCGCGGTGACACTTTGGAAGGGAATCGCTCAGACGACCTGCGATATCTGTGCGATCGATGATGTGGTCGCTGTCAAGGGGCGATTGGCGAGCCGCATCCATCAGCGTGACGGCGTGACCTACCGCAATTATGAAGTGGTAGCTGAACGGGTATCTTTTGTGAAAAAAGCAGGTGAGAGGTGAATGCCTCTCATTTTTTTTTGCAGGATGCATAAAAATGAGTTCTGCGGTGCATACTGGAAGATGACAGGAGGAATGCATATGAAACGGATCAAGCGGATCCTGGTCGCTCTGTGCTGTGTCTGTCTGCTGGCGGCCTGTGGAAATGATGGATCGGCTGCACAGGGTGTCCAGCGGACGGTGGATGATGCGGCGCAGAAGGCAGAGGATGCGGCGAATGACGCGGCAGACGCTGGTGAGAAGACGGTCGATGACATGATGGCCCATCTCAGGGAGATGCAGAAAGACATCCAGCAGGAGGAAGTGATCGAAGATATTCCTTTCGCTGCTTATGACGGCCGCAGCTTCCAGGTAGAGGGCAACACGATGTATCTTTATCGCATCAACGCCCAGGATGCGGATATGAAGCGGGTCATCGAACAACTGCAGCAGGACAACATGGTCAATGTGGAACGCAACGGGCAGAAGATGCAATACAGCGGGGCGCTCTATGAGGATTATCTGCTGTTGTATGAACCAGGCGTCAATGCGGACAGCCTGATCGAAGCGATGAACAGCTTTGCCGCCGGAGAATGACGGATCACGTATGGAAGCGTGTGCGCCTGCATGGAACACACGCTTTTTATATCTTATATTGTTTTGGGATGTACGACTTTCGGTTGGGCGATCCGAAAAAATGTGTTATAGTATATTGTGACATAAATGATGTCACAATCGGTGTTATAGTGTAGACGTATTCAGAAAGGATGTGTCTGCATGACAACTGAGAGAAAACTGGCAAAGGAATTATTGAGCGCCGTATGGAACGAGGATGCAAAGCGGGTGGAGGAGCTGATCCGCTTTGGTGCGGATCCCAGCTGGATCTTCAACGGCTATCCGATCCTGGTGCACGCAGTGTTTACCCGCAATCTGGATGTCGTGAACACATTGATCGATGCGGGTGCGTGTCAGGTGGATGAGGCGCTGGGCTTTGCGCTGGACCGAGGGATCGGAGAGATGGTCGCACCGCTCGCTTATCGCGGCGTCGTACCGGTCCTGCATGATCCCAAGCCGGGATACGGGCTGTATCCCAGCCGTTTCATCGCCTATCACGCGTAATTTCTTTGGGGAAGGAAAGGAAGCGGGAATCGATGAACCGAACGGCACTTTGTATCCGCATGCTGCAGCTGCTGAAGACGCGCGGGCGGATGCAGATTACGGAACTGGCACAGGCGCTGGAGACCAACCCGCGCAATGTGCGGGAATTTCGACGGGAGCTGGAGACAGCAGGGTATGTGATCCGACAGACGCGGGGACGCTATGGCGGCTATGAACTGGACGGAGAAGTGCTGCTGCCGGCACTGGCCCTGCAAAGAGAAGAGGAACAGGCGCTGCAGGAGGCGGGCAGCTATCTGCGCGCTCATCCGGATTTTGTGCATCAGGAGGCATTTCAAAGCGCGCTGGAAAAGCTGCTGAGCGGGTCGAGAGATCCGGTATCTTCCGGTACGTATGTCTTTTCCCGGCTGCCGGACATGAGCGAACAGATGCGTGGTTTCGTGGAGCGCTGTACCCGGGCCATCGAGCAGCAGCGATGCGTGCGCATCACTTATCGGACGCTGAGCGAGGAAAAACCATATACGATCCTGATCCATCCCTATGAGCTTCTGTATTATCAGGGGGCCTGCTATGCGCTGGCGTATTCGTTGCGTGCGCATGACTATCGCCTGTTTCGTTTCAGCGAACAGCGGATGTTTGACTTTACGCTGCTGGAACGGCATTTTCAAAGAGATGCGGATTTTGCCCTGGCAAAACACATCGGAGAAAACGGTCTGATCAAAGGCGAGCTGTTTTTTGCCCGCTTTCTTGTCAAAGGGGTCCGCGCCCGTCTGCTCGCAGAACGCCGCATCGGCGTTTCCTGTCACATGCGCTGGATCGATGACCAGCAGCTGCAGGTGGAAGTGTGGATGGAGAGCACGTATGCGCTGCTGGAGCTGCTGCTGCAGCTGGGAAGCGATGGCAAGCTGCTGGCGCCAAAACACTTGAAAGAGCGTCTGGTGTGCGAATGCGAACAAATGCTGGCGCAGTATACATCCCCTGACGAATCTATGATATAATGGAGATCGAAACAGGTGATAAGAATGATCCATGTAAGCGACATACGCAAATACGAGCGCTGTGAGACCCTGCTGTGGCGTACCCATCATGAGCCGCAGCCGTTTTTTCCGTTTGTGCATCCCAGCGCATCGATCAGTGAGCTCGCCGTCCGATATTTCGGGCTGACTGATTATTATGAGGGAAAGCCGGGCGATGATGCGGCGCGTGCCCTGCAGGCGCTGGCAAAGGAGGACGTCCTGGTGAATCCGCGCTTTGAGGCGCAGGGAGTGCGCATCAAGGTCACGCTGATGCGGCGGGGGATCCGCGGCTTTCACGTTTATTTCGGCTATCGCAGCTGTTATCCGCATGAAAGCGAAGCGCAGGTGATTGCAGATCAACTTTCGATCCTGCACGCGCTGCAGATCGAGGTGGAAGATGTGTCCATCCTGTGTCTGAATGCGGACTATGTGCGCAGGGAATCGCTGGATGTCTCCTCTCTGTTGCTGGTCAGCGACCGGCTGTTCAACCAGAAGAACCGGTTGCGGCATACGATCAGAGAGCTGTGTGAACCGCTCCTGCGCCCGTTGGAGGACATCGCGGCTGCCTGTCAGAAATGCCTGGATGCGGATGTCTGTCCCTCTTCGCAGCGCAAGGGCGAATGTACGCGCGGAGGGCGCTGCCGCTACTTCGATGCGTGTTTCCCACAGGCGCTCCCGGATGACTCAATTTTGTATCTGCAGCAGTCGGCGCATAAGCTGCAGATGTATGCGGAGGGGATCACGCGCTTACAGGATGTGGATCCGCAGCGTGTCGAGGGCTTTCGCTTTCAGTATGCACAGATCGCCGCTGCCCGTAACGGCGGGCTCGCCATCGATCGTCCGGCCCTGCGCCAGTGGCTCCAGGATGTGATCGTCTATCCGATCACCTATCTGGATTTTGAGTGGGACACGTATGCCGTTCCACCGTATGAGGGCATGCGCCCGTATGATGTGCTGTGCTTTCAATACAGCATGGACATCGAACCAAATCCGCAGTCGGCGTTGATCCATCGGGAATTTCTTGGGGAAGAAGACTGTCGGATCACCTTCCTGGAACAGCTGCTGAAGGATCTGCCGCCAGAAGGCGTGATCCTCGTCTATAATATGGAAGGGGCGGAAAAGCTGCGGCTTCGACAGCTTGCAAAACAGTTTCCGGCCTATGCAAAACGTCTGGAGGCGGTCGCTGCGCGCATGGCCGATCTCTCTCTGTTATTTTCCGCGGGGATCGTCCATCACATCCGGATGCATGGCATGTACTCCCTGAAGACGCTGTTGCCAATCTTTTCTGCGTATTCCTATCAGGATCTGGATATCTCATTCGGGATGGATGCGGTCCGGCAGTATCGGGAGATGAAGCGCTGTACAAAACAGGAGCGCAGGGTGATCCGCCGGCAGCTGCTGACGTACTGTGGCATGGATACTTATGCAGAATATGTGCTGTTGCACGCACTGATCGCACTGGCAAAAGAAAAAGAAGCTGATCGTCCGGAATGAGCGGACACACAGCTTCTTTTTAATAGAACAGCTCGTTGTAAACGGTGTTGATCAGCTCCCAGGTCTGTTGGCCGATGATGCCATCTGCAGTGATGCCCATCATCTGCTGGAAGGCGATGACCGCTGCCTGGGTGGCCGGGCCGAAGATGCCATCTGCAGTGATGTCGGGAATGACCGGGTAATAGATGGAGATCGATTTCAGACGCTCCTGCATCAGGCGCACGGCATTGCCTCTGGATCCGTTTCGCAGCAGCGTTCCCGGATATGGCGGCATTTCTTCGCCTGCCTCTTCGCCGGTGTCGATCAGCGCGCTGACCTCAAAGAGCTTGTTCCAGGTGAGGACCCCGACGATCCCATCCACCGTCAGGCCGAACTGTCGCTGGAAGGCGCGGACGGCCGTTGTGGTCGCCGTGCCGAAGATGCCGTCTTCCACCAGCAGCGGAATGCTTGGATACTGCGTGGAAATGTTATTGAGTGCCGTCTGGATCCGCCGCACGTTCTCTCCGGAGCTTCCTTGCTGCAGTGTCATGCCCGGGTATTCCGGTATGCTTTCATCCGGCACGATCTTATCGGAGAGCGTTTCATACAGAGCGTAGATGCGGTTCCACGTCTCCCGACCGACGATGCCGTCCTCGATCAGTCCGAAACTGCGCTGGAAGTTCAATACGGCCTTGAACAGCTCAGGGCCAAAGCGTCCGTCGATGCTCACATTTGGGATCTGCGGGTAAAAGACGGCGATGGCCGAAAGATAATACTGTAATAGCTGTACCTCGACGCCCCGGTCGCCTTCCTGCAGCGGGGTCCCCGGATACTGGCCGCTGTAAAGATCCTCGATCCGACCGATCGATGTGAGCTCTGCCAGCTTGCGTACGGCCGCGTAAATATAGCTGATCTTATACCAGGTGGCCTTGCCGACGATGCCGTCTACCGTCAGGTTGAACTGGCGCTGGAACACGCGGACGGCAGCTTCCGTGCTCTCGTTGAAGATGCCGTCCACCGGGAAGATGACCGGGATCGCCGGATAGTTGATGGCGATCGCATTGAGAAATTCCTGCATCTCCCGCACTTCCTGCCCGCTGGATCCGATCCGCAGCACACCAGGATAAGATGCCTGGATATCCTGGATGTTGTTGCTTTCGCGGATCAGGATGCTGTCCCCATAGTAATAGCGCAGGATCTCGATGGCCGTATAGCCCTGGTTGGCCAGGCTCAGGGTGCCCCATTGCTTCATGCCCGGACAGCTGGCAATCTTGCCGTCACAGTATTCCGCATAATACGGCTCCTGATAGTTTGCTTTCTGGATATACTGGTTGAACACTTCGTTGACGACCACCGCCACAGAATCAAAGATGTTGCGGTCCTTGACGAAGGCCTGGTCAAAGGCGGTGGAATTGGTGATGTCAAAATCATAGCCCTGACTCGGGTACCATTCCGTATAGATGCGGTTGAGCGCCAGAGAGGCCTGCGCCCATATATTCGCCTTGAGCGCCTCGTATGGCCAGGTCGGATAGATCTCGGAACAGGCGACGTTCTTCAGATAATAGAGAAAGGGGACGGTCACGTTTTCAGCCGCATTCTGCGGTCGTCCCAGGTGAACGGTGATATAGGTCGGGATGGTGACCTGCCCTAAGATCCTGCCCAGATTGGCCGGTGTCTGTCCCTGGTTGTTGCCGCCATAGTTGGTCAGCAGATGGTGATCGACGATATTGGAAACGCTGCGTCCGGGGAACACCTGTCGCCGTGTCGGTGTCGGGTGCAGCGGCAGATAGCTGGATTCTTCCGCGAAGATCTGTACGTTCTGGATCTCCAGCACCTCATAGCCGCTCAGGCGCATCTCGACATTATACGTCTCATAAGGGCGGACATCGTTGTCCTCTTCCAGCGATAAGTCGATATCCGGCGCATACAGCGGAATGTTGACCGTCTTTCCCTCCTGATCGGTCACATAGAAGTTTTCATAGACGATCTCCCCCTGATTGAGCTTGTAGACGCGGATCAGTGCGTCCGCCAGTGCGTAGGCCTCATCGGCGAACGATACTTCGATCTGCAGATAACCGGTTGCGATGCTCTCACCTCCTGCCTTATGCTATGAAGCCGTTCGAACATCGTCAGGGAGGAGCGCCCATCGTCTGTGTTCACGGGGATTTCGGTAGTGTATGGAATTTGTTTTGTGCTATAATGAGTCTGTCTGGAAAGGGGGGCGGTGTATGCCTAACATCATCACACACGTCTTATTTGCACAGGAAGTGCTGAAAAATGAAACGAATACGGAGATCGCCGCGGTCATCGAACGCAATGCGCATCTGTATGCGATCGGAGCGAACGGTCCGGATTTTCTGTTTTTCTCTCATGCAAAGCCATGGGAGGCGTATAAATCGCATGCGCTGAACCATCTGGGATCCGAGATGCATGCAGGGAAGGTCGATGCCTTTTACAGCGAAGCGCTGCGCTGTGTCCGGCGGCAGACGATCACCGATGTGCGCAAGGACATGATGGCTTATCTGTTCGGACATCTCTGTCACTGGGCGCTGGATATGGTCGCACACCCTTACATCTTCTATCGCACCGGAAACTGCAAGGGAAAAAGCGCCAGCTATCACCACCGCATGGAATCGATGATCGATGCGATCATGTTGAAGGAAAAGCGCGGCATCGATATCAAGGACTGGCACAGCTATGAGATCTGTACGTTTGATGAGGATATGCTGAAGGCGATCGCCCGCATTTACGTTCCCTGCGCAAAGCAGGTGTTCGACACGGAGATCCGGGTCCATGACCTGCGCGAAACGCTGATCTCCTGGCGGGATGTGCAGAAGCTTCTCTACGATCCAAACGGACGTCGCTACAAAGCGCTGAGCTCACTGGAGCGCGCGCTTCGTCAGAAGTGGAAGATCTCCGGAAATATCGTGCCGGCACAGATCGATGAGCGTTATGATGTCATGAATGTGAAAAAGCGTTTCTGGCTGCATCCGTGTGATCAGCAGATCTCCTCGAACGCTTCGTTCTATGATCTCTACGAGGAAGCCATCGGCATCGCGCTGCAGGCGATCGAAGCCGCTTATGCCTGCATCGTGGAGGGCGCACCGGCAGAGATGCTGTGCAACGTTTTGAAGGATCGCGCATATGATACAGGGATGAGCGAAGGGCATGAGGTTCGCTACTTCGACATCATCTATGAGGAGGAAACGAATGAAGCTCTTTGATCTGCATGCAGATCTGGGTCATGCGGTATTAAAGAAGAAACGGGCAGGGTATACGGATATCCTGTCCTCCTTTTACACCGAAGGCCTGCAAACAGGCGGCATCAAGGCCGTGTGCATGGCATCGTATTTTGACGGCCGGCAGGACTGGGCGCAGATGCAGGAGATGGTCCTGACCCTGCGGGAGGCCATCGACGAGTGCCCGGCGGTGCGTCTGGTCGATGATGCGCGGAAGATCGACTGGACGGATCCCTATCTCTATGCGATGCTTTCGATCGAAGGCATGTGCGGGATCCGGGAGAATGTGGAAGAAAAGCTGGACTGGCTCTATGCACAGGGCGTACGGCTGGCTTCCTTGTGCTGGAATGAGCGAAATGCGCTGGCGTGCGGGGTGCTGGGCGGTAACAGCGGTCTGAGCGAACTGGGGATCGCCGCTGTGCGGCACATGGAGCGCATCGGCATGCGGATCGATGTTTCCCATGCGAACGAAGCGACGTTCTGGGACATCTTTGCGCATACCAGCGGTGTGATCATCGCTTCTCACTCCAATGCCAGGGCGCTGTGTCCGCATGTGCGCAATCTGACCCAGCGGCAGATGACGGCCATCGCGCAGCGGGGTGGGATCATCGGTGCGGTCGCGGCCGCTCCTTTCGTGCATCCGGTCCGAGAACACCAGGACTTTTTGCACTATCTGCATCAGGTGCGCTGGCTCTGTGAGAGCGTCGGCTGTTCACATGTCGGTTATGGGTTTGATTTCATGGAGTATTATGACGGGGTGGCGGATGCCGTGCAGGGGCTGGAGCGTCCGGCGCAGGCCATCCATCTGGGCAACTGGCTGGAGAAAGAAAAAGCATATCAAAAAACAGCATATGAAAATGCTGTCCGTGTTCTTTCATTCTGATTTGAAATCCCTTACATGAGTATTCTATCATACTTTTCCATAAAATCATAGACTGTTCTTTCCACAACGCTCGGGTATAATAAAAGTAGAAACAAGGAGGGATTTTATGAAAGTCCAAATCTATGGTAAGAACATTACCGTTACTCCGGCCATCGCCGAAAAAATCGAAAAAAAGCTGAATACGCTGAATAAGTATTTTATCATTGCGGAAGAGGATACGGCCAACGTCGTCGTCCGTGTCTATCCGAACAAGCAGAAAATTGAAGTAACCATTCCGACGAAGTTTGCCGTCCTTCGCGCGGAGGTCGTACATGATGACCTGTATGCGGCCATCGATCTGGCGGTCGACAAGCTGGAGGATCAGATCCGCCGTCAGAAAACGCGTCTGACGCGTAAGAACAAGACCAAGCTGGCAGAAGCGTTTGTCGATCATGAACTGCTGGGCGACGAATACGATGAGAGCGAGGATGAGGTCGTCCGCACCAAGACGATCGATCCGGATCTGATGGATCTCGATGAAGCGATCATGCGCATGGAGATGCTGGGGCACAGCTTCTTCATCTATCGGGATGAGGAAACACGATCCATCGCTGTCGTCTATAAGCGCCACGACGGCGGCTATGGTCTGATCGAGACCGAATAGCATACCGGGGAATGCAGCAATGCATTCCTTTTTTCATGCAAGGCGTCGACATCTTTTTGGGATTCCTGTACATTGTGACATCACGGATGTCACAATGTTTTTTATAATGGCGGGGAAAGGAGATGAAGGTGATGAAATACAGCATTCGGTTAAAGGAGGGGTGGATCGGTTATTACAATCGGTTCACTTCGGTCTATGGGGTGACGACACACGCGAAGGAGCGGATCCGCTGCCCTTATGAGCTGGCCGCTGTCATTTCCGCACAGCTGCGGCAGCGCGGTCTGGAGGTGCGTCTGCAGGCGGAGCTGAACAGCGAGCGGGGCGAACGGTTTTAGTCGATCATCGATGACAGGAGGCATAAGCGATCGATCCTATGCATATGCTTCAATGTGGGCAAGAAGCGACAGCATCTGTAAACAGGCTCCTCTATACTGGATGCACAGGGAGGAGATGGCTTGGAAAGCTATGTTGAGGTCGCATTCCTGCATAACTGGATGAGCACGTTGCTCAGTGTCTGGATGGCATTGTTCGTGATACAGCGCCCTTTGCGGGGACGACGGGTATTGTTGTACAGCGCGCTGGCTTCACTGTACAGCTCGCTTGCGTTTTTCGATCATGCGTGGATCGGTGCGGCAGGGATTGAGTTGCTTGCCTTTCTCTTTGTCTTCTACCGGCAGAAGGCACTGTATCTGGTATCGCTGCTGTTTCGCGCGCTCTGGCATGCGACCTGTTTCATCTTCTGGGAGGGCAGCTTTCATCTGGGGGCGTTTTTCCCCTGGGTACATACGCCCATCTATCTCTGCTGGCTGTTGTATGGGCTGCTCTTTCTCTACCTGTACACCCATGCCATGACGCTGATGAAGCAGAAGTTTCGCTATGGCTGCACGCTCTGCGGCAAGGGACGGCCGCTGCATCTGTGGGGCTATATGGACAGCGGGAACCTGCTTACGCATCAGGGGCTGGCGGTCCTGTTTCTGGATGAGGCTTACCGGGCGCAGCTGCAGGGGACAGCCTGCCGCATCTGCGTCGGCAGCATCCATGGAAAGCGTGAGATGGAAGCGCTCCGGCTGTGGTGTGCGCTGGATGGCGGTGCCCGGCAGCAGGCATATGTCGTCTTCGTGGACGGTCTGCGCATTCGCGGCGGGTATCGTCTGCTGCTGAATTTAAAACTGTTATCGATGAGGTGAAGAGATGAAATTGTTGAGATGGCTGAAACGATGGTTACTGGAAAAAGAGGAAGACAGCGTCTTTTTTCTGCAGGGGCATGACGTCCTGCCCCAGCCGCTGGATAAGGAGGCGGAGGAAGAAGCGCTGATCGCCTGGGAAAACGGTGATGAAGAAGCGCGCAACCGGCTGATCGAGCACAATCTGCGCCTGGTCGTCTACATCGCCAAACGCTATGAAACCAATCCGATCTTCATGGAGGATCTCATCAGCATCGGTTCGATCGGGCTGATCAAGGCGGTCAATACATTTCGGCGGGACAAGAACATCAAGCTGGTGACCTACGCTTCCCGCTGCATCGAGAATGAGATCCTGATGTTCCTGCGCAAGAAGAGCCGCCGCCGCAACGAGGTGAGCTTTGATGAGCCGCTGAACATCGATTATGACGGCAATGAACTGCTGCTGAGCGATGTGCTGGGGACCGAGGACGATACGGTCATCCGGGAGTTTGAAAAAAACGAGAATCGTCGGGAACTGTTAAAGGCGATGGAAGGGCTGAAGGAACGGGAACGCATGATCGTGCAGATGCGCTATGGGATCGATCATGAGGAGCTGACCCAGAAGGACATCGCCAAGAAGCTGGGAATTTCTCAGTCCTATATCTCACGTCTGGAAAAGCGGATCCTGCAGAAGCTGAAAGTGGTGATGAAAGCCAACAGCTGAGCGGACATCCGCTTTTTTTTGTCAAGTGTTTTCCGTTTCCAATTACTTACAGAGGAGCGGGGACGGCATTCCGGAATAGGAGCGCTCGCGCGGGGGCAGACTGCTAGTACAGATCATGGAGGAGTGAGTACATGAGTCGCTACAAGGTCGTCATCAGCGGGATGTCCACAGAGCAATTGAAAGTGCTGAACAACGAGGAGATGCAGCAGCTGTTCCGACGCTGTCAAAACGGGGACGAAAGCGCCAAGGAAGAGCTGATCTGCGGGAATCTCAAACTGGTCTTATCCATCGTACAGCGGTTTTCTTCCCGCTGTGAGAACATGGACGACCTGTTTCAGGTCGGCTGTATCGGACTGATCAAGGCGATCGATCACTTTGACCTCTCGCACGAGGTTCGTTTTTCCACCTATGCCGTGCCGATGATCATGGGGGAGATCCGCCGTTATCTGCGCGATAATCAGGTGATCCGTGTCTCCCGTCATCTCAAGGACCTCTCGTATCAGATCTTTCGGCTGAAAGAGGCTTATGTCCATGAGCATCACGAAGAGCCTTCCATCGCTTACCTGGCAGAGAAGTGCGGGGTCAAAGAAAAGGATGTGATCGATGCGATGGATGCCTGCCAGAGCGTGCTGTCGATCTTTGAACCGATCTACAGCAGCGATGGCGATGAGCTCTACCTGTTGGATCAGATCCGAGATGAACACGATGCGATCAGCAGAGAGCGGGATCTGATCGCACTGGAAAAAAGCATGCATGTGCTCAACGCCCGGGAACATGACATCCTGCGCAAGCGCTACTATGAGGACATGACTCAGATGGAGATCGCCAAAGAGCTGGGCATTTCGCAGGCACAGGTCTCCCGATTGGAAAAAAATGCCATCCGCACCCTGAAAAAAGAGATGGAACAGTGAAATCTTTTTAGAGGGCTGCATAGGATAAAACAGGTGATGGAATGCGGTTCAGTGAATTTGCCAGCAAGGATGTCGTCAGCGTGGACAGCGGGGAACGGCTGGGACAGGTAAACGATATCGATTTTGATGAGCATTACCACATCCGGCTGTTATACGTCAGCGAACGGGCATCCGGCCTGCGCCGGGTGTTGCCATGGCTGTTCTCCTGCGAGGAGCGCATGGTGCGCGTAGAGGAAATCGTGCGTGTAGGAAAGGATGTCATCCTTGTGAGGACTTGTTAAAAAGTGGCGAAAACTGCGCATTTTTGTGCAGCTGCCACTTTTTATTTAAGGTGTATGATGGTATAATGAACCTATAAATCGGAGGTGTTTTCCATGGGAGTTGTAGACAAGATCAAAGAGTTCGTAGCGCCGATCGATGATGACGGTGAAGATATCTTAGAGGTAGAAGAAGAAATGGAGGATGTCGGCCGTGCGCGTTATGAGCGTGCTAAGTCGAAGAACATGAATGTGAATACGATGAATGCCAAGACCAAGATGGTGCTGTTCGAGCCGCGTTCTTTCTCGGAGGCGGATGAGGTCGGCAAGCGTCTGAAGGAAGGACGTGCGGTCGTCGTGAACTTACATAAGCTGGATCGAGAATTTGCACAGCGGACGATCGATTTCCTGACGGGCGTCGTCTTCGCGCTGGATGGCAAGATCCAGAAGATCGGTACGAATGTCATCCTGTGCTCACCGGAAGGCATCGGCGTTCAGGGACAGATCAACGTCGATGGCGGCGATGACTAAAACGGAACATCTGGAACATTTTAAAGGGGCGAGGGAACTGGCGGCGCGGCTGAGCGATCAGATCGAGATGTGCGAACGGCAGAACCGGGTGATCTTCACCCCTTTTTTGTCGCAGGGAGAAGGGATGATCGCACAGCGTCTGTGCGGCAGAGGACAGCCGTATGCCTTTGATGGCGGGTATCCGGGAGCCGAACGCTGCTGTTATGCGTTCCTGCCGTATCCGGATACGGAGGTGCGCTTTCCCATCTGTCTGCTGAAGGCGGCCTATCGTCCCCGCTTTGAGACCCTGACGCACCGGGATGTGCTGGGCGCGTTCATGCATCAGGGGATCGAGCGGGAACAGCTGGGGGATATCGTCATGACGCAGGATGCCGTCTATGTGGCGGTCAGTGAGTCCATCAGCGGGTATCTGATCGATCAGGTGACGAAGATCCGCCATACGTCCCTGCGTTTTGAACGCTATGAAGGCGTGCTGCATCATACGCCTTCCTTTGAGGTCCGCCAGTATAATGTCTCTTCGCTGCGGATGGATGCGGTGGTGGCGGCGCTGTGTCGTCTGCCCCGTGCAAAAGCGGCGTCGCTGATCGCGTCGGGAATGGTAAAAGTCAACGATCTGCCTCTTGAAACAAGCAGTTCTTTATGTCATAATAATAGTACTGTTTCCATTCGTGGGCATGGTCGCTTTCAATTTATCGAAGTCAAGCATACGACCAAAAAGAATCGGTTCGTGATTGAAGTGCGGGTCTACTGTTAAATTGGAGGTGAGGGCATGGCACAGAATTTCGATCGGATGAAGGACGGATATAACCGCTATCAGGTGGATTCGGCGATCGAAGAGCTGAACATGCGCATCGACAGCCTGGAACGGGTGAACGAAGCCTACCGGCTTCGCTGCACGCAGCTGGAAGAGCAGATCCGGCATCTGCAAAGCATCTACGATCCTGCATTTCAGAATCTTCGTCAGAAGGAGGATGCGGCATCGCAGATGGTCGCGATCGCCATGAAGGAAGCAAACACCATCGTTGCCACCGCAAAGCAGAATGCGGATGTCATCATCAGCGAAGCATTGCTGGATGCCAGAGAGCTGCTGGCCGACATCACGCATCTGGCGCAGGAAACGCAGGATGCGAAGGGAACGATGCAGCGGCAGACACAGCGGATCGCCCACCTGCTCGATGAATTCGAGACGGTGGCATTTCCAAAGGTGGAACTGCCGGATAAACAAAGGCGTTGAAGAAGACATGTCCGTTGATCGAGCCGATAGAGAGCAGATGGCTGGTGGAAATCTGTGGTGGAGGCCAACGGGAATCACTTCGGAGCTGACTTCCTGAAAACAGTAGGGGAGTCCGTACACCTCGCGTTAGCAGGATCGAGTGCATGTGCCGACGGCACGTGAACTAAGGTGGTACCGCGTGAAAACGTCCTTAGAAGAGGACGTTTTTTTGTTGAAGGAGGAAACGAGTATGGATTACAAAGACACGCTGCTGATGCCGAAGACTGCATTTGAGATGCGCGGCAAGCTGCCGACCAAAGAGCCGAATATGCAAAAGCGCTGGAAGGAAGGAAAGCTGTATGAGAAGATGCTGGAAAACCGAAAGGGAGCCAAGCCTTTCGTTTTGCACGATGGCCCTCCGTATGCCAACGGTGACATCCACATCGGACATGCGCTGAATAAGATCATCAAGGACGTCATCGTACGTTCTCACTATATGGAAGGCTATCGTACACCGTTCATTCCGGGATGGGATACCCATGGCCTGCCGATCGAAACGGCGATCACCAAGCTGGGGCATGACCGTAAGAAGATGCCGTTAGCTGAATTCCGTCAACTGTGCCACGACTATGCGATGCAGCAGGTGGCGGCGCAGAAAAAGGGATTTTTGTCACTGGGCTGCATCGGTGACTACGATCAGCCATACATCACGCTGAAAAAGGAGTTTGAAGCGGATCAGATCAAGATCTTTGGCAAGATGGCGATGGACGGCCTGATCTACAAGGGGCTCAAGCCGGTCTACTGGTCTCCTTCTTCCGAGTCTGCATTGGCGGAGGCAGAGATCGAGTATCATGACATCAAGAGCCCGACGATCTATGTCGCCTTCGCGGTAAAGGATGGAAAGGGCATCCTGGAGAGTGATACGAGCTTTATCATCTGGACGACGACGCCATGGACGATCCCGGCCAACCTCGCCATCTGCCTCAACAAAGACTTTACCTATGCGCTGGTACAGAGCGAAAAGGGAAAATTCATCGTGCTGGCGGAGATGGTCGATGCGCTCTGGGAGAAGTTCGGCTTCAAGGAAAAGACGATCCTTAAGACATATAAAGGCAGCGAGCTGGAGAAGATCACCTGTCAGCATCCGCTCTATGATAGGGAATCGCTGGTCATCCTGGGCGATCATGTCACGGCGGACGCCGGTACCGGCTGTGTCCATACGGCACCGGGCTTTGGTGCGGATGACTTCTTTGTCTGCCAGAAGTATGGCATCGATGCATACTGCAATGTCGATGAGCATGGCTGCATGATGGAAGACTGCGGAGAGTGGCTGGCCGGCCAGTATGTCGATGATGCCAATAAGACGGTGACGATGAAGCTGGATGAGCTGGGCTGCCTGCTGAAGCTGGAGTGGATCACGCATGCGTATCCGCATGACTGGCGGACGAAGAAACCGATCATCTTCCGTGCGACGACCCAGTGGTTTGCGTCGATCGACAAGATCCGCGAAAAGCTGCTGGCGGAGATCGATGCGGTCGACTGGATCCCGTCCTGGGGAAAACAGCGCATGCACAACATGATCGCCGACCGTTCCGACTGGTGCATCTCCCGTCAGCGTGCATGGGGCGTTCCGATCCCAATCTTCTATGCGGAAGATGATACGCCGATCATGGATGAGGCGGTGTTTGCGCATGTCGCAGATCTGTTTGCCCGGTATGGATCGAATGTCTGGTTTGAGCGTGACGCAAAGGATCTGTTGCCGGAAGGCTATGCACATCCGGGTTCACCAAACGGGATCTTCCGCAAGGAGACCGATACGATGGATGTCTGGTTTGACTCCGGATCTTCACACACCGGTGCGATGATGGCCCGCGGTCTGGGGTATCCGGCCGATCTGTACTTCGAGGGAAGCGATCAGTATCGTGGCTGGTTCAACTCTTCTCTGATCGTCGGTACGGCCGTGCACGGAGGCGCACCGTATCGTCAGGTGCTCAGCCATGGCTTCGTCATGGATGAGAACGGCGAGAAGATGAGCAAGTCCCGCGGCAACAGCGTATCCCCGAAAGAGGTGACCGGCAAGTTCGGTGCGGACATCCTGCGTCTGTGGGCGACGAGCATCGACTATCAGGCGGACTGCCGCATCGGGGACAACATCATCAAACAGTGCTCGGAAACGTACCGCAAGGTGCGCAACACCTTCCGCTTCCTGTTGGCCAATGTCAATGCGGAGGACTTTACGAAGGAGGATCTGCAGAGCGTTTCCAGCCTGCCGATCAGTGATCAGTATATGCTCGTGCTGCTTGCACAGACCAACGAAAAGGTGCGAAAAGCCTATAAGGAATATCGTTTTGCGGATGCCGTTACGACGCTGACCAATCTGATGACGAATGATTTCTCTGCGTATTATCTGGACTATGCAAAGGATATTCTCTACATCGAAAAGAAGGACAGCGTTCGCCGTCGTCAGGTGCAGACGGTCATCTACATGGCGCTGGATGTACTGGTCCGCCTGTGGGCGCCGATCCTGTGTCACACCTGTGAGGAAGTCAATGACTTCCTGCATCTGGAGGCAGACAGCATTCACCTGGGCAGCTTTGCGAAAGTGGATCTGCCATTTGATGCGGATGCGGTCAAGGCAAAGCTGGAGCGTCTGCTGCTGATCCGCAGCGATGTCTTCAAGGCGCTGGAGAATGCCCGTAATGCAAAGACCATCGGCAAGTCGCTGGAGGCACATGTGCGGTTGCATGTGAGCGATGCGGACCGTGCGCTGATCGAAGAAGTGTTCCCGGATACCTTCCATCAGTGGCTGATCGTATCGAAGGTGACGCTGTGCGAGGAAGAGCTGGAAGCCTTCGACGTCTGCCAGGTACAGGTCGGACCGTGTGAGGGAACGGTATGCCCGCGCTGCTGGAACATCACCGATTCCCATGCGGAAGACGGTTTGTGTGACCGCTGCCGTGCCGTACTGGATCAGGCATAGAATAAGAATGACAGACAGGGCCGTTCATGTGAACGGTCCTTTTCTCATGGTGCAGCCGCTCGGACATAAAAAAAGCAGATGCCGTCGTGGACATCTGCCTGGGCGATCAACTGCTGATCGCATCAGTCAGTCCGTCACTGACAAGAACGGTAAACGCACCGGAACGGATCGCTGTGTCGCTTTGCGGGATCGATGGACAGCTGTCATCGAACACCCATACGGCTTCTGCCTGGATGCCGTTTTCCTTCAGTGTCTGCAGGTAGCGGAGCCCCTCTTCATAGGTCATGGTGAACAAGGTCGTGGAGATGCAGTCGGCCATGGTGGAGTCATCACAGACGACGGTGACGGATCGCATCAGTTGAGAAGGCCAGCGTGTCGTGGGATCGACAATGTGTGAGATGATCGCATCATCCACTTCATAATAGCGCTGATAATCACCGCTGGTCACCACCGCATGGGAACCGTTCAGCGAGAGGATGGCCACATCGCCGCTTTCCAGAGAAGAGGTGCTGGGTGTCTGGACTCCGACCCGCCATGGAGTGCCGTCACTCTTTTCACCGATGAGCATGACATTCCCGCCGGCGTTTAGGATCGCGTTGTCGACCCCCTGTGCCGTGAGCTCTTCATAGAGCTTTTGTACGGCAAACCCCTTGGCGACACCTCCCAGATCGATCGATACGGAGGCATCGTTGATATAGACGCTGTGGTTTTCTTCATCGATCTCGACGGCTTCCCAGCTTTTGGCGTTGTAAGCGGCTTCCAGTTCGTCCGAAGAAGGAAGCGTACCGCTCTCTCCCTGTGCATTTGCCTCTGCGCCGGCATCGCGGTAATTGTGCCAGACGTTGAGCAGAGCGCCCTGGGTCACATCAAAATGGTCGCTGTATGTATAAAAGGTACGGGCGGCCAGCAGACATTCCAGGAGCGGCTCCTCTACGATGACGGCTTTCTTGCCGGCGGAATCGTTGATCGTCTTGAGATTGTTGACACCATCATAGGTATGATAATAGTCAAACAGTTCATTATAGTACTGGAAGCGTTCCTGTACCAGGGCCAGATGGGCCTGGTAGCTTTCCTCATCAGTGGTCTCCGTGTAGGTCACGAAGGTGTCAAAGCCGACATCGGTCAGCGTTTCACTGTACTGACGGACGGTGCCGCCTGGGGCCGATCGCTGCTGCAATACGAAGTAGATGCTGACGATCAGCACCAGAAAGCAGAGGGAAAGCAGCAGCCAGGAACGTGCCTGGGTTGCTTTTTTTTCATTCATAATATCACCTGAATTCCTATTATAGCAAAGATTTGTGTGGAGAGCGGGAAGAATGAACAAAAAAGTGATTTTTCTTTGTTATTTTCAAACGCAGTGTTATAATTGATATGATTCGACATGAAAATGCGAAGGAAAGGAATGGTGAATACAATGTCATTGTTATTGGGGCCGATGCGTCAGCATATCCCCGGTTTCAAGGAATTGTCCGAACACAAGGACATCATTGAGGTGAGGCCCGGAAAGGAGATACTCATTCCGCTGTTCGCCAATCACTCACAGAACTTTGAACTGCTGGTGAAAGAAGGAGACCAGGTGTTCATCGGTACGAAACTGGCCGTATGCGAAGAACGGATGACGGTACCGATCTACTCTAGCGTTTCCGGTATCGTGAAGGGCGTGCGCAAGGTGATGCATGCGTCGCTGAAGCCGGTTGCTCACGTGGTGATCGAACCGGACGGAAAGCAGGAGCGCGTACAGGCATTCGCGCCGATCGACCCGGATCAGGCAAGTCGAGAAGAGCTGACGGCGTTCATGATGAATGCGGGCATCGTCGGTTGCGGCGGTGCGTGTTTCCCGTCTTATATGAAGTATCGAGGGGTTTCAGGCATAGAGAAGCTGATCATCAACGCGGTGGAGTGTGAACCATTCATCACGGCGGATTATAAGATGGTGCAGGCGAATGTGGAGGAGATGCTGCTGGGCGTACGTACCATGAAGCGGATGGCAAACGCAAAGGAGGCGCTCATTGCCATCAAGAAATCCCATCCGGATCTGATCGATCTCGTGGAGAAGGCATGTGCGGACAAAGACGGCATCCGTGTAGCTGTCGTGCCGGATGTGTATCCGATGGGATGGGAACGTGTGCTCGTGCGGGAACTCATGCACAAGGAGTATGAAAAGCTCCCATCTGAGGTCGGTGCCGTCGTCAATAACGCAACGACAGCGATCGCTTTTGCGCGTGCGCTCACCAAGGGAGAGCCGATCGTCGACAAGGTGGTCACCGTATCCGGAACGGCCGTCAGAGAACCGGTCAACGTACATGTGGCCGTCGGTACGCCGGTGCATGAGATCATCGAGGCCTGCGGTGGCTATACCTGTGATGAGGTGAAGCTGATCGCCGGAGGACCGATGATGGGCAAGACGATCGTCAACGATCAGTGGGTGATCGACCGTGCGACCAATGCCATCACGGTACTGGAGAGCCGGCCATTTGATTCGATCGCCTGTCTGCGCTGCGGACGCTGCAGCGACCACTGTCCGGCGGGACTGCAGCCGGTACGGATCGCACAGGCGGTCAAGCTGAAGGACAGCGAAGCGATGAAAAAGCGCGGAGCGATGGACTGCATCGAATGTGGTCTGTGTACGTACGTATGTCCTTCCCGCATCGATGTGACGGAAAACGTGCGCAAGGCCAAGCGGACATTGGCGGCAGCGAAGAAGTAAGGAGTGTCAGACCGTATGAAGTTTACATTTAGTGTTTCTCCAAACCTTCATCAGAAGCAGAGCACGAAGCGCATCATGCTGGAACTGATGCTCGGTTTGGCAGCAGTGTATGTATTTGCACTGGTCTATTATTTTATGGAATATGGAAGCAGCTATGCGCTGCAGGCGGTATTGCTGCTGGCGGTGGCACTGGTGGTCGCACTGGTGACCGAAAGCGTTTTTGCGCTCGTACTGAAGAAAAACGTCCGGCAGTACCTCAGCGGATCCTTCGGGTGGATCACTGCCATCATCCTGACGATGATGTGTACGATCGATATTACCCCGTATGCGTTAGGCGTAGCGACCTTCTTCAGCATTTTCTTTGGAAAGCTGCTGTTTGGCGGCTTTGGAAACAATATCTTCAACCCGGCAGCGTTTGGCCGTGCGGTGATCTTCAACGCCTTCATGGGGGCTGCGACCAATGTGGTCACCTCTGCGACACCGCTTACGGTCATCGGCACGGCTTTCAGCTGGATGCCGGGCAGCGAGAGCGCCATCACGGCGATGATGGATCAGGTCGGCGGCCTGACGACGCTGTTTACCGGCTGGTATCCGGGAGCGATCGGTGAGACGAGCGCTCTGCTGATCCTGATCGTCGGTGTGATCCTCGCCGTTCGCCAGGTCATCGACTGGCGCGTACCGGTGGTCTATCTGGGAACCATCTTTGTTCTGACGGCTGCGGTCGCGCTGTTCTGCGGGATCGGCAGCTACAACGGACTGCCGGGATTCATATGGTATCCGCTCGTGCATCTGTTCAGCGGCGGTGTCGTTTTCGGTGCCGTGTTCATGCTGACGGATCCGGTGACCTCACCGACCAGTGCGCAGGGACGCGTGCTGTTCTCTCTGGGTGCGGCGATCATTACCGTACTGATCCGATTGAAGGCCAATCTGCCGGAAGGCTGCCTGTATTCGATCCTGATCATGAACATGATGACCCCGCTGATCGAATCGGCGATGGATGGCAAACAGCTGGTCGTTCGTGCACGGGCCCGCAAGGCATTTGCCGGTCTGGCAGCACTGGGGCTGGCGGTGATCTTGTTGGCAGCCAGTGTGGTCACACCGGTCCTCGAGGATCCTTCTTCTTCCGCAAGTACACATGCGAGCAGTGAAGCGACCACGACCTCGACAGGTGATGCCGGCAGTGGATCTGGTACGCAGAGCGGAGGTGAAGGTGCATGAAAAAGATCATTCATCTGACATTGTTTCTGGCAATCGTCTCAGCGATCGCCGGTGCGGCACTGGCATTTGCAAACCAGATGACGGCGCCGATCATCGCTGCCAATGAAGAGGCAACGGAAAAAGCTTCTTTGCTCGAGCTGTATCCGGGTTCGACCGTAGATGATTTTACGGAAGTCAGCTATGAAGGGGATTCTTCAACGATACAGAAGATCTATCGTTATAAGGAAGAGGCATACGTCTTCAGCATGTCCGTCAGCGGTTACAGCGAGGGAACGACCTTCCTGGTATCCATTACAAACGATGGAACGGTCGATGCCTATAAGGGCATGACCAACGGCGATACCAAAGGACTGGGCAGCCGTGTCCTGGACGATGAAACATTTATCAATGGTCTGATCGGTCATGATGCTGCCGGTCAGCTGGATACGATCTCCGGAGCGACCAGATCCAGCCAGCCGGTCGTTGACGGCATCAATGAAGCGGCAGCTGTTGTCGAACAGCTGGAAGCGCAGGAGGTGTAGGATATGGATCGCAAGAAGAATTTTACTGCCGGCTTTCTTCGTGAAAACCCGGTATTCTCATTGTATCTGGGATGTTGTTCCACTTTGGCGATCACGACATCGCTCAACAATGCCATCGGCATGGGCGTGGCGGTCATTGCCGTGTTGATCCTTTCCAATGTGCTCATTTCTCTGATGCGAAAGATCACACCGAATGAGATCCGTATCCCGGTGTACATCGTGATCATCGCTTCACTGGTAAAGGTGATCCAGATGTTGATCCAGGCCTATGCAGAAGCGCTGTATACGTCGCTTGGAACGTTCATTCCGCTGATCGTTGTCAACTGTATCATCCTGGGCCGTGCAGAGGCGTTTGCGTCGAAGAACGGCGTTCTGGATTCTGCACTGGACGGTCTGGGCATGGGGCTTGGCTATACCTGTTCCATCATCGTCATGTCTTTGATCAGGGAAATCTTAGCAACTGGCATGATCCACTTTACGAATCCGTTTGATGCGGCACAGGTCCTCTTTGAACTGCGCCTGATCCCGGAGGATTTTGTCATATCGCTGTTTTCACAGCCGTTTGGTGCATTCTGTACATTTGCCTGTCTGGCTGCTGCTTTGGTAGCTTATAAGGATCATCAGGCAAAAAAACAGGAGCGTTTAGAAAAGAAGGAGGCAAAGTAAGATGTTGGGTGAATTGTTTACACTGCTGATTACCAGCGTCCTGATCAACAACGTCGTCCTGAATCAGTTCTTGGGCATCTGTCCATTCATGGGTGTCTCCAAAAAAGCGAGCAGTGCGATCGGTATGGGCCTGGCGGTCGTCTTCGTCATCGTGGCGGCCAGCATCGTAACGTTTGGTCTTTATTATCTCGTGCTGGCACCGCTCCAGATCCAGTATATGGACCTGATCACGTTCATTCTCGTCATCGCTTCGCTGGTGCAGCTGACGGAGATGTTCATCAAAAAGACGAGCCCTTCGCTGTATCAGTCGCTGGGTGTGTATCTGCCGCTGATCACGACCAACTGCGTAGTGCTCAACGTCTGCTTACAGAACATCGAACAGCAGTTTGATTTTGTGCACATGCTCGTCTATTCCGTCGGTACGCCGCTTGGATTTGCCCTGGTGCTGTATGTCTTCTCTACCATTCGTGAACGACTGGATGCCTGTGATGTGCCGAATCCGTTCAAGGGCAATCCGATCGCCCTTGTCGTTGCCGGTATCATGGCGCTCGCTTTTGGCGGACTGGCAGGTCTCGTATGATGAATGTACAGTCGATTGTGACGGCAGTTCTCTTCTTTGCGCTGCTGGGCGGTATTTATGCGGCTTCGTATTATCTGAATCACAAAACGCCGAAACCGCCGGGATGTGAGGATCTTAAGCCGCAGTGCAAGGGATGTCATGACAAGAACTGTATCAATCATCCGGAATATCATCGGTAGAAAGGAAGGAACTATATGGTAGCGGCAATCGTTATGATGCTGGTGCTGGGCGCCGTGCTGGGGCTCGGACTTGGCATTGCGGACAAATATCTGAAGGTCGAGGTCGACGAACGTGTGGAAAAGGTAACGGAAATGCTGCCGAATTATAACTGCGGTGGCTGTGGATATGCCGGCTGCAGCGGTCTTGCCCAGGCATTGGTTTCCGGGGAGATCCAGACGGTATCCTGCCGTCCCTGCAAACCGGAACGCCGGCAGGAGATCGCAGATTATCTGAACAGTACACCGGGGCCGGACGGTACCTGTGTGCATGTAAAAGTATTATGATCATGAAAAAAGCGAGGACGATCCCTCGCTTTTTTTGGGTATGACGGGCATGCCGTCAGTCTGTGGTGAAAGTCCACCGGGGCGTAGTTGCCGACGAACCCTAAAGCGACTCCCAAGGTTTGTATCGCGAGGTGCAGGCGAGAAGAAGGGATAGCGAAATC
>DWYK01000069.1 GCA_019118705.1 Candidatus Merdibacter merdigallinarum | reverse complement strand
CGCATCGGTGAAGTCGATCTGGATCGAGTTCAGCTTGCGAAATGTGTGGAACAGTGCCCCGATGCGATCCGTATCGCTGCGGCTGTTCTGCAATTCGTTGAGAAAGATATAGTGTCCCAGGATCGTCGATGTGTTCTTGATGTTCATCGTAAAGCCGACCGAATCGAGCATCTTCATCGCAAAGATATCGTTGATGCCTTTGGTGATCAGGCTCTCAAAGCTGCTCTGCGTCACTTTTAGATTGCTCTGAGAGTTGTCCTGCATCTGATTGAAGATGATGCTCATCTGCCGGTCAACGATCGTCAGCGATGCCTTCAGGGAAGCCAGCAGTTCTTTCATGAAGTCATCGTAGACATAATAGTTGGAATTTTTGTAAACGAGCTTGTGTTCGATCTCGCTCCAGAACGTGTTGACCAGCGACTTGATCTGAAGTTCGACATTGATGCGCACGCCATCGCGAAGATAACAGCCGTCCACCCGATAGATCGAAAAGCCGTTTTTCTGGATCTGCGGCTGTTTGGACTGAATGTCAAAGCGCAGAGAAGGATGGTCCGGATGATGGTACAGTCCTTCTTCATCCTGTACGCTCATCGTATCCCGCAGCAGCTGCAGCAGCACGAACTCCTCATGGATGAAACGGCATTCGATGCTGACGCCGATCAGATCGCTGAGATGTGCCAGGATGTCCGACGCTTTATCATATTCGATATAAAACCGGTTGCGGATGATCTTTTCCCGCAGGCTCTCTTTTGTCTTGATGCGGCCGCGGATGTCCATCACCATCTCATTGCGCTCCCCCAGCAAGGTGCGCAGGGTCCGGCGCACATCCCGCAGACAGTCTTCGTACAGCTGCTGATTCTCCTGCAGCAGCTCCAGCGTTTCATCTATGATCGAAAATACCTTTAAACGCAAAGCGGCTCCTCCTTCCACTCCGGATGCTGTTCAAACAGCCCGCGGATCCGTTCCCGGTCGCTTTTCAGCTGCCAGATGAGATCTTCTCTGGAATCAAAGCGGCGTTCGGAACGGATATAGTCGATAAAGTAAAACGTGATCGGCTTCTCGTAGATCATCTCATCAAAATCAAACAGGTTGGCTTCGATCGTCAGCTGCTCGTTCTGGAAGGTCGGGTTGTTGCCGACGTTGATCATCGCCTCATGACAGCGTCCATCCACCGCTGCCAGACCGGCGTAGACACCGCTTTTTGGCAGCAGGTAATGATCGCTCATCGCCAGATTGGCCGTTGGAAAATGCATCGTCGTCCCCCGGCGAAACCCGCGGGCGACATGACCGCGCAGAAAGTAGAACCGTCCCAGCAGGCGGGCTGCCAAAGCCACATTTCCTTCGCTGATCAGCTGTTCGATCCGACTGGAGGAAATGCGGACACCATCATAGGTGATCGGTTCGATGACCGTGAGCGCAAAGGCATCCTGTGCGCGCAGCGTCTCCACGCTGCCGCTGCCGTAATGGCCATAATGGAAATCGTGTCCGCAGACGAGCCGGGTCACCCCCAGCTCTGCCAGCAGCGCATGAAACTGTGCGGTGTCCAGCGCAGACATCGCCTCGGTAAAATCCAGGATGAGGAAGCATTCGATGCCCATTTGCTGTGCGATGCGCGCCCGATCTTCCATCGTCGTCAGATGCGCCGGGTCATGCATGCCGCGCAGGACGACCCATGGATCAGGATCGAAGGTGATGAGCGAAGGGATCGTCCCATCCTTCTTCGCATCGTTCACCACGCTTTCCACCAGTCGCTGATGGCCCAGGTGAAGACCGTCAAAATACCCGATGCAGGCGGTCAGCGGACGCGCAGACTTCGGAATGTCCGACAGTGTGACCCTTTTTATCTCCATTTCCTTCACCTACCATATTCCCCGTGCACAGCGATAGACATCGCCATGACTGTGCGCATACAGAGCGATCGTCCGCCCATCGTCCTGGATGCGGACCAGCGGCTGCGGCTGTGGCAGCGCCATGTGAACGCTCTTTCCGTTGTAAATGTCTTTGATCGGCTCATAATCGACGATCGGGATGTGCGTGAGCAGCGCATCTGCCTCCAGCAGCTGATACGCGCCGGCCTCGACCTGATCGAGCGTATAGCACTGATCCAGCGTGAAACGTCCGACCTTCGTACGCGTCAGAGAGGCCATGCAGCCGAGATTCCCGCTTTTTTCCGCCATATCCCGGCACAGCGAACGCACATATGTGCCGCTGCTGCAGGCGACGCGGAAAGTGAGCGAGCGCGCATCCAGCACTTCGATCTCATACACGTGCACCGTCCGCATCGGAACCTCCACGCTTTCATTGTTGCGGGCATACTCATACAGCTTGCGTCCGTTGACCTTGATGCTGGAAACGAGCGGTGGCTTCTGCTGGATCTCTCCCTGAAAGCCGGCGCAGAGCGCAGAAAGATCCTCGATCGGCCGGATCTCGCGCTCCTCGAGCACCTCCCCCCAGATATCATCGCTGAGGGTGCGTTTGCCCAGCTGCAGCTGAGCGATGTATTCTTTGTCCGTATCCGCCAGAAACGGCAGGATCTTGCATGCCTTTCCGATGAGCACCAGCAAGACCCCACGGGCCTGCGGATCCAGGGTGCCGCTGTGTCCGATCCTGCGCTCGTGCAGGATCTTGCGCAGGCGGTTCACCACATCATGCGAGGTCATTCCTGCCTCTTTATTGATCAGTAAGATTCCATCCATACGTTGTATCACCTGGTCTATTATATCATAAATTTGAAATACCTGCGGTCTGCTTTTGCTTTCACATCATTTTCCGTCATCGATTGTAATTTTTATCGATTCCCGTTATAATAAATGCCTGGCAAAGGAGGGGTCCCCATGAACTTACAGACGATCCTGCGCAAGATCCGCCGCGCAGATCAAGACTATCACCTGATCGAAGACGGGGACGTGATCGGTGTCGGTGTATCCGGCGGAAAGGATTCCATGGTGCTGCTGTGCGCCCTGCAGATGTACTCCCGTTTTCGGGACAAGAACTTCCGGGTGGTGGGCATTCATATCGAAATGGGCTTCCCGGACATGGATTTTTCACAGGCGGATGCGTTTTGCGCACGATGGGGCATCGCTCTGCACCACTATCCATCACAGATCTATGAGATCTTAAAGAGAAATCTTGCCAAGGACGGCTCGCTGCAGTGCTCGCTGTGCTCCAAATTCAAAAAAGCGACGGTCATCACTGCCGCAAAGGAGCTGGGATGCACGAAGGTCGCCTTCGGCCATCACAGCGATGATGCGGTGGAGACCCTGTTCCTCAACATGATCCATGGCGGAAAGATCGCCACGTTTCTGCCGAAGATGTACATGAGCCGTACGGATACGACTTTCATCCGTCCACTGATCTACTGTCACGAAAGCGATATTCAGCAGGCGCTGGAGCACAATGCGATCCCCTATGTAAAAAGTACCTGCCCCAATGACGGGTTTACCCAGCGGCAGGACATCAAGGAGCTCCTGCAGCAGCTCTACGTCGACTATCCGATGGCAAAGGGGAATTTTATCTACATGCTGCACAACCAGAAACAGCTGGCGCTGTGGCAAACAGAAAACGATGATCACGAATGACCATCGTTTTTTTCTATACGGTGCCCTGAGAAGCGAGATCTTTTCCCTGTATATACAGGTGGGTAACCTGTGTAAATTTTTAGGATTCCCACGCGCAGCGGGCATTCACACCAAATTACAACGTCCGGTTTCCCTTATCTCAAATTGTCGGAAAAATATGAACTTCTCAAGGCACCTCTAGTATAGCAAATATTTTTTGAAAGTATACTCTTGACATTCCGATTTTCATACGGAAATAGCAATTTAAGGCAAAATCGGTTAAAATAGTGGTAAGAAAGTGATGTGGAATGATGACTAGCAAAGAGAAATTTATCGAGCTTTACCGGACATATATTCACCGGGACGGAAGTGAGAAGCTACTGGAGTTTCTGATGAGCCGCAGCAGTGATTTTTTCGAGGCGCCGGCCAGCACCCGTTTTCACGGCGCGTACAAAGGCGGTCTGGTCGATCACAGCCTGAACGTCTACGAATGTCTGAAAGACTATCTGGAGCGGCCGCGGGTACGTGAGATCTACGGCCTAGACAGTGTCAGCGAGGAAAGCATCGCCATCGTCGCACTTCTGCACGATATCTGCAAGGTGAACGTCTATCGCCCATCCAAGCGCAACGTGAAGGTCGACGGACAGTGGCAGAGCGTCGATACCTTTGAATTCCATGATGACCTTCCTTACGGACACGGCGAAAAAAGCGTCTACATGATCACCGGCTTCATGCGTCTGACGCGCGATGAGAGCTTTGCGATCCGTTACCATATGGGCTTTTCCAGCGAATATGACGATCCCCGCAGCATCGGCTATACTTTTGAACACTTCCCGCTCGCTTTTGCGCTGAGCACGGCCGATATGGAGGCCACTTATTTCCTGGAGGGGGAAAAGAAATGAAAAACGAGCTGTAACGCACCGATGGCACGAAAAGGACCATCGAAGCGTTTCTGCTCGTTTTTTTCAGAATCGTTCTTTATCGGATACCGTTCATTTAAAAAAAGGCCGGAATACTTCTTTGATCATTCAGTATTCCGGTCTTGTTCTGCTTGTTTTCTGTGTCTTAT
>DWYK01000068.1 GCA_019118705.1 Candidatus Merdibacter merdigallinarum | reverse complement strand
GCAGTGCGGTCATCGATGAACCGGATCCGTTAAACGGAACTTATGGACAGCAGCTTTCCGATCTCACGCTGCCGAAAGGATGGACATGGGCGGATGCAGATACAGATCTGACGACCGGTGATCATACGTATCCGATCCGTTTTGATACGACGGTATATGAGGGACAATATGATTTTACGAATGTGACCGGTTATCACCCAGACGGACATTATGTAGAAAGAGATCTGACGGTCCATACGGCAAAGGCAGAGAGCTCGATCACATTTCAGAACGATCTTGATCTGGATAAAGTCTACGATGCCAAAGCGGTCACGGTTTCAAGAGAAGATGTGGACGTCATCGGAAGCAGCGGCAATGTCAGCTTTGCTTATGAAGAACTGGTCGATGGAACCTGGACGGTGCTGTCAGCGGCACCAAGCGGAGCCGGAACGTATCGTGTGACCGCGCAGGTAGCGGCGGATGCCAATTACCTGGAGGCGACCTCGCAGTCACTGACGTTCACCATTTCAAAGGCGACGATAACGCTTCGCTTTACTGCGGACAACATCGATAAGACTTATGATGGCACACCGGCGTTCGTGGGAACCGAGCAGATCGGCGGCAGCCATGTCCGCACCCTGAGCTGGTATGAACGGGATGCACAGGGCGGATGGAACCTGCTGACCGCAGCACCGGTACATGCAGGAAGTTATAAGGTCGTGGCTGCAGTTGCGGGTGATGACAATTATGAAGGCACACAAGTGGAACTGCAATTTGAGATCCGAAAGGCCATCCCGTCTTATACGCTGCCAACAGACCTGGTCATTGAACAAGGAAAGGCGCTGTCTTCCATTTCGCTGCCGGCGGGATTTGCATGGAAAGAGGGCACACAGACAGCAGACCAGCTGGGAACACATGCCTTTACAGCTGTTTATACACCGGAAGACAGCACCAATTATGAAACGGTAGAGGTGGCGCTCGACGTTACGGTCATCGCTGCACCGGTGCATGAAAACAATGCGCCGATGATCATTGCCGAAGACCGAACGGTCAATGTCGGTGATGTGTTCGATCCGTTGGACGGTGTGAAAGCGGAAGATGCAGAAGACGGAGATCTGACAGATAAGATCTTGGTGATCGATAATACGGTAGATACGGACAAAGCCGGTACTTATACGGTGACGTATCAGGTGAGCGATCGCGAGGGCAGCCGTGTTGAAAAGACCATCACCGTGACGGTGAAGGAAACGGTCGATCCGCAGCTGCCGGAAACGGAAAACGATGACACCGCTCCGAAAACAGAAGAAAACGATACGCAGGAGAAGATCCCGACAGCAACCGCACAGAGCTCCATCGCTCCATGGTCGCTGTTCGCCATCCTGTCTGCCGCAGGCGGATGGATCGTATCATTGCTGAGACGCAGAAAGCAGGGATGACAGATCCTTCCTTGTACAGAAGGCCCGCACGGTGATGACCGTGCGGGCTTGTCACAGGGAAAACATTCCTGCCGCATGGGGACCGGACAGAGAGCGTCACTTCTTTTGCGAAAGAAAAAAATGTGGTATGATGTCATAAGAAATAATCTGAGGTGATCATATGGCGGAAAAAAGAACCGTAATTTATAAGCTGGAGCGTCATAAATGGCCGGATGAGATCGCGGCGGAAAAACAGAAAAGACGTAAAAAGCTGGCAATCGTCTGCAGCTGTCTGTTGTTTTTTGTTGCCGGTTTTTTTGTGGCGCGTTCGACCGGCACCACCATGGCGAGCAGTGAGACGAGCATGCAGATGGAAAAGCTGGAGACCGTCTACTCGCTGATGAATGAACAGTGGTATTTTGGGAAAGATATCGATGATCTCTCCACCCGGCTGCTGGAAGCGGCGATCGCGGCGATGGCACAGAGCGATGTCGATGCGCACACCAGTTACATGAGCCTGGAGGATGCGCAGTCGTTCTCCACTTCGCTGGAGGGGACCTTCATCGGCGTCGGTCTGCAGTTTTATCAAAACAGCGAGGGCGCCTACATCGTTGCGGACATCTTTGAGAATTCGCCGGCACAGGAGGCCGGCATCCAGCGAGGGGACCGCCTGGTGTCCGTCAACGGCACCGCATGTGCTGATCTTTCCAGTGATGAGATCAAATCGCTGCTGACAAAGGAAGAAGGCAAAGCGGTGACGCTGGTCGTGGAGCGAGACGGTCAGACCCTTTCGCTGCAGGTGACACCTGCGGTCGTCGACAGTTCAGTGATCGCCTATGTGGAAGACGGCTATGGCTATGTCCGGCTGTCCTCCTTCTCCGAGAACAGCGCGGCCGATATGGAAAGTGCGTTGAAACGCATCAGCGACGCCGGAGAAAATAAGCTCATCTTCGATCTGCGCGACAATGGCGGTGGATACCTCAGTGCGGCGCTGGACATCGCCAAGTATTTCCTGCCGAAGGGAACCGTCGTCTTTCAGTCCGAAGACCGCAACGGCAACCGCAGCGAATATGTGCTGGAGGAGGATTATGAGCCGTTCGCCTTCGATCAGATCGTCATCCTGATGAATGAAAATACCGCATCGGCCTCAGAGGCGCTGATCAGTGCGCTGGATGACAACCTGGGCGACCGGGTGGTCCTGGTCGGCAATACGACCTATGGCAAAGGAACGATGCAGACGAGCGTTCCTTTCAGTGACGGCACTTCGCTGAAATACACGACGGCTCAGTGGTTCTCCAGCAAGGGGACCGTCATCAACGGTGTCGGGATCACACCGGATGTGGAAGTCTCGCTGGATGAGGCGCAGAGCACGTCCATGATGATCTACAAAGACGACATCCGCGTGGAAGAAGATACCGTGGCAGACATCGCCCGGCCGGTACAGATCTATCTTCGCTTCCTGGGGTATGATGCCGACCGCAGCGATGCCTACTTTTCTGCCCGATCGGCTGCGGCACTGCGGCAGTTTGAGAGCGACCATGGACTGACGGTCGACGGTGTGATCGACAATGAAACGGCACAGGCGCTGGCCGATGCGGCCGCGGTCTACTGGAATGAAAACAAGGAACAGCTGGATACACAGATGAGAGAGGCGGTCGATATCATTTATGGAAGATAAACTGTTTCAGCTGGTGTCCAATTACCAGCCGCAGGGGGATCAGCCACAGGCGATCGAACAGCTGGTCGAAGGAATCCGCTCAGGAAAGAAAGAACAGGTCCTGCTGGGAGCGACCGGTACCGGAAAGACCTTTACGATCTCCAATGTGATCGCACAGGTGAACAAGCCAACGCTGGTCTTTGCCCACAACAAGACGCTGGCCGGTCAGCTGTATTCGGAGTTCAAGGAGTTCTTTCCTCACAATCGGGTGGAGTATTTCGTATCCAACTTCGATTACTATCAGCCGGAGGCATACCTGCCCAACACGGACACCTACATCGATAAGAACGCAACGACCAACATCGAGCTGGACATGCTGCGGATGTCGGCCGTCAATTCGATCCTGGAACGCCGGGATACGATCATCATCGCTTCGGTTGCCTGCATCTACGGCGCCAGCAACCCGGATCAGTACCGGGACATGTTCTTTTCTCTGCATGTCGGCGATGTGATCGACCGCAAACAGCTCATGCAGCGGCTGGTTGCCCAGCAGTACAGCCGCAACGACATGGAGCTGAGCAGAGGGACCTTCCGCGTACGCGGGGATGTCATCGAGATCGCACCGGGACATACGGATGCGTTCGTGCTGCGCATCGAGCTCTTTGACGATGAGATCGAGCGCATCTGTGAGGTGGATCCGCTCACCGGCAAGCTGCTCAATGCCTATACGGTATACGTCGTCTATCCGGCCAGCGGCTATGCGACGAGCCAGGACATCATCAATCGGGCAGCCGATACGATCGAAGAGGAGCTGGCCGACCGTCTGCAGGTGCTGGAAGGCGAAGGCAAGCTGCTGGAGAAGCAACGCCTGGAACAGCGGACCCGTTACGATGTCGAGGCATTGCGCCAGTTTGGCGTCTGTCCGGGCATCGAGAACTATTCTCGCCATATCGACGGCCGCAAGCCGGGGGAACGTCCTTATACGCTCTTTGACTACTTCCCGGATGATTTTCTGCTGGTGGTCGATGAGAGCCATGTCTCCCTGCCGCAGATCCGCGGCATGTACAACGGCGATCGTTCCCGCAAGGAAACGCTGGTCAACTTCGGCTTTCGTCTGCCCAGCGCGCTGGACAACCGCCCGCTGCGCTTTGAGGAATTTGAACGGCTGGTCCATCAGGCGATCTATGTTTCCGCTACACCGGGCGATTACGAGCTGGAGAAGGTTCACGGTCAGGTGATCGAACAGATCATCCGACCGACCGGGCTGCTGGATCCGATCGTCGAGGTGCGGCCGACGATGGGGCAGATCGACGATCTGGTCGATGAGATCAAAGAACGCGTGGAACGCAATGAGCGGACCCTGATCACGACGCTGACCGTGCGGATGGCAGAGGATCTGACCGCCTATCTCAAGAATATGGACTTTAAGGTCGCCTGGCTGCACCATGAGGTGACGACGATCGAGCGTACTGAGATCATCGCCGATCTGCGCAAGGGAAAATACGACGTCCTGGTCGGCATCAACCTCCTGCGGGAAGGTCTGGATATCCCGGAGGTCTCTCTGATCGCCATCCTCGATGCGGACAAAGAAGGCTTTTTGCGCAGTGAGCGCTCCCTCATCCAGATCATCGGACGTGCGGCCCGCAACGCGCAGGGCAAGGTCATCATGTACGCCGATTCGATCACGCAGTCGATGCGAAAGGCCCTGGATGAGACGGCCCGCCGCCGTGAGATCCAGATGGCGTTCAATGAGGCGCACGGCATCACGCCGAAGACGATCATCAAGCCGATCCACGATGTCGTCCGCAGCAAGGAGACCAAGGAGATGACCGCCGCCTACATGAAGAAGAAAAACAAGATGGCCAAGAAAGACAAGGCAAAGATGCTGGAGAACATCGAGAAAGAGATGAAGGAAGCGGCTCGCGTGCTGGACTTCGAGCGTGCGGCGCAGCTGCGCGACATCCTGATCGAGCTGAGGGGATCATGAATCAGGCAGTGAAGACATCGATTTGTTCGGCCCTGATCGTCGATCGGGAAGCGTTTCTGTGGGAATGCTTTGCACAGCAGGTGCCAGATCCGATCAGAGAACAGCTGCGGACCTGCGCGCCCGCTGCGGCCGGTGTCGATGAACAGCAAATCGAGCAGGTAAGCCGCGCTTTGATCCATGCGCATGCCGCCCGGGCATCTGCCGCTTCTCTCAGTGCTTCGCTGGCACAGGGGATCCTGCGGCTGTTCACCATCCCCGTTGAATATGCCGCCTTTGTGTATGAGGCGCTGCGCCTGACCCAGAAACTGCTGTATCTGCATACCGGGATGCGGCAGGAACAGCTGCTTTCCCATCATCAGCTTTCCGGATATCTGTACATCTTTTTTGGCGGCACGCTCACCCTGAAGGCATCCGGCATCACGCTGGAGGTGCTGATCAAAACGACCCTGCGGCGGTTTCTGTCCGGCCGCATGGCCACGCTGGCACCGATCGCAGGCTGTGCGTGCAGCACTGCGTTTACCTGTACGGTCTTTTTGCAGCTGGCGGAAGCCTTCCGGCAGACGCTCGTTGAGCGCTGTGCACAACAGCAGGAATATCTGACGATCGGCTGTACGGAGCGGTCGGCGATCCAGATGCCGCTGTTCGTGGTGGAAGAAGCCTGAATGATAGAAAATAGAACAGCTGTTTGCATTTATTTTTGATGCGGACAGCTGTTTTTTACATAGTTGACGCATATTTTACGTTTTTCACCTGCGATTAACCGCCGGTTAAGCCAGGTTTAAGAAACGGACGATAGCTGTTCTTACAATGCTTTCATTATAATCATCCTGTAACAGATGGGAGGATACAGATGAAGAAGAAGACAGCAAAAAAAGTGGCATCGACGGTGATGACGGCAGTCATGATCACCTCACAGGTGCCGATGGTACACGCTTATGAAGAACAGACACCGGCAGTGAATGAAAGCAGTACGGTGCGCGCTTTGCAGACAAGAGCGGAGGGAGAGACCTTCACGCAGGATGCGATCACCTATACGATCACTTCCGCTGCGAGCGCATCCCGAAGCGGAAAGCTGACGGTGAGCGATGGAACGCAGGCACAGGGAGATGTCGTCATTCCGGAAACGATCGTGATCGATGGCCTGAACTATGAAGTGACCAAGATCGGGGACCGTGCCTTTGCGCAGAATGCTCAGCTGACCTCGATCGATCTTTCCAACACCAATCTCAGCAGCTCCGGTGCGCTGGGTGCATCTTGCTTTGAAGGATGCAGCGCGCTGACACAGGTGCTGTTTCCGGACAATGGATCCAAGCTCAGCATCGGAAGCTCTGCTTTCCGCGACTGCACGGCACTGACGTCGCTGACGCTGTATGATTTCCAGGTGGCGAAGAACAATCAGCCATTCAATGGATCGGGCATCCGGCAGATCACGACGACCTCCATCACCTCACTGGGGAAGAATGCGCTCAACGGTCTGCCGGATGGATTTACGCTGACCTGCCTGGACAGCATGAACGTGTCCCGTCTGGATAAGTACACGTTCGGCAAGACAACAAATGTGACCTTCCATGTGCCGGCGGCCTACGTGGACCAGCTGACTGATTACTTTTACGGTGATGTCCACGTAGAGGCGCTGCAGGAGGCAGTGGCCTTCCTTGAAGATGGCAGCGGCAGCGTCACTGGCTATGCATCGCTTGCGGAGGCGTTTGCGGCCATCAATGCGAGCAGTGCGCAGGGACCGTTCACCCTGACGGTGAAAAGCGGACTCAGCACGGCCGATGCGTATGTCGAATACCCGTCGACCATCTTGACGAAGGAAACGGTGATCGACTTTCAGGGCAACAGTGTCGATCTGCCGGATACGCTGACGCTGAACGCACCGCTGACCATCCGCAATGTCACCAACTTTGACCGGCAGACGCTCTGCACGGTCGATGCCGGCACACATGCCTTCGTGCTGGAGAACGGCGGCAGCTTTGGTTTCTCTCAGATCAGCGGCAGCGATCTGACCTTTGTCGGCAAGCTGCCGGGCAGCACGCCGACGGGAGAGGGCGTCGTCATCGAAGGAGTCGGGGCGGATGCCTCCATCCATTTTGCGGACATCGGTTCCTCTTCCTACTATTACGATCTGCCGGCCATCGAGGGCTTTGCGGATCTGCAGCTGTCGAATGCGTATCTGGAGGTGAGCGCAGAACAGATGCAGGGTCTGCAGGCGATCGCGATGGATCAGGCCGGACTGCGGGTGAGCGGAGATGCCCGCATCAAGCAGCTGAGCGGCAACGGAGAGCTTCGCCTGGAGGAAGATGCCAGCCTGTACGTCACCCGGCAGGCACAGGGAACTTACCGCATGCCGGAAGTGAGCGGACAGAGCGCACCGATCACCCTGCCGAAAGACTCCGCCATCACCATCACCAATCAGAATGGAGAAGCGATTACCTATGCGGTGCCGGCGATCCTCGTCAGCGGCGGCGATCTCGCATCCGCTTCCTTCGTCGATATGGAAGAAGCCTTTGCGGCCATCGCGGCGGATACACAGACAGATGCCGTCTATACGATCACGCTGCAGGATGACGTCGTCCTGCCGATCGATCAGAACACCCTGACCCTTCCGGAGAAGAAGATGGTCATCGACGGGGACGGCCATCAGCTCAGTGCCGGCATCTCGACCCGCAATTACATCCGGGTATCGGCGGATCTGACGCTGCAGGACGTTACGCTCGATATGGAGAAGACCTACTTGCAGAACTATGGCACCGGCGTGACGATCGAGGTCCTGGGTGATGTCAGCGGTGAACTGGAGCAGCTGGCAGATAAGAGCGAAGCGAGCAGTGAGGCGTTCAACCAGATCATCGTGCACGCACCGGTCGACAAAGATGTGATCGCCAGCATCAACGGCAACGGAAAGAACAAGAATACGAAGATCATCCTGGAGGGCTACGGCAGTGCGGATGCGGCAGCGAAGAAAGATGCGTATCCGGTCATCGGCTCCAGCTCGGATGGAGCCAAGCCGCAGCAGTTCATCCTGCGGGATTCCTACATCGTCGCGGATTCCGCCTTTAACTGGGGCAATGTACAGCTGGAAGGCAACAGCGGACTGTCCATCACCGGCAGCATGCAGTATGCGACGCTTCCGGATTATACGGTCAGCGAAGGGGCCAATGCCGTGCTGACAGTGAAGAAATTCAGCAATGGCTTTGGCTGCCTGAAGGTGAACGGTGCCGTCAGCGGACAGACCATCGTGCGCATCAGCGGCAATCAGATGCCGAAGGTCGGTGATGTGCTCGTACAGGCACCGGAAGGCCGTTGGGATTCCTTCGTGCTGGAAGGCGTTGAGGGCATGGAGCTCGTCCGCCGCAGCAACGGGGACTATGTCGTGAGCGAGCAGACCGTCAGCGATCCGATCGCACAGGTCGACGGCGGCATCTATCAGGCGAAAGGGTTTGCGACGCTGGAAGACGCCATCGATGCGATCAACGTGCAGGTCGCAGAGGGTTCCACGGAAACCTATACGATCACGCTGCTGGACGATGTGCAGCTGGAGGAAACGCTGGTCCTGCCAAACACGGCCATCGTGCTGGACGGGGCACAGCATACGATCCGTGAGGCCGCAGACGGCAGCACGATCGATGTGACGAAGGCGCTGACCATCCGCAACGCGCAGCTGGAACTGTCGGATTCTGTGATCCACTATGCGCCGATCAGCGGAACGAAAGACCGTTGGATCCGTCTGGAAGAAACGGTCAGCGGCTCCTTGAAGGAGATCCTGGATGATTCCCAGCGCGGTTATCTGGACATCTCCCTCTATCCGAGCGTACAGGTGGAACGAGTGGTCGGCACCTCCCGCAGCAGCGGCAGCCGGCTGACCGATCTCATCCTCAACGGCTATCAGGATACGGCAGATCTGCCGGAGATCGTCAACATGGCAGCTGTCGAACTGGCAGGCTGCACCCTGACGATCAGCGGCGATCAGAGCAATCTGGGCACCATCCGCACCAGTGAAGATGCCACTGTCTCCACACTGCGCATCAGCGGCGACACGACGCTGGAGAGGCTGTCGATCGGAAACAACGACAACTTTGCCCTGGTCTTCGCACCGGATGCACAGCTGCAGCTGCTGGAGAACAGCCACTGGTCACAGTATGCGCCGATCGAAGTGACGGTGGAAGGCGATCCGCAGGACGGTATGGCTCTGATCCACAATCTCACCAGCGAAGAAGGCAACAGCTTCATCCTTGCGCAGGGAACGGACACCATGGCCCTCTACTGGGATGCGGCAAGCGAGAGCCTCTGCGTATCGAGAGCACCACAGATCGCGGTCAGTGCAGACAGCCAGGGAAGTGCCGCCAGCTATCGTGCGATCACGCTGCAGGTGAGCGATGCCCAGCAGATCGATCATCTGCTCATCAACGGCGAGCGTGTGGAAATCGATGCCGCACAGACCATCATCGACGAAAACAGCGAATATCTCCAGGAAGGGGAAAACACGATCGAAGCCGTAGATGCGAGCGGCCTGCGCAGCACGTTCACATTCACGCTGGACCGTCAGGCACCACAGATCCAGATCATCGAAAGCGAAGGCAGCGAGGGCATCTACCGTACGCTTTCCCTGCTGCTGAGCGATACGGATCAGCTGGATAAGATGATCCTCAACGGACAGGAAGTATCCCTGTCATCCGTAGAATATACGCTCACCCAGGAACATGCGTCCATCCAGGAAGGAGTGAATGTGCTGGAGGTATTCGACCGGGCAGGCAACCGCGCATTCATCACCTTTACGATCGATACCACGGCGCCAAAGCTGCAGGCATCCATCCAGGATGATGTGCTGACGATCACCGCCGATGAGGCCATCACCATCGAAGGCGAAGGCTGGCAGCGCCAGAGCGACACGGTCTGGACCTATGTGATCACTCAGGAGACGAGCATCGATGTGCTGGCAACCGATCTGGCAGGCAATACGGCTTCCCTGCGTGTACAGGTGCCTTCCCTGCCGACCACACCACAGACACCACAGGAAGAAGAGCCGGACAAGGACAGCCCGACGGTCGAACCGTCCGATGAGCAGGACGTGCAGACAGCGGCAGCGGCCTTCGCTTCCCTGTACGGTGCGGCAGGCGTGATCGCCGCCGGCATGAGCGCATGGCTGAAGAAGCGCAAGAACCGAAAATGATAAGTGCGGGAAAGTGCGGGAAACCGCACTTTTTTTCCGCTTGCCGCCATTTGGTGCTATACTTATACAGATGTGTTCGTTGTGAGAAACGAGAAGAAAGCGGGGAATGAAGATGAAAAGCTGGGAAGATTTTTTTCAGGAGGAGCAGGCAGCATCCTATTATGAAGAACTGATGACATTTGTGGAGGACGCCTATGCACACACGACGGTGTATCCTCCAAGGGAACAGCTGTTTTCCTGTTTTGCGCTGTGCCCGCTGGACCGCCTGCGGGTGGTGATCCTCGGGCAGGATCCCTATATCCATGCCCATCAGGCACACGGGCTTTGTTTTTCTGTCAATCGCGGGGAAAAACTGCCGCCTAGCCTGCGCAACATCTATAAGGAACTGTCATCCGATCTGGGCATCGAAGCACCGGCGCACGGCTGTCTCGCAGAATGGGCCGCACAGGGAATCCTGATGATGAACGCGGTGATGACGGTCGAAGCAGGCAAGAGCGGCAGTCATCGCGGACGTGGCTGGGAAACCTTCACCGACCATGCGATCCGCTTTGTCAGTGATTACGCTGCGCCCAGTGTATTTGTCCTGTGGGGCAAATGGGCACAAAAAAAGCAGACGCTCATCGATCCGGACCGGCATCGCATTCTTTTGGCAGCACATCCTTCCCCGCTATCGGCACACAACGGTTTCTTTGGTTCCCGCCCGTTCTCCTCGGTCAATGCGGCGTTGCATGAACTGGGAAGGGAAGAGATCGACTGGAGGTTGTCCGCATGAGATATGCAGATGCACAGACAGCGGTGGCGGCCATCGAGGCAAGGCGTCGTCATAAAAAGGATCTACCTGCATACCGCACATTTCTGGCGGAGGTCTGTCCGGCTGCTTTTGATCTGCCGATCATCCATGTGGCCGGCACCAATGGCAAAGGATCCACGGTCAATTATCTGCGAAGCCTGCTGCAGCAGAAAGGCCTTCGAGTAGGTACGCTGACCTCACCGGCGCTGCAGTCTCATTACGATCGTATCCGTATCGATGATGTGTGGATGGATCCAGAGGTCTTTCTATCGCTCGTCAACCGTTACGAGGAGCGCTGGGACACACTGGAGCTGTCCATGTTTGATATCGATGTGCATCTGGCCATGGAATGGTTCGTGAGCGAGCAGGTGGATATCGTCGTGCTGGAAACAGGTCTGGGAGGTCGTCTGGATGCGACCAACATCTTTGTCCCACAGCTGTGTGTCATCACCAATATCGGGCATGACCATATGCAGCTGCTGGGCAATACGCTGGAGGAAATCGCCTGGGAAAAAGGCGGGATCATCAAAGAGGGGATCCCATTGGTGACAGCAGAGAAGAATGCAGGATGCCTGCGGGTGTTTGAAGAAATCTGTGCGCAGAAGCATGCACCGCTGATCCGCTCGCAGGCTCTTCACATCCATCGGGATGCCAGCGGACTTGTCTGCTTTGATACGCAGTCTCAAAGAGGGCTGCGCCTGTCCACACCGGCATTGTATCAGGCACACAATGCGGCACTGGCCTTGGATGCGTTCTGTCAGCTCTATCCGGATCTTTCCAACGAACGGAAGGCACAGGGACTGTGGAACTGCGGTTGGGCCGGGCGCTTTCAGATCCTTTGGGAGCATCCGATGGTCATCGTGGATGGGGCACACAACCGCGAAGGCGTTGAAGCACTTTGTGAAACGCTGCAGGATCTGCCGGTGGATACGATCATCTTTTCGGTCCTGAAGGACAAAGAGGCGGATGTGATGCTCACATCTCTGCAAAAGGTCTGCAGAAGGCTGATCTTGTGTGCGTTCGAACAAGAGCGCGCAGCAGACCTGAAAGTTCTGGCTGACCGTTTTCGCCTGCCGTTGTCGGACAGTCTGCCACAGCTGTTAAAGGAACGCATGGAAACAGATGATCGGATCGTCATCTGTGGATCCCTTTACTTCGTATCGGAAGCCGTTCGTCTTTTTGACAGCAAAAGGATGCAGAAAAGACCGTTTTGATCATTCTGTGTCAAAAAGGGGCGCAATGGAAAGATCCTGTGTTCGACGAAAAAAAACGATCGATAAGATATCAGAATCGAAGAAACACCTTCTTTGGCATCGTTGTCGATACAGAGGAGGTGTTTCTTTCCGTTTTGTCCGTTTGATCACAGGGGTCGCAAGGATCACTATCCCCGGCGAAGCCAGATGCGAACGCATCGACAAACACAAAAGGGGCATTGTTTAGGAAAAGAGAAAAGGAGGAACTATATGGGATATGCACTTGAAGAGTTTATGGATCATCTGATGCAGGAAGAGTATACGGAAAACACGCTGTCTAAATATCGCAGAGATCTCAGCCGGTTTCTGGAGTATCAGGGCGATCAGCCGATGACGAAAGAACTGGTCATTCGCTATAAAAAAAGCCTGTTGCTTCATTACAGGGCTGCTTCTGTCAATTCTATGCTGGCAGCGGTGAATCATTATCTGGAGTATGTCGGATACAGCGCATGCAAGGTGCATACGGTCAGGATCCAGAAGAAGATCTATACGGAAGATGACCGCATCTTGACCAGAAAAGAATATGCGCGCTTGTTGCAGAGCTGCAGCGATCCACGGACGCAACTGATCATGGAGACACTTTGTTCTACAGGCATTCGGGTCAGCGAGCTGCATTACATCACGGTGGAGAACTACCGAAAAAAGATGATCAAGGTATACAACAAGGGAAAAGAACGTGTGGTATTTTTGCCGGATCGGCTGATTGCCCACCTGCGTCGTTATATAAAAAAGAGGAAGATCACCAGTGGGGAGATCTTCATCAGCAGGACCGGAAAGCGCTTGGATCGTACCGCAATCTGGCGGATGATGAAACGATTGTGCGCAAAGGCAGGAGTCGACCAGAAAAAAGTGT
>DWYK01000067.1 GCA_019118705.1 Candidatus Merdibacter merdigallinarum | reverse complement strand
ACATAGGCCCCTGCGCTTCCGATGCGGATGATGTTCTCCACGCCATAGAACTTGAACAGCTCATAGGAATAGATGCCGATGCTCGCCATTCCCATGCCGCTGCCCATCACGGAGATGCGCGTTCCCTTGTACGTTCCGGTGTATCCGAACATGTTGCGCACGCGGTTGAACTGGACGACATCCTCCAGATACGTCTGTGCGATGTGCTGTGCCCGCAGCGGATCGCCGGGCATCAGTACCGTCTTGGCGATGTCTGTTTCGCCTGCCTGATTGTGTGGTGTGCTCATCAAACCAACCTCTCTTTCCTGTGTTCTCTGTGTTTATTGTATCATATCCGAGCAAAAAACAAGGGCCTCTGTCTCGATTTACACAAGTTTTCATCTCTCTGTGCTATACTATAGGACAGAAGGAAAGTGAGGGGTTTTATGAACCGAACGGAAGCCGATCGCTGTTACACCTGGGATCTCTCCAGCCTGTTTGCCAGCCAGGAAGCATTTGACGAACAGCTCAAATGCAGCGAAGAGCAGCTGGCTGCCCTGTGCAGCCGAAAGGATCACATCAGCGATACGATCGAAACCTATATACAGTTTCTCGAAGATCAGGAACGCTTTGAACGCGGCCTGGAAAACCTGTACGTCTATGCCAAGATGTGCACGGACGTGGAACCGACGGACATGCAGAATCAGCAGAACCTGGCCCACGCATCCAATCTGATGCAGAAGGCCCAGCTGGATCTGACCTTTGTGTCGCTGGAGCTGATCCGCCATGCGGATACGATCCGCGAATATCTCAAAGAGGAGCAATGCCGGGATTTCCGCTATCCGATGGAAGAACTGTTTCGCACCATTCCCCATCGGCTCAGCGATGAGATGGAACAGTTGATGAGCGAGGTCCAGGAGATCGCTTCCGTTCCGGATGAGACCTTCCAGAGCATCCGGCTGACCTTTGACGATGTCGAGGTCGACGGCAAAAAAGAGTTCCTCAATGGCGCCACGTATCATGAATTTCTGCGCAATCGGGATGTCCGTGTCCGACGACAGGCGTTTGAACACTACTTTAAGGAATACGGAAAGCTGGAAAACGCATTTGCCAATCTGCTCATCGGCAACGCCAAAGGACAGGTGCTCAATGCCCGGACCCGCCATTTTGACAGCGCGCTGGCAGCCAGTCTGTTTGCGGACGGTGTCGATGTGTCGCTCTACGATAAGATTCTGTACATGGGCAATGAAAAATACATCCATTTCCTACATGCATTCTTTGCGATGAAGAAACAGGTGCTGGACATCGAAGAATTCCACGTATACGACATCGCCCTGGATCTGGAACCGGCGACGGATGTCCGCTACACGATCGATGAATGCCGCACCATCCTGAAAAAAGCACTGGGCGTGCTGGGAGACGATTACATCGAAGGGATCGATCGGGCCTTTGCGGAACGCTGGATCGACTTCTATCCATCCAAGGAAAAGCGCACCGGTGCCTATTCGTGGGGCACTTATGATTCCAACCCTTACATCCTCATGAACTTCACCGGCAGCTATGACTCGCTGAGCACGCTGGCACATGAGCTGGGACACTCGATGCACTCCTATTATTCCAATCGGCATAACCGTCCGATGCTGGCCAATTATCAGATCTTCGTCGCGGAGGTCGCTTCTACGGTCAATGAGATCCTGCTGAACCGTTATCTGCTGGATACCAGCACCGACAAGGCTTATCGCCGTTACATCCTGAGCAATCTGATGGAACAGTTTGTCGGCACCTGTTATCGGCAGCCGATGTTTGCCCAGTTTGAAAAAGATCTTCATCAGTGGATCGAGGAGCGCCGTCCCATCTCCTCCAAGACGATCACTGACCGCTGTCTGCAGCTTAACCGGCAGTATTTCGGCGATGCGGTCATCGTGGATGACCTGCAGAAGTACGGCTTCTATTATGTGCCGCATTTCTACTACAACTTCTATGTGTACAAGTACACGCTGGGCATGGCGGTCGCCATCTCGTTTGCCAAAGAGATCCTGCAGGGAAACGCGGCTCCTTACCGGACATTCCTGACAAAAGGCGGCAGTGAGGCACCGGTCGATGAACTGCGCAGCGCAGGCGTCGATCCGCTCAGCGACAAGGTCTATGACGATGCGTTTACATTCTTTGCGCAGACCATGCACGAATTCCGCTCACTGCTGGATCAGTGACGCTCTGCCGTCAAAAAAGGAATGGACGATTACCGCAAAGGGATCCTCCATTCCTTTTGTTTTGTTTATTCCGGTCTTTTCTTCCCGCAGTTGCTGCAAAAATTCCCGGTGTTCTTCGCTCCGCAGCTGCAGGTCCACGGTCCGTTTGGATTGGGCTTCCCACAGTTGCTGCAGAAGTTTCCGCTGTTCACCGCTCCACAGGAACAGGTCCAGCCTGCACTTGATGTGCCCTGTGGCTGCTGTGGTGTCGTTGCTCCCTGAAACAGCGGGTTGTTTTCCTGTGGCGGCAGATTCTGGAACATGGCAGACGCATTCATTCCGCCGGCCTGCTGGGCAAACCCCATGCCGATGAAGCCGTTCATCGCACCGGCCTCGTTGCTGGCGGCATTTTCCATCGCAGTCGCCTGTGCCTGTGCCAGCCGTCCGGCAGCCACACGCTGATCGCCCATCATGATCGCATCATCGATCGTTTCGATGCGCTTGCGGCTTTCATCATCCGGCGTGACCTTCGCGATGGCAACTACTTCCACGACCATGCCGCGGCGCTCGCTCCAGGAAGCGTCCAGCGCATCGTTCATATACGAAGCGATCTCCATCTGTCTCTTTGGCAGATCGCTGAACTGATAGCCTTCGTCTCCGCACTTGGCCAGCGCAGTATCCAGCGCATTCACAAACTCCGCATCACACTGCTGCATCAGCTGTGTCTTCGTATAGGAATCACTGACATTGCCGCTGAGATTGGCATAAAAGCGGATCGGATCCTGGATGCGGAAGGTGTACTGTCCAAAATAGCGGATATAGATGTTTCGGTAGACCGGATCATGATAAGGCATCGGCGTTGCACTGCCGAATTTGTTATCGATGATCTCCTTGAGATTGACAAAATACACACGCTGATCCTTGCCCGGTGTACCGCCCATCGTAAAGCGCTTGCCAAAGATCTTGAAGGAATCCTTCAGTCCTTTCCAACCGTTGTCAAACAGGCTGGGCTCTGTGGAATCATCCCAGGTAAACCGCCCCGGCTCTGTGGAGAACTCCACGATCTTACCGTCTTCCACGATCAGCAGCGCCTGTCCCTCATTGACCGCAAAGCCGCTGCCGTTGGTGATGATGTTTTCGCTTCCCTTGGTGTTGCTGCCGCTGGTCACCACTTTGGTTCCCTTCTGGATCAGCACCTCGTTGCTTAACGAATCGCAGTAATAATACTCGATCCACTGATCTGCCAGTGTCGTTCTGGCAGAATCAAACGCTGCTCGAATCAGACCCATGTTCGTCTCCTCCTTACCAGGCCATATACTTATTCAATACCCAGCCAAAATCACCGTTGGTGATGATGGAATGGCAGTACGCACATTCCCCGCTGCTGGTCACTTCGCTCGGTGCGCCGCAGTTGGGACAGTTCGTGACGTTGAGTTCTTTGTCCACCGTCGTCTTCACGCCGGCGCTGCGGATGAACTCCAGGTAGTAAAAACGATGCTGGTGCTGGGTCTTGCTGCCCTCCAGCACCTTTCCGCTCTCATCGTCCGTCACGTAGTCCAGCAGGCTCGCTTCCAGCTTGACGCTGAGCACCTCATGTGCTCCATCGCTGCGAAAATCCGCGATCGTGATGTTGCGCACGTTCTGCATGTCCAGATGGTTGGTCTTATGCTGCTCGATATACTCCTGCAGCTGACGGTCATGCACATTGAACAGTGCATTGCTCTCAAAGGGGCGGACCTTTTTCCAGTCACGGTCTTCCCATGCCTCCTGCAGCGTCAGATACACCTCGGACGCATAGGTCTTGAAGCTCTCTGCGGAGAAGTCCGGATCGATCGCCTGTACATCGGCGATCGCTTTTGCCTCGTTGCAGACACGCTGCTGTCCGCTGCTTCGATACGGAGCCGTCCGTCGGGCACCTCCGTTTTTCGAGCGAAAATAGGTGATCGCCGCCACCAGGATGATCGCAATGATGATCGTGGAGAGGTCGCCGCCTCCGCCCAGAAAGACGATGCCGCCCAGTCCGGAACCGCCGCTGTAGCCTCCGCCATAATCACCGCCGGAAGAACCTCCGGAAAAGGAATTGCCCACATCTGCCTGCACCAGGATCGGCACGAACAGCACCAGAGCGAAGACGCCCAGCACCAGCAGCCATCGGTATTTCTTCACTTTTCGTTACCCCCTTTTTTCATTTCTCTTTCTTATTCCTATTGTACGATGAAACCCTCTCGCAGAACAAGGTTTTTCCGTTTTTTTCACATCCGCCCTGCTCTTGGGATCCCGCCGGAAGAAAAAAGGACCTTGCGGTCCTGTGAAACATCCATGATCAGCGAAGGAATCCATCCACGATGACTGCTTCCGCCTCCTCTTCGCTGAGGCCGAAGGTCTGCAGCTTGATCAGCTGATCGCTGTTGATCTTGCCGATGGCCGCCTCATGGACGACCTGTGCATCCACATGATTGGCTGCGATCTCCGGAATGGAGGAGATCTTCGCATTTCCCATCAGGATGGAATCACACTGCACATGTGCCCGACAGGCATTGTTCCCGCGGGCGATCGGATGAAAGACCTGGACGGAATCATCCTTTCCCACCGAACGGGACACGATCTGCAAGGCGCTGTTCTCACCGTCGAGATCGACCTCGACATCCGAATGGGCAAACTGCCGGCCATGTGTGAGCAGCTTTTCATTGATGACCAGCTTGGCATCCTTCCCCAGTTTGGCATAGGTGATCCGCTTGGTCGAATCGACGCCCTTGATCTGGCTCATGTCCATCTGGGCATAGCTACCTTCTTCCATATAGATATTCGTCGTCGGGTTCAGGATGCGTCCCCCTTCACCGTTTCCTTCGCCATAGTGCTTTTCGGTGTAGACGACATGTGCCTGTTTGCTGATGTGGAACGTATGGATGCCATCGTGCTGCGAGGTATCACAGCCGTCATTGTGGATCCCACAGCCGGCGATGATCTCCACCTGGGCGCCTTCGCCGATATAGAAATCATTGTATACCAGATCATTCACCCCGCTCTCGGTAATGATGACCGGGATATGGACCTGTTCGACCTCGGTATGCGGGGCCACGAAGATGTCGATGCCCGGCTTGTCGCTTTTCTGGCGAATGGTCACCTGTGGCGTGGAATGACGTTCCACACCGCTGCCGTTGGCCCGCAGGTTAAAAGCCGAGCCCGGCTGAAAGCCGCTGATGCCGGCAATCTGCCGCAGCAGCTGTTTTTCTGTATTATCCAGCATATCCGTCACCTGCTTTCTTGTTGATGCCACACGGCTCAAATTCCAGTAACAGCGTCGGCAGGATCTCGTCTTTGCTGCCGCGGGCAGCGACCTTGCCGTTTTCGATCACGATCATCTCATCGGCCAGCTGCATGATGCGCTCCTGGTGCGAGATCAGCAGGATGTCCTGCCGGTTTCGCTCGTGCAGCGTACGGAAGGTCTCCACCAGCTTGGAGAAGCTCCAGAGATCGATACCGGCCTCCGGCTCATCGAAGATGCTCAGCTTCAGCTCACGCGCCAGCAGAGTGGCGATCTCAATGCGCTTGACCTCTCCGCCGGAAAGCGAACCGTCCACATCGCGATCGAGGTAATCCTTGGAACACAGGCCGACATCGCTCAGATAGGAGATGCAGTGTTCCTCTTCCAGCGGCTTTCCATGCGCCAGCTCCAGCAGGCGACGGACGCTCATCCCTTTGAAGCGCGGCGGCTGCTGAAAGGCATACCCGATGCCACGCTTGGCACGCTCATCGATCGAAAGTGCCGTAATATCTTCCCCGTCGAACAGGATCTGCCCGCTCGTCGGTCGTTCGATTCCCATGATCAGCTTGGCCAAGGTGGATTTGCCGCCGCCGTTGGGACCGGTGATGACGGTAAACGCATGCTGGGTAAAGGTCAGGGAAATATCATCTACGATTCGCTTGCCGTCTGCCTCAAAGGTCAGATTTCTCAGTTCAAGCATATACTCACATCCTTTTAACTTTCTTATTTTAGCATAATCCATCGAAAAATAAAGACAGACACCTCGTTTTCCATAAAAAAAGAGAGCAGCGGGCCTTGAAAGTCCGCATGTGCTCTCATCTGGGATCATTCTTAATTCTTCAGGCTCTGCAGCGGTGCCGGAATGCGTCCGCCGCGGGCGATCATCACGCTGTTGTCGCTGCGGTTCATATGCATCACCGGACCGGCGCCCAGCAGACCGCCAAAGCTCAGTTCATCGCCCTCCTTGCGGCCGATGGCCGGGATCACACGCACTGCGGTCGTCTTGGAATTGACCATGCCGATCGCTGCTTCATCTGCGATCATGCCGGAAATCAGCGAAGCGCTGACATCGCCCGGTACGACGACCATGTCCAGACCGACGCTGCACACCGCCGTCATCGCTTCCAGCTTTTCCAGCGTCAGGATCCCGCTTTTTGCTGCCGCAATCATTCCGGCGTCCTCCGATACCGGAATGAAGGCACCGCTGAGACCACCGACCGAAGAGCTGGCCATGACACCGCCCTTTTTCACCGCATCATTGAGCATGGCCAGACATGCGGTCGTTCCATACGCACCGCACGTCTCCAGCCCCATCTCTTCCAGGATGTAGGCGACCGAATCCCCGATGGCCGGTGTCGGCGCCAGGGAGAGGTCGACGATGCCGAACGGAACGTTCAGCCGTTCGCTGGCCACCGTTCCGACCAGCTGCCCCATCCGCGTGATCTTAAAGGCCGTACGCTTGATCAGATCCGCCAGTTCATTCATCTCCAGATCCTTCGGTGCTTTTTCCAATACGGCGCGCACGACGCCCGGACCGCTGACGCCGACGTTGATGACACAGTCCGCTTCTCCGACACCGTGGAAGGCCCCGGCCATGAACGGGTTATCTTCCGGCGCATTGCAGAAGACGACGATCTTGGCCGCACCGATGCAGTCTCGATCCGCCGTGATCTCGGCTGCCTGCTTGACGACCTCGCCCATCATCCGGACCGCATCCATGTTGATGCCCGCCTTGGTCGATCCGACGTTGACCGATGCACAGATGTGCTCCGTCTGCGCCAGCGCCTGCGGGATCGATTCGATCAGCGCCCGGTCTCCGGCCGAGAAGCCCTTCTGTACCAGAGCGCTGTAACCTCCGATAAAGTCGACGCCGATCTCCTGTGCACAGCGCTCCAGCGTCAGCGCATAACGGATCGGATCCCCGCCGCTCACTCCGACCAGCATGGCGATCGGTGTCACGGCGATCCGTTTGTTGATGATCGGAATGCCATACTCCCGACCGATGTCGTTTCCGACCTTGACCAGATCCTTCGCCAGCGTGGTGATCTTGCGATAGATCTTTTCACAGGACTTTTCGATGTCCGCATCGGCACAGTTCAGCAAAGAGATGCCCATCGTGATCGTGCGCACATCGAGGTATTCCTCGTCGATCATCTTGATCGTTTCTAATATATCCTTGGAATTGATCATGTTGCTTACCCCTGGATCTTGTGCATGGAATTGAAGATGTCCTCATGCATGACGTGGATCACCAATCCCATCTCTTTTCCCACATTGTCCATATGCTGAGCAAATTCGCTCAGCTTCATGGCGATCTGGTCGATGTTGACCAGCATCGTCATCGCAAATGTATCCTGTAACAGTGTCTGTGTGACCTCTACGACATTGACATTCGCCTGGGCACACTCGGTGGCGACGCGTGCGAGGATCCCGACACGGTCCTTTCCAATAACGCTCACTACTGCATTCATCAATCGTTACCTCCCCATCTTTCTTTTACAAGTATATAGCATGCGGGCCGAAAAAACAATGAAACACGCATGCTCCGTGCATTTCCCGCACGTTTTTTTCCGTTTTATTTTGCCGATGCGCCGAATACGGCATGCACCTGTGCCATCGGCTGCATCTCAAAAGGCTCCAGGCTGCTCATCAGACCGCTGGCGTTGACATCAAATTCCCCTTCATGAAACTCCACGTCCTGCTGTCTGCGCAGAGATGCGCGGATCTGCCGGGAATCCTCCAGGGAAAAGGTCACCTCCCGATGGAGGCAGACCAGATTGTCCGCATCCAGCAGGACGATGCTGCAACGCAACGGCTCCCCTTCCTGCAGCAGCGCTTCGCTCCAGTCATTTTCCTGCACATTGAAATAAAAGTCGCTCGTATCGATATCGCCCACCGTCAGCAGAAACACAGCGACATCATAGCGGTAGAGAAAATCGATCTCCAGCGGCATGGTCCGCGCCATCTGCAGCTCCACATCGTTCCAGAAGCTGTCCTTGACGAGAAAGATGAAACGGTCTTCCACAAAGTCCATCACCGTCGTCAGCCCTTCGATCTCCACTTCAAATTTCGTTCCTGTTTCGATTTTCATAGTTCCTCCATTTTCGCACACAGCATGATCATTGTATCGGTATCAGCGCCGTTCGCTCAGCGCGGCGGCACCATGGACAGCTGCACTTTCTGGCGCTGTTCATCGATCTGGCAGACCCATACGGTAACGATGTCCCCGATGGACACGACATCTCCGGCACGGGCCACTCGCTTTCGGCTCAGCCTGGAAATGTGCACCAATCCGTCTTCATGCAGCCCGATGTCCACGAACGCACCAAAGTCGACGACATTGCGCACCGTGCCCTGCAGCTCATCTCCGACATGCAGATCCGAAAGCTCCAGCACATCGCTCTTTAACAGCACCGGTTCAAACTGATCGCGGTAATCCTGCAGCGGTGCGGCGATTGCATCGAGGATATCCCGGATCGTATAGGGATCCCCGTGCAGCCGCTCACACAGCGCATCCGCATCGACCGCTGCCACCGCCGCTCTGGCATCCGTACTGCCCATTTGATCCGTCTGTAAGCCCAGTGCCTGCAACACCTGTCTGGCCAACGGATAGCTCTCCGGATGGATGCCGGTGCGGTCCAGAAATTCCACACCGTCTGCAATCCGCAGAAAGCCGGCGGCCTGTTCAAACGATTTGGCGCCGATCTTCGGGATCTGACGCAGCTGCGCGCGTGAAGTGATCGATCCATGCGCCTTTCGATAATCGAGGATGTTCTGTGCAGTCGTGGCATTCAGGCCGGAAACATGCTTCAGCAGCTCTGCAGAAGCCGTATTGACATTGACGCCCACACGGTTGACCGCCTTGGTCACGACGAAGTCCAGTCGTTCTTTGAGCCTTGCCGGCGGCAGATCATGCTGATACTGCCCGACCCCCAGCGACTGTGGATCGATCTTGATCAGCTCTGCCAGCGGATCGATGATCCGACGGGCGATGGAAATGGCGGAACGCTGTTCGACCTGCAGCTCCGGAAACTCCTTTCTGGCCAGCGGACTGGCCGAATACACGCTGGCGCCGGCCTCGCTCACCAGGGCAAAGCTCACGGACAGCTTCTCTTTGCGGATGAGATGAGCGACGAAGGCTTCGCTCTCCCGGGAAGCCGTCCCGTTGCCGATGGCGATGATCGTGATCGGATAGGCATGCAACAGCCGCAGCAGCTCCTGTTGTGCTTCTCTGACCCGTGCCTTGGGCGGATGCGGATAGATGACGCTGATCTCCTTCAGGGTCCCCATCGGATCGATCACCGCCAGCTTGCAACCGGTGCGAAACGCCGGGTCGAACCCCAGCACCCAGCGATCCTTGATCGGCGGCTGGGTCAGCAGACGTTCGACGTTCATCGAGAAGACATCGATGCTGGCCTCCTGCGCCCGCTCGCTCAATGCGGCACGCACTTCCCGCTCCACGCTGGGAATTGCCAGACGCGACAGACCATCCCGGATCGCCGCGGTCAATTCCTCCTGCACACAGGTCGCGCGGTTTTTGAGGAACCGTCGGAGGACCCACTGCTCGACATACGCTTCATTAAAGGAAATAGACACCTGCAGCACCTTCTCTTTTTCCCCGCGGTCGATCGCCATGATGCGATGCGGCTGCACACGGTCGATCCGTTCGCTGTGATCATAGTACATCTGGTAGATGTGCCGCTCATCCGTGTGCTGTTTCTTCGCCTTTGTAACGATGCGTCCATACTTCTGCATCGAAGTGCGGATCACCTCCCGCACCCGGGCATCATCACTGACCATTTCCGCAATGATATCCTTTGCGCCTGCGATCGCTTCTGTTTCATCTTTCACCTGTTCGCCGACAAATGCAGCTGCCTCCCTTCGCAGATCGCCCTTCGCCGGCAGCCGCAGCATCCACTCCGCCAGCGGTCGCAGCCCTTTGGCGATCGCCATCGTCGCCCGGGTCTTTCGCTTCTGCTGATACGGGCGATACAGATCTTCCACCTGTGAGAGCTTTTCACAGGCGCATATGGCTTCCCGCAGCGCTTCGTCCAGCATCCCCTGCTGATCGATCAGACGCAGCACATCCTCTTTTCGCTTTTCCAGATGGGTCTGATACAGATAGGCTTCTTCGATCTGTCGGATCTGTTCCTCATCCAGCCCTTTGGTACGTTCTTTTCGATAACGGGCGATAAAAGGAACGCTGCTGCCTTCCCGTAAGAGCGTCATGACCGCTTCCACCTGCAGCGCTTCGATGCCCATCGAGCGTGCGATCACCGTAAACAACGCTTCCATGCCATCCGCCTCCTTTTCTGCATATGCGTCTATTATACTATATCGGGTGCCTCTGACGCACGCACTCTTTCAAAATCCTTTCCCAAATCAGAATTTCCTTATATAATAAAAGAACAGAAAAGCAAAAACGGAGGTCCCATGAAGAAACAGACAAACACCGCATCCCATGTACCTCACCCGCCCCGTTGCGGCACCGTCACTGCGCCCGCGCTGCTCTCCCAACAGCTGGCGCAGCAGAGCGTTCACCATGACCTGCTCTTCCGGCAGGAGGCCCTCGCCATGGAAGATAGCGTCAGAGGCGATGAATACCGGTTTGACAGCTGCCGGTTCGACCATATCGAATGTCCGAGCGCCCAATTCACCGGCTGTGAATTTCTGGACTGCATCTTTACCGCCTGTGACCTTTCCGGGGCCGACCTCAGCAGCAGCCGCTTCTTTCGCTGTCGCTTTGAAGGCTGTCGTTTCATCGGCGCCGCCTTCTATGAAAGCACCTGGAAGGATGTCGTCTGCGACGGCTGTAACTTCAGCTATGCCAATTTCGGTTCTGCCCACTTTGAACGCTGTGCGTTCACAGAGTGTTTGATCAAGGACGGCGGTTTCAATCTCTGCCACCAGAAACATCTGGTCTTTCGCTCCTGTGATCTGCAGGCTTGTTCCTTCGCCAACACCTCACTGACGGGCATCCATCTGGAAAGCGATCGGATCGATGGCATCACGGTCAGCGAAGAAAGCCTGCGCGGCGTCTTCCTCTCTCCCTCACAGGCGATCGCCCTGATCGCCCTGCTGGGGATCCATGTCGTAGAAGAGCCCCTGTAACCGTTTGGTCCGTTTTTCTCATAAGAGCATCCAACGCCCTCTGCGGCGTTTTTTTCGGGTATCCGACAAAAAAGCATCCTGCACCACATCGGGCAGAATGCTTTTCTCGGATCTTGTTCGCTGTCGTCTGTCATTGAGCGAATTCTTCGCTGACCTCTTTGGACAATGTCAGCACATTGGTGATGATCTCCACCATCTTCGTCATATCCGCAATGGACGCAAACTCATAACGTCCGTGATGGTTGTAGCTGCCGGTACCGAAATTCGGACAAGGCATGCCCATGTACGTCAGTTCCGCACCATCGGTACCACCGCGCACCGGTGAGGAGACCGGTGTCTCTCCGGCCGCCGCAATGGCCCGTTTCGCCAGTTCGATCACGCGCATGTCCTTTTCGATGATCGAGCGCATGTTGCGGTACTGATCGACCAATTTCAGGGTAAAGGTTCCATCCCCATAGCGCTTGTTCAGAAATGCGCAGTTGTCGATGAACAGCTGCTTCTGCGCTTCAAACTTCGCATCGTCATGGTTGCGGATGATGTAGGTCATCTGAGCGTGGTCGCACTCTCCCTGCAGATGCAACAGGTGATTGAACCCCTCATACCCTTCCGTATAGGCCGGGTTCTGCTCGATTGGTAACAGCGCATGAAACTGCATGGCCAGCAGGGAAGCGTTGACCATCTTGTTTTTGGCCGTTCCCGGATGGATGCTCTTTCCTTGGATCGTGATCTGTGCCTGCGCCGCATTGAAATTCTCATAGTCGATCTCATTGATCGCACCGCCGTCGACCGTATAGGCAAAATCTGCCCGGAACTTGTTCAGATCAAAGTGTTCGGTTCCCCGACCGACCTCTTCATCCGGCGTAAAGGCGACATAGATATCGCCATGCGGCATCTGCCGTTCGATCATCTGTTCCAGGGCGGTCATGATGATGGCGATGCCGGCCTTGTCGTCCGCCCCCAGCAGCGTATTCCCGTCTGTGACGATCAGGTCGTCCCCGATGTGTTCCTTCAGGATCGGAAACTGCTGCGGATCCATCTGTATCTCTTCGTTGAGATCGATGATGCCGCCGTCATAAGCGCGGATGATCCGCGGCCGCACATTGGTCCCGGTCAGGTCGGTCGCTGTATCCATATGCGCATTCAGGCCGATGGCCGGATATCCCTGAGCATTGGCCTCCAGCTTTCCATAAACCACTCCATATGCATCCACGTGGGCATTTTCGATGCCCAATCCCTGCAGCTCATCCTTCAGCATCTCTGCCAGTACCAGCTGTTTTTCTGTGCTCGGTGATGCCGTTGACTGCTCATCGGACTGCGTATCCACGACCACATACGATAACAGGCGTTCTTCTACACGCATGTGTATCCCTCCTTCTTCACTGACATCTATTATACAACAGGACGAAATAAAAAAACAGCGCTCTCGAACGTCGCTTCCTTTGATCCATCCATCGAAAACAGAGAGGAACGTTCCTCTCCGTTTTCTTTGCACCTCATCACATCCGCATGCCTTCAGCTTCGCGCATGCTGCAGCACATACTGATGGAAGGAGTGATAGCTGATCTGATAGTCATCCCGCATACAGCCAAGACTGCGCTGCACCATCGGTTCCAGGACATACTGCTTCTGTTCAAACTGATTCAGTGCCTGAAGGCCCGATTCCATGTATTGGATGCACTCTTTTGCCAGCTCCACATCGGCTTCGATGGGAAACGTCCGGATCTTCTCGACCATCTCGCTGATCCCCTGAAAGAAACCGCCGTCCATCGCCGGTTCTCCCTCCAGCATCCGTACCTGTTCTTCCAGCAGCTCCTGATGCCGGCGCAGCCGCTGCAGGCAGTCATCGATGAGGTGGATCAGCGCCGGATCGTTCGCTTTCCCTTTCAGATCTTCAAACAGCGATGCCCCCATGTGTGTGCCTTTCAACAGCTGATTGAGTTCCTGTACACATCTCGTATCCATCGTATCGCTCCTTTCGCTCACACTTAGTCTGCGGTGACCCGCAGGAATTATTCATCGATAATTCATGGAAAATCACCAAAATCTTTACGGTTTATGCTATCATTATTACGAGGTGAGCGCTTCATGAAACTATTGTGGCTGACAGTCAGCGGAGAATACGCACAGCAGCTTTCCGGCGATCTGATCGCTGCCGGCTACTCCGCAACCGAAATTGCCAGCACCGGCGATTTTCTGCATTATGGCAATACGATCTTATTATTATGCATCGAAGCAGAAAAGGTCGGCGCTCTGACCGCCTTCATCCGCAGCCGGATGAACGCGTATCGCCATCTGGAAGACGATCCTGATAAATCTTCGCCTGCCTCAGATTTCGCGCTTTACAGCATCCCGCTTAGTGATTATCAGAAAGTGGGAGGATATCATGCCAACGAAAAAAACGCCATGCATTCCAACGATCATCCTGCAACAGCTTCCGGAAAACAAAAGGAGTCCGTATAACAGCTTCCATCTGGTTTGCTTTGTCGATTCCGTCCTCATACCGAGCTCTGCCAGGATCCTCACGCTGTTCAAGCAGTACATTCCGCACTTTGCCTTGCTGGACTGTGATGTCTTCTTCGTCTCGCGAGACCAGAAGGCCGTGCTCGAACGATGGCAGGAGCTCGCAGCTTTTCCGCTCTCCATCATCGCCGATACGGATCAGCGTTCGTATCAGGAGCTTTCCCTGATCCAGCCAAAAACGACCTTTGGCAAGGTATACGATGTGATCCAGAAACACGCGTTCCTCTACGATGGCACCTGGCAGCTGCAGCATCGTTATCGCCGGATCACACCGGATCTGCCGGAAAAGGTCCTCAACGACATTCTGTCATTACGCCTCACCTAGCAAACACATGCGACCTACAGCGGGGATCTGTTTGGATCTCCGCTTTCTTCCTGAGATCCGATCGTTACATTTTTGCATTTTTTTGAATTTTTGGTGTCAACCAAATTTGAAAATGTCTCAAAAAAAGTTAAACATTAGCACCGAAATTGCGGTGCTTTTGTTTCGCCAGATAGTTCAAATAAGAAGCACGCTTCCA
>DWYK01000066.1 GCA_019118705.1 Candidatus Merdibacter merdigallinarum | reverse complement strand
ATGATATTCATCTCCTCGCCTTCTGTAAAATCGTAAGCCCGTATTCCCTGTCCGAAATAGGGACACATGTCATAATACTGCAGGAACATCATATAATCCATATCAATGCCGGAAAGATCCACAGCATATTTCTCCTCCAGAAGTGTCTCTGTGATCCGTTCCTCCAGTTCACGATATATCTCCGCTTTCTGAGCGATTGTCTTTTCTTCAGTACTGCTATACGTCCCCTGGGACATTTCCTCTGAAGATATCCATCTCGGATAGGTCCATTCCGGTGTCTGTGATTCTTCTGCCCTTACAGGCAGGGCAGCGCACAGAAATGCGAACAGCAGGACCCCTACAGTACATCTCATCTTATTTATCTTTCCCATCTTTTTCCTCCCGGATATAAAGGGTTCCTGCCGGACTCCTCCGGCAGGGCCTATCATTACAGCTCTGTGATCTTCCTGCATACAAAGCGGAGGATCTTCCGCAGATCCTGGATGTCCACATTGCCGTCATCCGTCACATCCGCCGCCTGGAAGTAAGTTCCTTCCAGGACAGTCTTGCGGCACACATGGCGCAGGACAAGCCGCAGGTCGCCAATGCCGGCCTCCCCGTCCCCGTTCGCATCACCCCTGACATAAGCCCCTTCCTCGTACACTGTGATCGTGCAAGAAGTAGAAGCCCCGTTTTTCAGGGATGCCGTGATCACCGCCGTGCCGGGTGTCAGCGCCTGCAGGCAACCGTCAATCGTAATGTCCACTACCTCAGGTGCGGAAGATGTCAGACTGAATCCGGCCGCTGTACGCGCCCAGTTATCTCCGGGAGAGGTAAGAACATCGAGGATGTCCGTCTCACCGGTCTGCATGGTCTTCGTGCTCTCTCCCAGCCGCACGGTCGTAGCCGGATCCACGACGCGGATATGAAACGTCTCCGAATCAACTCTCTCATCATACTGTACGCCTGTTAATATTGAAGTCAGCGAGCAGACAATATCCCCTGTTCCCGGGCTGTTCGCATTGCACCAGACTTCCATATCATTGTTCGTCCGGTTGGATACAATCTCTGGATTTCTGCTCTCCCAGTTCTTATTGGTAATCCTGTCTGGGTAGGTTGCAAGAGCCGTTCCTACACTCAGTTTAAATTCATCCCCAGTCCCCACAATGCGGTTTCCTTGCTTCCTGTCATTCTGGTCATACGGGATATCAAAGATCCAGTACACCGGCTCGTCTGCCATCCATCTCGCAGTCAGCGTCATATTGCCCTCCACACGATCCCTGGAGAAATCCCACTTCTCATCCCCCAGATACCAGCCGAGAAATACATATCCGTCTCTGTATGGCTCTGTAGCCGGCTCTGTGACAAGGCTGTCTTCCAGCACGGTCATATCCTCGTACTCCTCTGTCTGAAACGCTTCGAAGCGAACCGTCATCTCCTGGGGAAGCGAAGCCTCCAGCTCCGCGTTCAGCATCGGCTCATTGCCCTCTTCATCCACCAGCACTTTCTCCCACTGTGTCTGAGTCCCACGATAGATAACTTTAGTCAGACCTGTGCATCCGGCAAAGGCATTTTCCTGAATTTTCGTCACGCTATCAGGGATAATGACCTCCGTAAGCCCTTCGCATCCGGCAAAGGCACCCTGAAATATCGTTTCTATCGTATCCGGAATCGCGTATACGCCCTGCCTTCCCTGGGGATAGACATACAGCGTCTTTCCCCCTCCCGAGACAAGAACGCCATCCCGGGACGCATATCTTGTAATACCTTCTTCTACCAGAATTTCTTCCAGTGCAGGACAGCCGGAGAAGGCTGCCACTGCCACATAGTCAACATTTTTCGAGAGCTGGATGGACGTGACCTGAGGGCAGTCTGTAAAGGCATCTTTTTCCACCGACCAGATCATCTTTCCCCTGAGCTCAGCCGGAATCTTTACCTCGCTTGCACTGCCTCTGTAAGCAATCAGATCCAGCAGATGATTCCGATAGTAGGAATAGAACCAGACCGGCCCTGTAAAGCCGCTTGCCTGCGCTCCGACTGTCACCTTCGCCCACTGTTCCGGCGTGCCATTGTAAAAGATATCTTTCAGATTTACGCAACCGTCAAACGCCGCTTCTCCGATTTCCTGTATCGTGCGGGGAAATTCGACGGAACTGAGGCTGACGCAGCCCTCGAACGCACGGCTGGCCACCGATACAAGCCCTGCCGAACTCCTTGACGATTCAACGGAGACCATCTGAAGCGCCCCGCAGTTCCGAAACGCCGCCTCTTCTATCTTCTCCACACTCTCCGGGATTGTCACCTGCGTCAGCGTCCCATTTCCTTCAAACGCCCCTGCGCCGACTGCCGTCACTTCCGTATCTTCTACGCTCTCCGGTATCTCCAATACCTGCTGCGATCCCGTATAAGAAGTGATGACCACTTCTCCATCCTTCACCTCATACACAAAATCCTCATACACGCTCTGCGCCTGTTCCGAGATATCCGTCTCCACGTCGGCTGCATATACCGCAACCATCGGGATGTCACAAAAAGAAACTATTCCCGCCAGCAAAAAGGCTACTGTCTTTCTACACCTCTTCACTCTTAAAATCCTCCTCCCTGATACTTAGAAAAACAGCGTGGCATCTTACCACGTTGTTTTTCTAACGCCATCTTATCTCACAGTTCTCTTTCTCCTCCAGGCCCCCTTGATCTCAGCCATCTCTCCTGCTAACAGCGCTCATGGATGTTTTACAGCTCTGTGATCTTCCTGCATACAAAGCGGAGGATCTTCCGCAGATCCTGGATGTCCACATCACCGTCATCCGTCACATCCGCCGCCTGGAAATAAGTTCCTTCCAGGACAGTCTTGCGGCACACATGGCGCAGGACAAGCCGCAGGTCGTCAATGCCGGCCTCCCCGTCCCCGTTCGCATCGCCGCGTACATACGCCGGCATCGGAGGATCCTGAAGGTCCATGACCTGGACAGGAATATCTGTCACATTCCACACTGTGCCGTCTGTCCGCAGGCAGTATGTCGTGTAGACATCGCTCCATACAGATACAACATCGCTTAATATCGGCACGCCTATACGGGTTAATACCGTGGTGCCATCCTGCCGGATCACCCGGAAGCTGCGGTGATATTCATCCGTGGCATAGTCCAGGACCTCACTTTCCCCCTCTGTGGGATTGCCGCTGAAATCATAGCGCTGGCCGTCCTCTGTCTGATAGATCCAGCCCGTATCGGCAGACTCCGACAGACATGCGACATTTTCTGCGATCAGCGTGACGCCCGCCGCCCCGATCGCGCGGTACAGTCTGTTATCCTCTGTCAGATAGAAGGTGTAGTCGATGCCGTTCTGGTAAACATCCTGGTAATCTTCTACAGTAAACTGCCCCATATTCGCATACACTCCGTTGACATCCAGATAGAAATTGCCTTCCGCATCATAGTAGCCCAGCTCACCTTCCAGAGACGCTGCGCCCTGCGCAAGCACTTTTCCGGAATAGTTTACCAGGGTTCCATCTTCTTTCAGATAACCCATATCTGTCGCCATCTCTTTTGCACCGGATGCGATCTGTGTCAATATACCGGGATCTTTTCCCATCGGATTCTCTGTCCTCGTCCATATGGTACCGTCCTCTTTCAGGATCAGCACCTTACGTCCGCTGATATACCAGTCTTTCACACCTTCTATTTTCTCGTCTCCGGAATTCAAAAGATTCACCAGAGTGCCATCCTTATCCAAAGCATATCGGTTCTCGACTCTGCTCACATTTTCAGCCAGTTTTGTCTCCCCGTCTTTTGTCCAGACAGTGTCATCTTTTTTCACGATATAGGCATAATCATCTCCGCCTTCGCTGTGGTAGATCCAACCGGACACATACTCTTTCACATTGCTTCCCAGTTTCTTTACCTCCGGGTAAAACTGCCAGAGATCACTGTTGCTGTCCAGTATCGTATCCCTGGATCCTGCAGACACCTCAGCGCCTTCATAATCCTCCCCGGCAGCCGGCAGCTCTTCCATGCCCGTTACTGTTGCGGTAATTTCCTTAGACTGGTCTCCCAGAGAAACGATAAGCGTCGCAGTGCCGGATCCAACACCTGTGATCCGGTAATTTGCATACCCTTCTTCGATCTCCACAATCCCCTCAGAGCCTTCTGCTGCCTCCAGCTTCAGATCCGGGAGCAGGCCGTAAAATTCATCAGGATAGCTGACTGTCTCTCCCTTCATTAAAGCGACGTCACC
>DWYK01000009.1 GCA_019118705.1 Candidatus Merdibacter merdigallinarum | reverse complement strand
CTTTCATGCCCGTTCTTGCTGCGCCCGCCGCCGCATCGGCGTTCCTGTCCATCGTGACGGCGATTCCTGTCGTCCTTCTGACCCATATCGCCCGACCGGTGCTCGACCGCGTCCGTACGGGGGCTCCTGCTGATGTCGTCGAACTTCTTCATCCGAGCGCATTCCTCAGGCCTTCGCACGGTCTTTTCGTCTGCGTCCTGCTTTTCTCCGTGGCGGCAGGATACGCGATGTGCCTCGGCGAGGTGGAGAACGCCCCTGCGGGGACGAGCGCTTTCGCTTTCGTGCTGCTCGCCGCCGTAGTCTATGCTTTCGCGGTGAAAGGAGAGCATCAGGAGGATCTGTTGTTCTCGTTCTCGGTCGTGCTGGTGATGGCGGGCTTTTTGACGGTTCCGGTGACTCTGGGCGCCGATTCCACCGCGTCCAACCTCTTGATCGATCTGGGTGAGAACTGCTTTGAGGTGCTGCTCTGGCTTATGTTCGCGAGCATCGGGCGACGCAACTTGTTCGCCATGCTTCCCACGTTCGGATTCGCCGAGTTCTGCGCGTCGGTGGGGACCGACATAGGTGCCATAGCGGGCCATGCCTCGAATGTATTGGTTCATGGCGATGAACGCATGGTCATGTTCTTCGCCTTGATGCTTGCGTTCGTGCTCTTCGCGTTTCTTTGGCTTGGATTCAGACGATTCAGCTTCACTGAAGTGGTGTCCGGCGTCGAGCCCGTAAGCGCATGGGCGAATCCGCGCGCCGGCTTCGTCGGAGACTCTCCGATTGGCTTTCTCGGACGCGAAGAGATTCGCCGAGGCGATCGGGGCCTCCCTTCTACGACTTCGGACTCTGGGAATGCGGATGAAGCCGAATCGATGCAGGCGGGCGACGATTCGACGGAGTCGATGGCGCGTCGGTGCGCCGACCTGGCGGAGTCCCATGGGCTTACCGAGCGCGAGCGCGAGATCTTCGGCATGCTTGCCCGCGGTCGCAATGCGCGTTTCATCATGGAGGAGTTCGTGCTCTCTCGCAATACGGTGAAGAGCCATATCAAGCATATCTATGGCAAGCTTGGCGTGCATTCTCAGCAGGAGCTTATCGATATGGTCGAGGGGAAGTAGCGAATCAGCAAGAGTGTTCTATCCGGCTTTATAATTCGGCTGGGCCGTTACGAAAGTCTACGTTTGGTCGAATCGGGGGTCAGGGATGTCTGCGAATGCGATTTCCAACAACAAAGATGCTGTCAACCCGAAGGAGCGGATGCTGTCCGGTGCCAAGGAATACGGAAGCCTGGAAGAGAGAGCCGACCGGGGAAGGTCTGCCTGCCGGGCATGTCCGATTGATTCATGCGGCGAATTGATTTTGCGCGACAGCGGGGAAAGTGCGGTTGCGCTGCTCGAAGAGCAGTCCGCGAGCAGGATAAAGGAGTTAATTCCGCTTCGCTATGAACGTATGAAAAGCTCCCCATTCGCATTTTTTCGCGGGGCAGCGATTGTCATGGCGTCCGATTTGGCTTCTTCGCCAGAATCCGGACTTCGCGTGCAATGCATAGGGGACGCCCATATTGCGAATTTCGGCGTTTTCGCAAGCCCAACGCGCCATCTGGTGTTCGACGTGAATGACTTCGACGAAACGGCCCCTGGTCCTTGGGAATGGGATGTGAAGCGCCTTGCGGCGAGCGTCGAAGTCTGTGCACGTGGTCGCGGCTTCCCGAAGGGGAAGCGAAAGGAAATTGTGAAGGCGTGCGTCAAGACGTATCGCCGATCGATGGAGAAGTATTCCGAGATGAGCGAGCTCGATACGTGGTACTCGCATCTCGATGTCGCAAAGACTCTCGATAGATATGAACGCGAGTCAAGCGGGTCGAAAAGCGGAACGCTTCATCGCGCCATCGAAAAAGCGATGGCGCGGGATAACGTACGCGCGGCGGATAAGCTGGCCGAAGTTGTCAATGGACGTCTGCGTTTCAGACATCGTCCCCCGGAGCTCGTGCCCCTCTCGGAGCATCACGGTTACGATACGGTCGAGGGCATTGAGCTTGCGATAGAAGCGTTGGTCGGACGGTATTTCAATAGCCTTGCCTACGATCGTCGCTGGCTTCTGAGACATTATCGAATCGAGGATATAGCCCAGAAGGTGGTCGGAGTCGGCAGCGTCGGAACGCGTTCCTGGGTGGTGCTTCTTTCCGGGAAAACGATCAAGGATCCTTTGGTGATGCAGGTCAAGGAAGCCCAGCAATCGGTCGTCGAGCGCTACAGGGGAGAAAGCGGTTTTCCTAGTCACGGCGAGCGTGTGGTCCAAGGGCAGCGTTTGGTGCAATCGACAAGCGACATCCTGCTTGGCTGGACCAGCGCCGACAACCCCCTCGGCGAGCATAGGGACTATTACGTAAGGCAGCTTTGGAATGGGAAGGGCTCCATCGACCTCGACACGATAGGGGCGGGCGGCCTTGAGAATACCGCTCGGCTATGCGCTCGGGCCCTTGCCCATGCGCATGCGCGCACGGGAGACAGCGTTGCCATTTCCGCATACCTCGGGACCGGCGATGGTTTCGATGATGCGATGCAGAGGTTCGCATTCGCGTATGCAGATCAGAACCAAATTGACTATGACGCTTTCGTGGAGGCGATTCGCGACGGCAGGTTACCTTCCCAATCTGAATGAATCGACAGCCGCATTTCGAATCATGCGCATTGTTCGCGTGAAATGTTGCCACACTCGCATGCGCCGTCTACAATGACCAGTAATGAACAACATGTCCATTACTGGTCATTCTGTTCAAAAGGCAAGGTGGAAAGGTCGAAGGATGCGTCTTTGGGCTTTTCCGATGTCGACAGCACCGAAGCGAGAGGAGGTGGCGATGTCGGTATCCTGCGTGTCTGACGGGGTCAAGGCGATTGGTGACATGCCGATTTCCGTTTCGCCGTGCGACCCTCGCATTGCGCGTTCGAAGGCCGCTCTTCGCGAAGCGCTCATCGCGCTCATGGAGGAGCGCGGCCTGGACGGCTTCACGGTGGGCGACCTGTGCGCCCGCGCCGGCCTCAACAGGGGCACGTTCTACAATCATTTCAAAGATAAAGACGCCCTGCTTGCCGCGCTTGAGGACGAGGTCATGGCGGGGCTCGAGGGCTTCCGCGCCAAGATGCAGGAGCTCGAGATACGCGACCTGTTGATGTACCGCGCTCGCAAGCGTCCGCTTCCGGTCCTGGTCGAACTGTTCGACTACCTACGTGCTGAAGGCGATTTCCTTCATGCGGTTCTGGGGCCGGGCGGCGATGTGCGTTTCGGGCCGCGTTTGCAGGAAGCGCTCTGCGGCGGACTCATCCGCTCGCTTCTCCATGAGCGCTATCGCGACAGCGAAGATGCATTCGTGGGCTATTACATCGCATACTTCGCGGGCGCGTATCTGGGCGTGATCGACCGGTGGATCAAGACTGGCATGCATGAGAGTTCGGAGGAGATGGCGCTCGTCGCGATGCGCCTGTTCTTCATCAAACCGGGCGAGGCCATCAAGATGTGAAAACAACTTCGGCCGTGAGGGCCGATCTCGAACGTTTCGCCGCCTATGCGCGGCATCCCGTACAGACAATGCCCTCCAGGGCTAACCTAAGGAGCAAGCGATGAGCGAAGAGAAGAACCTCGAAAGCGCCGTGCAGGCCAGCGGCTCGCCTTCCGAAGAGGCGCCCAGCGTCGCGCCCGTCGTGACCACCGTCGATTCGAAGGATGCCGCCAAGGTCGCCGTACAGGCCGATTCGGCAGCGCCGTTGCATATCGGCATCGATGTCGGATCCACTACCGTGAAGGTCGCCGTCCTCGACGACGAGAATCGCATCCTGCATTCATGCTACAAGCGCCACCATGCCGACATTCGCGCCACGATCGTCGAAGTGGTGGGGGAGGCTGCGGAAAAGTACCCCGCCACCCCCATGACCATCGCCATCACCGGTTCGGGCGGCCTGCTTCTCGCCCAGTGGCTCGGTATCGAATTCGTCCAGGAGGTCATTGCCTCGAAGACGGCGGTCGAGACCTTTATCCCACAGACCGACGTCGTCATCGAGCTTGGCGGCGAGGACGCGAAGATCATCTATTTCGACAACGGCATCGAGCAGCGCATGAACGGCACCTGCGCCG
>DWYK01000065.1 GCA_019118705.1 Candidatus Merdibacter merdigallinarum | reverse complement strand
ATGAAATGAAGCAGATAAAGCTCCCTGTTCGCGTTCTCTTTGGGTTAGAGGTCTGCTATACGCCTGAGGCCGAACCATTTTTAAAAGAGATCCTGTCACAATTTCCATATGACTTTCTGGTCGGCAGCATCCACTCCATAGACGGCATCCTCTATGACATGCCGTTTTCCAGAGAACTGTTGTGGGATGTACAGGAAGCCGATGCCATTTATCAGCGCTATTACACGCTTTTAGAGCAAGTGATCACCAGCGGGCTTTTCACACAGGTGGCACACCCGGATACCATCAAGCTCTTCAACATTTATCCGAGCTATGATCTGTATCCAACTTTTGAGCGTCTGGCCAAACTGGCCGCAGCACATCACGTAAAGATGGAAAACAACACCGGCTGTCACTATCGTTATCATACAGAAGATATCGGTTTAAGTGATGCTTTCATAACTGCACTGGTGAAGGAAGATGCTTCCATCATCACTGCCTCCGATGCGCATTACCCCGATCATGTCGGCAACTATATCAGGGAAGCGACACAGCGCATCGAGGAAATACGAGATCAGATTTCCTCACACTCATAACCTCGAAACTGAGAACGGCGTTTGCTCGGGAGCTTTCCCTGCAGATAAATGCCGTTTTCTTTTTCCATGCGTGTCTCGATATCTGCATATGTATACAGAGAAGAAAGCTCTCTTTGCTGGTCATAGGCAAAACGCCAGGAAAGCGCAACGCTGTCTTCCCACTGCCACGCATCCAATGCCGTCAGCAACTGTCGCATGCCTTCCTCACTGTAAGCGCTGATATAGAGTGCGTCATTTCTCTTTTCTTCTTGCAGATCGCTGCAGAGATCCACTTTATTGTACACTTCCATGCAGGGCAGCTGTGCACAGCCGATGCGCTGAAGCGTCTGTATCGTCACTTCGCGCTTGATTGCAAACTGTGGATCGCTGATGTCGATGATATGCAGCAGAAGATCCGCTTTCTGCGCCTCCTTCAGCGTGGCATCAAATGCTGCCAGCAGCGGCTTTGGCAGATGTTCCAGGAAACCGACCGTATCGCTCAGCAAAAACGGTGTATGACCTTTGACCTGGATCAGCCGCACATTCGTATCCAGCGTGGCAAACAACAGATCCTGCTCCAATACCTGTTTTTCCTTCGCCTGCTCACTGAGCATCAGCAAATGATTCAAAACGGTGGATTTCCCGGCGTTGGTGTAGCCGACCAGGGCGATCTTTTTCAAGGGGCTCTGCTGGCGGAAGCGCCGCTGCGTCTCTTTCTTTTCCTGGATACCGGCCAGTTCTCTTTTTAAGGACGTGATCCTTCGCTGCAAGGCGCGCTTATCCAAAGCAAGCTGCTGCTCACCTTTTCCTTTGTTTCGTCCACCAGCCTGCCGGCTCCAGTGATCCGATGCATGCATCAGACGGGGGAGCTCATACTGACACATTGCCATTTCCACCTGAATGCGGGCCTCCTTGGTACGAGCACGACGCTCAAATATCTGCAAGATCAGCTGTGTACGGTCAATGATCCGACAATTCAATGACCGTTCCAGATTGCGCAGCTGCGAAGGCGTACATTCATGCAGTACGACGACAGCCTCTGCCTCGCTCTCCGCTAATCGCTCTTTGATTTCCAATAATCGTCCGCTTCCAAGATAAGATGCCGGCTGCATGCGGGAGAGCTTCTGGACCATCACATCAACGACTTCCATCTCACATGCATCCGCCAATCCTCGAAGTTCATCCATCTGCCGTTCGAAATCTGAATTTTCCTGTTCCCATATACCCGCCAGCAACACTCGTTGCCGCATGAACATCCTCCTCTCTGCTTCTTCTTATAGTATATCCCTTCTTCCGCAAAAGTCTATGAGAAAACACCAGAAATGTATAGACTGAAGAGAGGTGAACACGATGACGATCAAATTGTTTATTGATGCCGGGCATAACCCGGGAAATATTAACGCTGGTGCGATCGTTGAAGGAATCGAGGAGCAGACGATCAATTTTACCGTAACACAGATGCTGGCCCAGCTTTTGGACAGCGACTGTCGTTTTGCCGTCCGGACCTCACGCATGTACCCGCAGCAAGTGCTTGGCACCGATACTGCCTCCTCCCTGCAGGAACGTGTTGCGATGGCAAATGCATGGGACGCGGATTATTTCTTCAGCATTCACTGCAATTACAACAGTGTGCCTGCTGTCAATGGAAGTGAGATCTATGTATATGCACAGAATTCCATCGCATGGACCATGGCCAGCACGGTCTTGCCGATCCTTTGTGCGACGGCCGGGACCAATAATAACCTGGTACGTGTCAACCCTGCCCTCTATGTTCTTCGCCGCACGACGATGCCGGCCTTATTGGTAGAGCTTGGCTATATGAGCAATCCGCAGGATCTGAACAAGCTGATCAGCGATCCTTTCTCATTCGCCTATGGGCTTTACAGCGGGATCCTCTATTATTTTCTGAGGGTCAACACGATCGAGTATCCTTGTTTCTGACGGGAGCTGTCTTCTTTCCTCAAAAAGATTCTCC
>DWYK01000008.1 GCA_019118705.1 Candidatus Merdibacter merdigallinarum | reverse complement strand
GTTGTTTAAAAAAGAGTAATCGAATTTTCTCATATCACACCATCCTTTCTGCATATTATTGTAGCATATTATATGCAGAAAATCAAGCCACCTCCGTTTTATATGCACATAAAAAAGAATAAATTATGCAGGTATGAGGGAACAATGTGCAGAAACTTATAAAAATCGGTATAGAATGATTACATACTGCCTTCATCAAATGCTCATTTTACAGCATGCCAGTCTTTTTTAGATATGTAATGCCGTCACTATATCCTCTGAGATAAAATCTCTGCCTTTCCATACTGTCGCACTGAATCTGCATGAAAAAAGGCGTCCATCTAATAAGATGAAACGCCCACGGCAATCAGCGGTCAGACATAAAGCCGGACCGCTGGCACTATTAAATTTTGTCGTTAATAAAACAGCCTCCTTTTTTCTTTATAGTTTTCGTCAATTTTCAACTTGGAAAAGGAATTGAATAAAAGACGACAAACGCTCAAACTCCTTGAAAATAAAGGCTTTTTCTGTTTGTCGTAATTATACCGTAAGGGCATACCTTTGCCTCGATGCTGCTGGAGGATGATGTGGACATCCGCTGCATCCAGCACATCCTGGGACACAGTTCCATCACGACGACACAGATCTACACACACGTCTCGGATGCAAAACAAAAGGAGATCCTTCAGACGAAGAATCCCCGTGATCGTTTAACGCGTTCCTGCAGGGCTGCGGAAATCATAGACTGCTGAGGGCGTGAGGATGAGGTCCATGGCGACATCATGCGGCCGTGCATCGATCTGTGCGACCTGCTGACAGTCAAAGGCGACCCCGATCTTGCAGGCGGTGGTATGCACCAGATAGCGGTCATAATACCCCATGCCATGTCCCAGGCGGTGTCCGTTCGCATCAAAGGCGACGATCGGCACCACGATCACATCGAAGGCAGATGCCGGCAGCAGCTTCAGCGTTGCCGGTTCTTCGATGCCATAACGGTTTTTGACCAATGGGGCATCTTCCGTCAGCTCGCTCATGCACATCGCTCCTTTTGCGGCACATACTGGTACGGCGATCCTCTTGGTTTCCCAGAGCAGCGGCAGCAGCGGGCGAAGGTCTACCTCGTTTTCATCCGCCAGATACAGTGCGATCGTATCCGCTTCCCGCAGATGTTCCATCAGCCGGCGGGCGATCTTGGCGCTGTCGCTCATCCGCTGATCCTGTGAAAGCCGTGCCCGTTTGCGCAGGGCCGCCTGCCGCAGCGTCCGATCAGCCAATGGAATCACTCATGTCCAGCTTCAGAAGCTGATTGAGCTCGACCGCATATTCCATCGGCAGCTCACGGGTAAACGGCTCCAGAAAGCCCATCACGATCATCTCGGTCGCCTGCTGACGCGTAAGGCCGCGCGACATCAGATAGAACAGCTGTTCCTCGCTGACGTTGGAGACCGTGGCCTCATGCTCGATCTGACTGCTCTGGTTGCGGGAACGGTTCACCGGGATCGTATCGCTGCGGGAACGATCGTCCAGGATCAGCGTATCACACTCGATCTTGCTCTTGGCGCCGTGGGCGTTGGGCGAATGGTAGATGAGATCGCGGAAGTTGGTCTCTCCGCCGTTGCGGGCGATCGACTTGGAGATGATGTTGCTGGTGGTGTGCGGCGCCAGATGCAACATCTTCGCACCGGCATCCTGCAGCTGCCCTTTCCCGGCGACCGCGATCGAGATCATCGTTCCCTTTGCCCCTTCCTCTGCGAGCACACAGGCCGGATATTTCATGTTCAGACGCGATCCGATGTTGCCGTCCACCCATTCCATGGAACCGTTGGCCAGCACCCTGGCGCGCTTGGTCACCAGGTTGATGATGTTGTCCGACCAGTTCTGCACGGTCGAATAGCGGCAGCGAGCATTCTGATGCACGAAGATCTCCACGATGGCCGCATGCAGGCTGTCCTTGGAATACTGCGGAGCCGTACAGCCCTCGACATAGTGTACGTCCGCTCCCTCATCCACGATGATGAGCGTGCGCTCAAACTGCCCCATCTGCATGCTGTTGATGCGGAAATAGGACTGCAGCGGCTTTTCCAGCTTCACGCCCTTTGGCACATAGATGAAGGAACCGCCGCTCCACACCGCCGTATTGAGCGCTGCGTATTTGTTGTCGCTGTAAGGGACAAGCGTACCGAAGTACTTGCGCACCAGATCCGGATGTTCGCGCAAAGCGGAATCCGTATCCAGGAAGATCACGCCTTTTTCTTCTACTTCCGCCAGCATGTTGTGGTAGACGACCTCCGACTCATACTGAGTCGACACGCCGGCGAGGTATTTCTGTTCGGCCTGCGGGATGCCCAGACGGTCAAAGGTGTTCTTGATCGTCTCCGGCACTTCCTCCCAGCTGCTTTCCTGTTTTTCGCTCGGTTTTATGTAATAGGTATATTCGTCAAAATCGATCCCGCTCAGATCCGGTCCCCAGTCCGGATTTTTCTGTTCGATGAACGAATCGTACGCCCGCAGGCGCAGTTCCCGCATCCACTGCGGTTCGTTTTTGATCGCTGAGATGGTCTCGACGACGCTGCGGCTCAGTCCCTTTTCGGTCTTGTAGACGCTGACGTCCTCATCGTGAAAGCCGTATGCGTAGCTCTCCTCCAGCGGCAGCTGATCATTTTTCATCGGCGTTTTCCTCACTTTCTGCTAACATCTCCTCCATCGCCTTCCAGCCGATCGTCGCACACTTGATGCGGTTGGCCTGCTTGCCGACGTTGGCAAAGGCGACGGCTTCCTCCAGCAGCGCTTCGTCATAGTCCTGCTGGTCGATCATCGCAAAGTAATTGCGGATGATCTCCCTGGCCTGGGCGATGCTCTTTCCCCGCAGCAGCTCGCTCATGATCGAGGTGGAGGCAGTGGAGATCGTACAGGCGACGCCGTCAAAGCGCACATCCTTTACGATGCCCTCCTCGATCCGGGACTGCACATAGATATCATCGATGCAGGATTCGCTGGCCATGTGCTTCTGCGCATAGCCTTCTTCCTTCGTCAATGTGTGATTGCGGGGGTATTCATAATGATCCATGATGATCTGACGCAGGATCATCGGGTCTTTCAGTAGATCTGACATGCTCGCTCTCCCTCCTTCAAAAAAAGATATCCAGACAGCGCTCCATCGTGCACTGTGCCAGCACATCCAGAAAACGGTCGGCCTCTTCCTTCGTATTGTACAGATAGAGGCTTGCACGCAGGGTGGCGGAAGTCTGCAAGAACTCCACCAGCAGCTTGGCGCAGTGCTGGCCGCTGCGCAGCGCGATGCCGTTAGCATTGAAATAGCTGGCCGCATCCTGTGCGAAGATGTTCTTCACATTAAACGTGATGATGCCGCTTTGTGCGTTTTCATTGTAAAGGATCACATGGTCCATCTGCTTCATCCGGTCGACGATGTAGCTGCGCAGCTGCAGCTCATGCGCATGGATGGCTTCCATGGAATGCTCTTCCAGGTAATCGATCGCGGCCCGCATGCCCAGCACGCCTTCGATCGGCGGCGTGCCGCTCTCAAAGCGAAACGGCACTTCTTTGAGCTGCAGGTTGCCGCAGGCATCGAAACGGGCGTTGCTGCCGCCGCCCAGATACAGCGGCTCACACTGTTCCAGCAGCTCCTGTTTGCCATAGAGGACGCCGACCCCGGTCGGACCGCACAGCTTATGGGCGCTGAACGCAAAGAAATCACAGTCCATCTGCTGTACATCGATGCGCATGTGCGGGGTCGACTGAGCCCCGTCCACCACGACGCAGATGCCCTGTGCATGAGCGATCCGGCAGATGTCCGCCACCGGCGCCACCTGTCCCAACACGTTGCTCACCTGTGCCAGCACGATCATGCGCACCCGCGGATGCAGCGCTTGCTGTACGTGTTCCAGCGTGACGCGGCCATCCGCATCCAGTTCGATGTATTCCATACGGGCCCCGGTTTCCTTTGCCGCACGCAGAAACGGCAGAATGCTGGAGGCATGCTCCGCCACCGTGCTCAGGATGACATCGCCCTCCTTTAAGATCTTACGCGCATACCCGCTCGCCACCTGATTGAGCGAAGCGCTGGTCCCGCTCGTAAAGACGATCTGCGCACTGCTCTTCGCGTTGAGAAACTGTGCCACACGTGCTCTGGCCGCCTCAAAAGCTTCATCCACCTGTGCGCTGAGCGCATAGTCTCCGCGATGGGCATTGGCGCCCAGACGCGTATAGTAATCCGTGACGGCATCGATCACACAGCGCGGTTTGAGCGTGGTCGCGGCATTATCCATATAGATGAGGGGATGACCCATCATCGTCTGTTTCAACAGCGGAAAATCTTCACGAATGCGACTGACGTCCATACAATCCCACCTTCTCTTCCACGTTACATCTTATTTCCTCCTGCAGCTCTCTATTCGAGATCCGCTCGATGCCCGGAAGAAAGTAGCCGATCGACAGCAGGCCCAGCGCTGCCTCTCTGGTGATGCCGCGCGACTGCAGATAGTACAGCTGTTCTTCATCCGGCTGTCCCAGCGTCATGGCATGGGATGCCTTGACGTCATTCTCATCGATATAGAGCACCGGTACGACCTGAGCGTTGTGGTGCTCGCTCATCGTCAGCACTCGTGTCTTCTGATGGCTCTCGCTGCCGAAGGCTCCCTTGCGGATGTTGCCGATGGCCTCGACATCCAGCTTGACCGCCTCTTCCACGACACAGTAGTTCTCCATGAAGGCATGCGTATGCGGACAGCTGTGGATGAGCTCCATCCGCCAGCGCTTGTCCGCACTGCCCAGCGTTGCCGTGTGCACCTCGATGCGGGCGTTGCTGCCCAGATGCTCACCGACGATCGCATGATCGCTGACTCCATCTGCCACATCCAGGAACGAAACATGCACGGTCGCATCCCGCTCACAGTGGATCTGCTGCCGCATCCGCAGGGACGTCTGTGTACGCACATCGATCCAGACGCTGACCTCACTGCCTTCCATCACCAGCAGATCATTGGTCAGATCGAGCGTCTCTCCCTCGATGCGCACATAGATCTCTCCCTTGCTGAAAGGCCGTACCACCAGTTTGTGTGTGCCGTTCTCCTTCCATGTCAGGCGTTCTTCCAAAACGCCCTGCAATACCTGTTCCATCGTGTTACTCCCCGCGGTGTGCCCCGCAGCTGCCTAACAGCTCCACCGGTTTCTGCTCTTCCTGGGCAGCACGCACATGATAGGTCTCCTCGACCCATTCATAGCCTTCGCTGTCGATGCGCTCGATCAGCTCGCTGCCGCCGCTGACCACGATGCGCCCATCCATCAGCACATGGGCATGGGTCGGCTTCACATAAGAATAGAACCGGGCATAATGCGATACGACGATCAGCCCCATCCGATTGCGTGCCTGTAAGTCCAGTATGGCCGATGCCACCACTTTGAGGGCATCCACATCCAGGCCGGAGTCGATCTCATCGAGCATGGCGATGCTCGGTTCCAGCAGGAGCATCTGGATGATCTCATTGCGCTTTTTCTCCCCGCCGGAAAAGCCTTCATTCAAAAAGCGATGAGCCAGATCTTCCTTCATCTGCAGCTGCTTGATCGCCTTTTCCATCTGGCGGATGAAGGTAAACAGCGGGATCGGCCGCTCTCTGCGCGCGTTGACCGCCGTCCGCAGGAAATCCGAATTGGTCACACCGCTGATCTCGCTGGGATACTGCATCCCCAGAAACAGGCCGGCCTTGCTGCGCTCATCGACCTCCATCGTCCGGACATCCTTTCCATCCAGCAAGATCTCTCCCTTGGTCACTTTGTATCGTGGATTTCCCATGATCGCAGACAGCAGCGTGCTCTTGCCGTTGCCGTTTGGTCCCATCAGCGCATGGGTCTCCCCTTCGTTGACGACCAGATCGATCCCCTTCAGGATCTCTTTATCCTCTACCTGCACATGCAGGTCTTTCACCGTTAATGTACTCATCGTGCATCATCCTTTCATTGACGGTCTAATCATAGCAAAAAAGCCTGAAAACCTCAATTCAAACGTCTCGGTGAAAGCGCTGACGGCCGACGCATCTGAATTTTGCGTGAATTGCGGTGAAAAATTGCTTTTTCCATGGGAATCGAATATAATGAAAAAGCAACTGAAAGGATGAGAGATTATGTTGGAAATCATAAAGAAGAATTGGTTCGTCGTACTGATCGCGATCCTGTTATGCGGCTTTGCGATCTACTACGTATGGGATACCACAAAAGATTTTGTCAAAGGAAAGAGCGTGGACGGCCAGGACATCATCGCTTCGATCGACGATTACGATCTGAGCGCGGACGAGCTCTATGATGAGATGAGCCGCTTTTCCCTTTCTCAGCTCTACTACCGCTTCCGCAATGCGGTCATCGAACAAAGCGTTACGGAAGAAACCGACGAGATGAAAGAGGCTGCACAGCAGCTGAAGGAAAACCTGGAAGCACAGGCACAGACCAACAGCAGTTCCAGTGCAGATGAGCTGATCGCCAGCATGCTCAACAATGTCGGCCTGGAGGATGATGAACTGGATCGCTTCTGCATGCTGGCACAGAAAGAGAGCGTCTTGCAGCAGAATTATGTAAAGGAACACTATGACGACCTGATGGCGGACGTGGAAAGCCCGCGCATCCTGTCGATCATCGAGCTGTCGGTGAGCGATGTCGACTCTCTGAGCGAAGATGAGAGCGCATCGATGGACACGATCGATGCGGCGCTGGCAGACGGTACTGCATTCGCAGATGTGGCCAGCGAATATACACAGTCGACCATCAGCGATGAAAACGGCTTCTACGGCTACATCGACGAAGACACCGCAAGCAGCACGACCTTCACAAAGGAGATGTTCAGCGCAGCATTGTCTCTGGAGGAAGGCGAGACCAGCGAATGGATCCATGTCAACAGCGACAGCGGCGACAAGGTCGTATTGATCCATGCGGATGTTGCCGGCAAGGATTCCCTGCAGGCATCTGAGGATGACAATGTATGGAGCTCATTGGCTTCTGCTTTGATCAGCCGCAATTCCACCCTGTCCAGCGAGATCCTGTTCGATGCGGCAGACAAGCTGGAGATCACTTTTGCCGATGAAAACATGGAAGCCCGTCTGCGCCGCTTTGCCGGCCTGGATGCGTAAAGGAGGAGTACACATGAAGAAGACAAAGCTCGTATGCATCCTGGGGGCATCGCTTGCCCTGAGCGGATGCGGCAACGCCTACGCCAACATCTCCCATGGCGGAGATGTCGTCGCCACCGTTGGCGATGTAACGATCACAGACGGTGATCTGTATCCGCAGATGAAAGCAAGCAGCGGTGCAGAGTATACGCTGACGATGATCCGTCAGAAGATCTATGAAGCAGAGATCGAAGTGACGGACGAGATGCGGGAACAGGCCGAAGAAGAATACGACAGCGTCGCCACACAGGCGGAAAGCTACTATGACATGACGATGGAAGAGTACATCCAGCGTCTGGGATACGCCGACAAGGACGAGTACATCGAAAAGGTCATCCTGCCAAACATCGAACAGACCGAACTGAACAAGAAGTATTTCGATGAAAACAACGAAGAATTCCTGAGCGACTACCAGCCGGCCGTTGCACGCATCCTGGCGACGACCGATCAGGATCAGGCCAGCCAGGCACTCGATGCGCTCAACGACGGTGAAGATTTTGAAGCAGTCACCGAAGAGTACGGCGATACGACGACCTATGACGGCAGCGAGCAGCTCTATTACACCGACAGCGGTCTGCCAAGCGTCGTTTTGAGCAAGCTGGCCGAACAGAGCGAAGGCAACACGCTCATCAACGAGGTCATCGTCGATTCCACGACCGGTACGTATTACATCGCCTACCTCGTATCCAACGACTATGAAACGATCAAGGATCAGATCGTCGATGCACTGGCCGAGAACACCAGCATCACGAGCGACACCATGGTCTACTATCTGAAGAAATACAATTTCACGGTTTATGATACGGATGTATTCAACACCATCCGCACCAGCTATCCGCAGTATCTGGTACAGCGTCCGGATATCGCAGAGGCGGACAGCGAATCCTAAGCATGCCGATGCAGGCACAGAGCCATCTGTTCCTGCATCTTTTTTTTCTGCCCGCTTTCTGTTACAATAACGAATGACAGGAGGTAAACATCCATGTGTGTATTTTGTGATATCATCGAAGGAAAGATTCCTTCTTCCAAGATCTATGAAGACGATACGGTCGTCGCCTTTCTCGATCTCTCCCAGGTGACCAAAGGGCATGCCCTCGTCGTGCCAAAGGCTCATTACGACCATTTTCTGAGCTGTGACAGCGATACGCTGGCCCATCTGATGCAGGTCGCACAAAAGCTGGCAAACCACATCATGCAGGTGACCAATGCAGCCGGCATGAACATCCTTTCCAACGTCAATGAAGCGGCCGGACAGAGCGTCATGCACTTTCATGTCCATCTCATTCCCCGCTACGACGAAACGGACGCCATCACTCTGGAATTCAACGAATCGCCGAAGCAGGACCTCGATGCCCTGGCCGCCCAGCTGCGTTACAGCGAGTAGCTTCGATCGATCCGGCAACAGCAACCTTCCCTGGCCTGTGGAAGGTTGCTTTTTTGTGTGAGCGCCTCCTGCCGATCGGTACCAAAAAAGAGGAACACCGCTCCCATCGGCATCCCTCTTCAGGATCATTCGGTTTCTTATGCAGGATCCTCTGTCGTCGGATCCTGCGTGGTCTCATTGACCTGTTCGACGACATAGCCGTTTCTTCCCTTGCGCTGCAGATAGGAGCTCAGCGCATCCTCCCGCTCTTCCTCACTGGCATCCGCATCGATGGATACCAGCAGCTTTTCGCCGTATGCATTGGCATCCGCAATCATACCGGAATCATTGATGGAAGGAAAGACGACCATATAATAGATCGTACTGGACAGCTCCTCCAGGTTTTTCTCATCATCGCTGCGATTGACCCAGCCATGTGCATCCAGACGGTAGACCGTGATCAGACGATCGCTGTTGTCCGTGCTCTTTGACTTCATGAACGCCTGATAGATGATCTTTGAGGAATCCAGGGTCACTTCCTGTGCCTGATAGAAATCCGTAAAATCGTTCTCCAGGATCGCAGAGAGATGCTTCTCCAGGTAAGCGTCCGCATGTGCGCTCAGTGAAGACAGCAGCTCCGGTGGGATCGCCGCCGCATTTTCATAACGGTCCGGCAGCCCTTCGACCGTGATCGTCCGCACGACATTGATCGGTTCCAGATGGTACTGCTGTGCCAGCTCATGATCATATTCCACCGTGATCGTCACCGTATCCCCGTTGGAGAGATCTTCGCTGGGCGTCGCAGTGAAGCGCAGAGAATCATAAAAATCCTGCAGCCGCTGATTGACGCTGATCTCCTCGCTGCGCACCCGCAATGATGCGCTGCCGTTTTCCCCGCTGTACTGCAGGATGATGTGCTTGGTCACATCGACCTCGCTGGTGCGCAGGAAAAAGAAGTAAGCGATGAAAAAGAGGGAAAAGATCAGGCAGGCCATCCAGACGAAGAAAAAGCTCTTGTCACGGATCTTTTTTTTGTTTTCGTTAAACTCCATGGAAACCTCCTTTTCACACCGATATGCAGTATTATATCACAAAGCTAATCAATATAAGCAGCTTTTTTCAGCGCATCGCTCAGATAGGCAGAGAGATGGCGGTATTCGTCCTGCGACAGCTTTGTCAGTGCCTCTGCTGCATCCGCTCTTGCGGCCTCCAGCATCTTTGCGTCAGTGATGACATTGGCCAGCACGAATCCGGGCACACCGCTCTGCCGCGTGCCCAGCAGATCACCGGGACCACGCAGCTGCAGATCATAGCGGGAGATCGCAAATCCATCGCTCAGCTGTTCCATCTTTTTCAGCCGCTGTCTGGCTTCCGCATCCTCTGTATCGCTCAAAAGAAAACAATGCCCTTTGCGCGTGCCGCGGCCGACCCTGCCGCGCAGCTGATGGATGGTGGAAAGACCAAAGCGATGCGCATCATAGATGACCATCACATTGGCGCTCTTGACGTCGATGCCTACCTCGATGACCGTCGTGGACACCAGAAACTGCACGTCTCCGTTTGCGAACTGCTCCATCACCGCCTGTTTCTCCTCGCTGCTCATGCGGCCATGCAACAGCGCGATGCGATAACGCCGGCCCAGCAGGCGGTTCATGCCCGCATAGATGTCCAGCACGTTGCGCAGTCCCATCTCTTCATTCTTTTCGATCGCCGGACAGACGACATAACACTGGTCGCCCTGATCGACGAGCGCCAGCACCTGTTCCAGCACCGGCCCCATGCTGGAGGAGGGAACGAACACCGTTTCGATCGGCATCCGCCCTTTCGGCAGCTGATCGATGACCGAGACATCCATGTCGCCGAACAGCGACTGTGCCAGCGTCCGCGGGATCGGCGTAGCGCTCATCAGAAGAAGATCGACCTTTTCGCCCTTTTCCAGCAGCTGCCGGCGCTGCTGGACACCGAAGCGATGCTGCTCGTCTGCCACGACCATGCCCAGATCGTAAAAGCGAACCTCTTCCTGAAACAGCGCATGCGTGCCGACGATGATATCGATCGTATGATCGGCCAGCTCATCCAAGATCTGTTTCTTTTGTGCCGGCCGCAGGGAAGAACACAGCAGCTCGATCCGGATCTCGTGATCCGCAAAGAGCCGCCGCAGGCTTTCACAGTGCTGCCGGGCAAGGATCTCGGTCGGGGCCAGAAACGCCCCCTGTTTATGTGAAAGCACACAGGCATATAATCCAAATGCGGCCACCATCGTCTTGCCACAGCCGACATCCCCCTGCAGCATCCGCACCATCAGCTGATCGGAAGAAAGATCCTGCAGGATCTCGCTGATCGCCTGCCGCTGACCATCCGTCAGTGAAAACGGCAGTTCCTTTTCCAGGGCAAAGACCTCATCCACGTCAAAGTGCTTGGCATTTCCCTTGATCACCGTGCGATTCTCTTTGCGCAGCGACTGCATGACCAGCTGAAAGCGAAAAAACTCTTCATACTTCAGATGACGCAGCGCCTGCCGAACCTCTTCCATCGACCGGGGAAAATGCACCCATTTCAGCGCCTGTGCCTTCGTGCACAGACGGTAACGCTCCTGCAGCGGCCGTGGCACGAACGTGGAAATATCCGCCGCACACAGCGTATACGCCTTCTGCATGAGCCGGGAGAGATCGCTTTGTTTCATCCCTTCCCGCAGATTATAGACGGGATGGATCCCTTCCAGAGAAGACAGCGGCCGCAGATGATACTGCGTGGCGGTGATCCGCCCTTTGCCATTGTACTTTCCCACCAGCGTGATCGTCTTCCCCTCCTGAAACTGAGAGGCCCAGGGACGGTTGAACAGGGTCACCTGAAACTCCTGGGACTGGACCATCACGGGAAAGCGGGTCATCGAACGGTTCTTTCCCAGCCGGATGACGCTGGCCCGCCGAAGGATCACCCCTTCACAGGTGACCGTGTCATTGATGCCCCACTCTGTGCACGGGGTCTCTTGTAAGATCTCATAACGGAACGGGTAATACGACAACAGATCCTCCGCCTGTTCGATCCCCATCGCCCGCAGTCGCGCCTGCTGGGTCTCGCTGCGCGTCAGTTTTCTGAGTTCCATGATGCCTCACACAGCTGTGTGATCCATCCCATCCAGATGATGTAAAAATACGAAAACAGCAGCGCTGCGATCACCTGATAAAGCAAAAACAGCAGGATCGTGGAATCGAACAGCCCGCTCATCAGCATCGTCAGCACGACCGTGCCGACCTCCATCCAGCGATTCATCGTCACGCCGATGTTTAAGATCACCACATGCGGCTGGATGACCTGCAGGGTGATATCCACGCCCATCGAGCAGATGTACAATACACAGTAGGAAAAGACGAGCAGCGTACAGGCTGCGAGCACGCCTTTCCATGCGGCAAGCATGTGGCGCAGCGCACCGGATACGATCGCTCCCAGCGTGCGGTTGCCCCGATACACCTCATAAAAGCAGAACAGCTGAAATGCCGTGCAGAAGAACACATAGACATAGGCGATGATCCCGATGAGCGTGTAAAGATCGATGAACCACACGAAAGCATAGTAGGCGAGGATCGTAAAGCCAAACAGCAGGCTCTCCAGCACCAGCATCCACAGACAGTCCCGGAAATAGATGACCGTCTCTTCCTTTCGCATCGCTGCGAGGATGCGAAAGAAAAACCGCATATAGACGTAAGTCGAAACCAGGTTGAGCATCCAGAAACCGATGATCGTCGCCACATCATTCACGATGTTCCCCAGGATGATCGACACGACCGTATACAGTACAAAATACAGCAGGCTCAGGATCGAGAATGCAGCGGTCTGCACCTTGAGATCCATTCGCTCTCTGATCTGTTGATATGCGTTGATAAACATGTCTGACACCTCAATTCTTCCCTATTATAATCTATTTCCCATAAAAACAAAAGCCCGTTCACACAGGCTTCAGCTCCTCATACATGCTGCTTGGTCACAGGTGTTTCCACATCCGGAACATATTTGCGGAAGTACTGTTCCACCTTTCGGCGGGAAAGCGAAGAAAATTCGACCTTGCTGCCATCTTTCAGCAGGACGCGCAGCGTATCCTGCATCAGTCCGCATTGATACTGCCATTTGGCCACATCCTGCCAGAACAGGATGTAACAGCCATCCGGATCCTGCGTGCTGTAAAAGACCACATAGCGATCGTAAAACTCGCAGAGCACGCTGTTGTTGCCGATACCGAGCTGGTAACAGGCCAGCACCAGTATCGCGATGCCGATGACCTTCTGATTCAAGGAGATCAGTGCCGCCCCCAGAAACAATATGGCGATCAGGACCGGGTAGGGCTTGGACTTGATGCTGTCCAGCTTTACGCCATAAGGAGGCAGATTCCATCTTTTCAGATACTTGCTTTTCATCCGCATAGAAACACCTCTTACTCTGTAATTATTATAAATCATTACAAAGCGGATGCAATACATTCACATAATTCCACTTATTTTCCGTTTGTTTTCAGATATTCTTCACGTTGTGCAAAACAGACGGTCCGATCAACATATTTCCTGTTTTCTCTCATTTCCCTTTTGTCGTTTCTGATGTATAATACAACCGATAAAAGGAGGAGACCCATGGATTTTCTGCAACAGTTGAATGAATGGGGACAAAACGGCATCCTGCGCTATGGTCTGGCCGATACGATCCTTTCGATCGTGCTGATCGTGCTGCTGTCGGTCCTCATCTCAAAATATCTCACTCATCTCATACGGCGGCTGAAGCCGCGCAACCAGCCGATCCTGTTAAAGATCAAAAAGATCGTCGTGTGTGTGATCGCCCTCTATGCGATCTTGACGCTGTTCGTCCCTGCACAGGCCATCCTGAATCCGCTGTTAGCCAGCGGAGGCATCGTCGCGGTCGTCCTCGGCCTCGCCGCCCAGGAAACCGTCGGCAACCTCATCAGCGGATTGATGATCCTCTTGTTTCGTCCGTTTCACATCAACGATCTGGTACGCGTCAACAACGGGGAATATGTCGGTACCGTCGTTGAGATCACCGTCCGTCACACCGTGATCCAGACCTTTGAGAACACGCGCATCATCATCCCCAACGCCCAGATGAACACCGCCGTGCTGGAAAACATCTCCGATATCCACTCCGCCAAGGCCGATTTTCTTTACGTGACGATCGCCTATGACAGTGATCTGGACAAGGCGATCGCGCTCATCGAACAGGAAGTGGCCAGACATCCGAAATACTGTGATCCGCGCAGCCCGCAGGAAAAAGAAGAAGGCGTACCGGAAGTCATCGTACGGGTGACGGATTTCAAGGACAGCGGGATCGAACTGCGTGCGACCGTCTATTCCAATGACAATTCGACCTGCTTCATCATGCTTTCCGATCTGCGCATCGCCATCAAACAGCGCTTCGATGAGGAAGGAATCGAGATGCCTTACCCCAAACGAGATGTCTATATCAGAAAAATTCAAAAAAAAGAAGAGCTTCACTAATTTCGACAAATTTTTTACGCTGGAATGCGTATACTGACAGTGACAGATGAAAACGATCTGTCATACGCAAAACATCCCTAGAAAATCCCTATTTTGCGTATATCATTCTATCCCCTAATTCGGAAAGGCCTGCCATCTGGCAGGTCTTTCTCTTTGTCTCGCCGTCCATAAAGAAAGAGAGCCATCGGCTCTCTTTCGATCTTATCTATCGATCAGTCGCAGGTTGCGCCCTGGTCCTCCATCTCTGAAACCATCATATCCAGCTGCAGCGTATCGTCTTCGATATCGATGCCGAGCGACTGGATGAACTGGCTGTCCTTGGAAGCGTCCAACACGATCTCCAGGTTCAGCACACCGTCCTGGTTCTCCACGTTGACCTGAACGTCGTCGCCTTCCTCAAAGCCCAACTGGCTGATCATCATGCTCTCAAATGCGGCGAGTTCTTCATCGCTCAGTTCCACATCGCCAATTTCCACACCGGCGGAGATCGTAAATGTCTTAACGATCTCATCCTCTGCAGTCATGACGATCTTTACTTCCTGTCCCCCTGATTCGATCGTACAGGTCTTGGTCTGGGTATCCGCTGCACTGCCGCCGCAGCCGGCCAGCATGACTAACGCAGCAGCTGCCCCAATCAGTTGTTTTTTCATTCTTTTTCCTCCTATCATGTACTTCTTCTTATCCTCATTATAGCAAACATCCAGAGGAATGAAAAGGCTAACAACCCGCTTTCACTGATTTTCACCACATATTTTACATTCTTTTGTCACTTCTCCTTCACCGTTTCGTCACTTCTTTTGCTGCGACAGAAGCGCCGAACGATCAGGAGAGCGCGATGGGATGCAGCGTGGTCACGATCTGTTCCAAAAACGCCTCGTATGGCAAAAAGCGGATCTCCCCGTCCTCTTCCATTGCGACATGGCAGCACTTCTTTCCTTCGTAGATGACCTCATATGGTCCATCCTTCAAAAAGACGAGCGTGATCTCGATCTTGACCCTCGTCTGATTGCCCTGGATCATCACCTCATGGTAGCCCATGCACGTGCTGACATGCAGCAGTTCTTCCATATGATCACAGCGATAGGTTCCATCTGCGCAGCCCGGCAAAAACAGAGAACCGTTCTCGATCTGTGCATGCTTTCGAGGAAACGCCCGGGCGGCAGCTTCTTTCACCGCTTCTTTATCGATTCCCATGATCTTCATCTCTACCACCTCACGCTTCAGTATACATGATTTTCCCCAAAAGAAAAAGCAGCTTTAAATAAACTGCTTTATGAATGCGCTCAGCTGTGGTTTCGGCTGATAGCCGCTGATCCGCTGGATCATCTCGCCGTTTTTGAACAGCAGCATCGTCGGAACAGACATGATCTGATAAGAGGCGGCCAGCGCCGGCTGTGCGTCGACATCCACCTTGACGATCTCGACCTCGCCCTTCATCTCCTCTGCCATCTCCTCCAGCACCGGTGAGAGCATCTTGCACGGCCCGCACCAGGTTGCGAAGAAGTCGACCAGCACCAGCGGCTGTTCCTTGGTGATCTTGTGAAATTCTGCTTCATTGATGATCTTCATAGAGATCCTCCTTTCTTTCCTCCAGCAGGCGTTCGATCACGCCTGCGGGACCTTCGTTCTTATTATCGTCACATACATCATACGCGATTCGTTTCACGCTGTCCAGCGCGTTGCCCATCGCATACCCATAGCCGCAGTGCTGCAACAGCGCACTGTCATTTTCTCCGTCGCCAAACGCCATCACATCGCTCAGATCCACGCCCATCTGCTCACAGCACCAGCGCACGCCGGAAAGCTTGCTGACGCCCAGCGGCAGGATCTCCATCCAGCGATCCGTCGTCCTGCCCCACCACAGTTGCTGTTGGTAAGGTTCCAGCAGCCTTTGTGCCTGATCCAGCCGTTCTTTCTCATCACAGATACACAGTTTGTTCATCGTCAAAGGCAGCTGGGAAGCGTCTTCGATCGGATAGAGATGCGCATAGCCGTTGCGATGATCGTAGACCGGTTCAAAGCCGCCGGCCGTCAGCGGATGATCTGCCGGCAACCCGTGCTGACGGATATATTCCTGTTTGCGTGCCAGCAGCCGTTCTGGAATATGATAGTACATCGCATCGTCGAGACAGGCATTGACCTCAAAGCCGGCGGCGACCAGCGTATCAAACAATGTATGGATCTGTTCTCGATACAATTGGTGAAAGACCTTGCGCTTGCGATGTCGGCAGTCATAGACCGCCGTTCCATTGACCTCTACCAGCCAACCGCCATAGTGCGTCAGCTGCAGTTCCTGGGCATATCGCATCAGCTTGGGATACGCACGCCCGGAGGCGAGGATGACGCGGATCCCGCAGCGCTGCGCCTGCAACAGGGCACGTTTGGTGCGGGTTCCGATCACATCGCTGCCGTCTTCCTGATGTTGCAGCAGTGTGCCATCCATGTCCGAAACGATCACACGTACAGTTCTCATCCTCCTACTCCTCATGGAAAACATAACGGGCGAGCGCCTTGGCGATCCCCTGCTGTTCATTGGTGTCCGTCACAGCATAGGCCACCTGCTTCACCTGCTCCATCGCATTGCCCATTGCGATACCATATCCGCAGCGGCGGATCATCTCGATATCGTTTTCCGCATCTCCAAAAGCGATGACCTCATCGAGAGAAAACCCATTTTCTCTGGCGATATGTTCCAGTGCGCTCGCTTTGTTCACATTTTTCGGCATGATCTCGATCCACTGCGGTCCGACCTCCAACAGGTCATAATCCGACAGTTTTTCACGAATCTCATCCAGATGCCTGCGGAAATAACGCTCGGTATGCACCAGCACGACCTTATTGATGTCCTGCGTAAAATCATTTTTATCTTTGATCGTGATGAAGTTTCGCTCTCCATTCCCCTGTGCCAGACCGTAATCCATCGGCTTCCCATGAACGACACGGGCCAGATGTTTCTTCATCTTCTGCCGTTTGGAGATATAGTCATAAAAATCATAGCCGCAGCAGAAGATTGCCTCCACATCATACTGCCTGACGGTCTGCAGGATCTTCTGGGCATCGTCATTGTCCAGCACCTCATCCAGTTCGTATTCCTTTCGTGCAAAACTGTAGATCATCTGCCCGTTGACCAGCGCCAGATAATTGTTCCCACGCTCCATCTGCAGCTGTTCATAGACAAACGAACATCCGTTCTTGTCCCGACCGCTGGCCAATGTGAGGATGATGCCCTGTTCCTGCGCCCGCATCAGTTGGCTCATCGTCACGGGATCGATCGTCTTGTCTTTTCGCAGCAGGGTCCCATCCAGGTCCATTGCGATCATCTTTATCGTCATGCTTCCATCCCTCCCATCGCTATCATTATACCAAAGCTGGATGGAAAAGAAACAGCATTGCCGCACTTTTGTGCTATACTGGATAGATGGACGAGGTGAATGTATGAAAACAGTAAAAACCAATGCCATGCGCCTGCTGGACAAGGCGCACATCGCTTATCAGGTACATGAATATCCCCATGGCAACGAGGCAGTCGACGGTGAAAACGTCGCAAAACTGCTGAATGAGGATGTCTCCTGTGTCTTCAAGACGCTGATCACCCAGGCGAACACGAAAGAATATCTGGTCTGGATGGTCCCGGCAGCCGCACAGCTGGATCTGAAAAAAGCCGCTGCAGCAGCCGGTGTCAAGCACGTGGAGATGATCCCGGTGAGGGAGATCACCAAAGTGAGCGGCTATGTGCGCGGAGGCTGTTCGCCGCTGGCAATGAAAAAGAGCTACCGCACCTTTATCGATGCCAGCGCTCTTTCACAGGATCATATCTATTTCAGCGGCGGGAAGATCGGTCTGCAGATCGAGACCGCACCAGGCGATCTGATCGATCTGTTACAGATCACCGCAGCCGACATCACGCACCGCTGACATGACCGGCCTGTTTTTCTCAGTGGCATTTCTGCCCGGAAAAATGGGCATTTTTCAATTCTTCCGGCGTAAATCCACGGTCGATGTACAGGCGTGTCGAATGATAAAAGCGGGCAAAGCAGTCTCCAAAGCGGCGCAGGTCCTCCTCCCGGACGATGAGATCTGCCGCCAGCAGACGCTTCATCGCTTCCTGCGGAGCTTTCCCCCGCCGCATATCCAGCGCGATCTGCTCCAGCAGCTGACGCAGCCATGCGCGCTCACCCTGTCCTTCAAACAGCGACAGCAGTTCTTCCGCAGCCGGTGTCCATTCGATATATTCATGGTCGGCATACGGCAACAGTTCCTCCAGCGGCAGCAGACAGAGCGGTTTACGGGCACTGCGCTCCAGGATGCGCTCCCAGTCCGCCCACCGTTCAAAAACGTGGTCACAATAGAGAAAGCCCTCTTTCAGACAGCAGTTGGCCGGCACCGACTCCTCCAGCAGTCCCAGAAGCCGCCGGCGGGTATGGTTTGTTTCCCCCACATATGCCAGCACCTCGCTCAGCTGACGGACATGGATGATGCCATACAGGCCGGCAGCGGCCGTACAGATGTTTCGGATCTCTTCTTCCTTCATCAAATATCACCTGCAGTTAACTATAACAGATGCGCAGCCACAAGGCAAATCATCTTTTTGCGATACAAATTGCGCTTTCGCTAAAAAACCGTTATACTTAACATGGTGATGTTCGTGGAAAAAAAACTGATCATGGACGAGCTGGCCATCCAGCGCTCGTTAAAAAGAATTACACATGAGATCATTGAGCGCAACAAGGGTGTGGAGGATCTGATCCTCGTCGGGATCCGGACCCGCGGCATCCATCTGGCCAATGAGCTCGCTGCCCTGATCAGAGCCTTTGAAGGGGCAAGCATACCGACCTACGATCTGGATATCCGGCACTGGCGAGACGATCATAAACGGCTGGCACACACGACGACAGCAGCCATTCCGGTACAGGACAAAAAGATCATCCTGGTGGATGATGTCCTTTTCAAGGGACGCACGATCCGGGCGGCCATGGATGCGATCACCAGCTTTGGCCGGGCAAGGGAGATCCAGCTGGCCGTCCTGGTCGACCGCGGGCATCGGGAGCTGCCGATCCGCGCAGACTATATCGGAAAAAACATCCCCAGCGCCCTCAATGAGAGCATCCAGGTCAAGGTGGCGGCGCTCGATCATGAAAACGCGGTCTATATCTGTCGACCTTAGCTGCATATAGCAGCTTTTTTCATATCTTCTTCCACTGTTTCATACACATGGTAACAGGTGATACGATGTTCCTTTCTTCTTTCCTGCTCATCTTTTTGGCGGAGATCGCCGACAAGACACAACTGCTGGTGCTGACGCTGTCCCGGCGCTATTCGCTGCCGACGCTGCTCATCGGCATGAGCGTGGCCGCCCTGGTGCTCAACGGGCTCTCCTTTGCGGCCGCTGTCGGACTGCACACATCCGCTGCTCTCTCTGATATCCGTCGGATCGGAGCCATCCTCTTTCTGCTCTTTGGCTTTCATTCGCTTCGGCCCGCTGATTCCTCCATAAAGGAAGGCCGGCACCTGTCGATCGCCTGGGTAAGCGTCGCGCTTGCCTTCTTCATTGCCGAGCTGGGCGACAAGACCCAGCTCTCCACGATCGCGCTCGCCGCCCAGAACGACGAAAAAGCCGCTGTCTTCTGCGGCTCATTTCTGGGACTGATCACATCCAACCTGTTTGCCGTCACACTGGGACGCCATCTCCTCGCACACGTTCGCGAAAAAACGCTCCATCTGCTCTCGGCATTCCTCTTTTTCGGCTTTGGTTCCTGGATGCTCTTTCAGCTGTATGTTCCTACGCAAACACAGGTGGTCATCTACTGTCTGCTGTTGTTCACGCTTGCCTATCTCTATGCGCTATGGCAGAAGCGGCGCACCCGATCCTGACAGTTCATCCTGCCACGTCAGCCGTTTCAGACAGGTCATGCACTGAATGCTCAGCGAACAGACATCTTCTTCTGCTGGAAGCATCTGCCTGCCGTTCCTCTGCCATCCGCTTCCCCTGCTCAGTGACCAGACAGCGAGAGAGACCCAGCAGTTTTTCCTCAAAGTGATGCAGCGTCGTCGCAGTTTCATCCGGTCCTCCGTAAATGGCATGCCCTCGGGCACCGCTGTACAGAAACGCTCTGGCAACACCGATCGCTCCGATGGCATCCAGCCAGTCAGCATCCCGGGCGATCGCCACCTCGAGGTCGACCCGCTGCGGTTTCTGCGTATATGCGTGATAGGAGATCTGGCGTACCCCTTCGCTGATACGCTGTCTGTATGACGGTGAAAGAGGCAGCGTCTCCAGGAAGTCATCGACCCTGTGAGCGCCTGCGGCCGCCAGCTTTCTGTCATCGATATCATGCAGCAGCACCAGCATTTCCAGATAGAAACGATCGCATCCGGTCATGGTATCGGCAATTCGGACAGCATTGTCGAACACTCGGCGGATGTGCGAAAAATCATGGGGTGGATCGTTTCCCGACATGCATGTTTCAACAAAAGTACGTGTCTTCTGCAGAATCTCTTCGTTCTTCATCCGTTGTTCCTCTCCTTTGCCCCATCGGCCAACCCTAAAAAAATACACTGTTCCCGACGAATTCTGCCAGAATTGAATGACTGGGAATGTGCGCGCTGTCCGCACTGTCAAAATACTGCAGCAGTGACAGCAGCCGCTGCGCCTCCACATACGTCTCCTCATCCGGAGCGATCGCCTCCAGCAGCTCAACGGCCGTCTTCTTTAAGATCAGCATCTCATAGACCATGGACGTATTGAAGATGAAATCCGCTTCTTCCTGATAGGGGTAGATGTAGCGGTCTTCCCCTTCCCGCACATGTTTCCAGCCTTTTAGCGTCTGCTGGGCGCTGTATCCGCGGAACTGATGATCGCGCACCATACGCCGGATCAGACGGTAATCCCTGGTCGGGATCCGGGTATGCGGATCCAGGTTGAGATGGGTCAGGGCATTGACGTAGACACGGAATACCTCATCCCTGGCAAAGCCCTCGATGACCTTTGGATTCAGACCGTGGATGCCCTCCATGATCAGCAGGTCATGCGGATCGATCCGCAGCGTATCGCCGCGCCATTCCCGACAGCCGGTGTGAAAATTATAGTGTGGCAGCGGCATCTCTTTTCCCGCCAGCAGCCCGCGGATCGTTTCCTGCAGCAGTTCCAGATCCACTGCATCGAGGCTTTCAAAGTCCGGTGTGCCGTCCTCCAGCAGCGGATATTCGCTTCGGTTGAAAAAAAAGTCATCCATCGCGATCGTGTGCGGCTGATGACCCAGCACCCGCAGATGTGTCTTCAGCCGGTGGGAGAAGGTCGTCTTTCCGGCAGAGCTTGGCCCGCTGATGAGCACAAAACGGCGAAACGGATGCTGCGAGACGATCTGATCGCTCAGTTCGACCAGTTCCCGTTCGATCTTGGCTTCGCTCATCAGGATGAGTTCATCGATGCCCTCCGTTTCTGCTTTCAGATTCAGCTGCGGAACATTGGTGATCGACAGCTTTTTCCCCCATCGCTCATAGGCATCGCAGACCGCAAACAGCTTGTCCTGCGGACGAGGGTCGGGATGAAATCCAAACCAGCAGCCATTCTTCATCTGCACCGCATAGACTTCTGGCAGATAACCGGTGTGCACGCAGAGATGACCGTAAAAATAATCATCGATGCCCTCCAACGTATCCACCGCACAGTGTTTGGACCGGCGATGACGGATGTTCTGCGCCTTCGCCGGCATCCCCAGCTGTTCAAAATGCACGGCTGCCGCTTCCTTTGGCAGATACCGGCGATGGATCTCCTTTCGCTCTTTGATCATCTTCCGCATGTGCATCAGCAGATGTTCCAGCGCCGGTGCATCCAGCGTCCCATGATCGAATTCACAGTAGATCCCGTTATCCAGACTGTGCTCGATGCGCACCTGCAGCTGCGGATACAGCTGTCGAAGAGCCACGATGATGACAAAGCACAGGGTCTTTTCCTGCATCAGCCGGGCGATGTCGCTGCCTGCCGGGATCAGCGTCACCTTTTGTCCCTCCTGTAACGGAGTGCGCAGATCCAGCAGTTCACCATCGCAGACTGCCGCAAAGAAGTCCATCTCCCGACCCTGTTTCCTCAGACAGGCATCGATCATCGTTCCTGCTTCGACCTGGATCCATTCCTCCTGCAATCGTACCTGCACCATCTTTCTGTCACCCCTTCTGTCTGTTTTCTGCGATCAGCCGGTCGATCTGTTCGTTCGGATAGGAGAGAAGTTCGCCAAAACGATGGGCGATCGCCGTGCGCACCGTCGCATATTCACGGCGCCGCAGCGATTCTGCCCGGACCATCTTCAGCTCCAGATAGGCCTGCAGGTCTTTTTCCTCACGGTAAAACAAGATCATATACTTCCCTTCATGCACGGTCGGATCAAACAGATCGCTGATCAGCAGCCGGTCTTCCAGATAATACATCGTATGATACTTCGCTGTGATCGTTTCTACAAACGGCAGCACCTGCGCCCGGTCCTCTGCCGTCGCAAATGGATGCGACAGAGCCAGCCGCTTGACACCGCAGGCAACCATTTCATTAAATGCGTCGATCACGCCGCAATGATAATCGGTCGTTTTCATCAGATCCCTCATTTCTTTCTAACTCTATTATAATGGAATACCGGAAAAAGAAAAGGATGGAAAGAAAGCGGATCCCAAAGTCGAAACATCAGACAAGGGAGCTCGCTTCATCTTTTCCATCCTCCTATCGGTTCATTTATCTGGACAGCGATCGTTTTCTCCATAATACGACGGCAATGCCTGCACTCAGCACGGCCATGACCGCTGATCCCATCCCCGCCGCTGCGACAGCGGTCGATGGATCTGCCGGATCCTCTGTTGGCTGTTTTGCATCGTCGGATGGTCGTGGACCGTCATCCGGCGTTGACGGTGTTTCTTCTCCGGTGGCCGCAAGGATCGTCTCTTCCTGTCGGATCGCCCGTGTCAGCGCTTCATCCGCAAAGTACGTGCCACAACGCGCACAGTACCAGTATTCGATGTGTCCGTCCGCTGTCGCGGTCGGTGCTTTCGCTTCGACATGGATCGCTTCATGATGGGCTGTGACAACGATCGCATCTTTGGCGATCTCCGTCGTCATCTCTGCATCCGAGAAGTATCGGTCGCAGGTCGGGCAGTACCAGTAAGCGATGTTGCCGTCCTGTGTGCAGGTTGGCGCTTTCGCCTCTGTGGAGATTGCAACGGAGCGATGATCGTGTACGACCGTACCATCGGCATCCTGCACATACGCATCTTCTGATCCTGCCGGATAGTATGCGCGGATGTCATAAGCACTTCCATCCGAGTGCTGATACGTGCCGCCCGTCACCGTCAGGCCGCCCAGCGCCTGATCGACATGGACCGTATCCTGGACGCCCGTTCCGCTGATGAAGGTGCCGCCAAGGAAATTGGCGATCGCATCTTCCTTGATACCGCCGTCATTGGAGTTTCCGATATAGGCCGCATAACGGTATGCAGCCTTGAATTCCCCTCCGTAGACGTTGGTTTTCACCTCTCCGCTCTCCCCGGCGATATACAGCGGATAGAAGGAACTGGTGACACCATGCGTCGGGCAGGCAACGGTCTCAAAATGTCCGTCGTGAATCTCGGAATAGCCTGCAGATGTGGAGAACGCTCCCTGTACGCCGATGACCGTTCCATCGTAGAAATACAGCTGCGGCTGGGCAGCACCGCTCGCCTGATGGCTCTGGATGCTGTATGCCCAGGCCGATGGATTGCAGGCCGAGCAGGAAGAGCCGATGAAGGATCCATCATGGACCGTGGCGATCCCTTCGTTGTACAAAATGCTCGTTCCACCATCAAAGGTTCCACCTTCGATGGTCAGCTGTGCGTCGCCTCGATTGCGGACCGTCGCACCGTTGGCATCGACGGCACCGGTAAAGTGTCCGTTCTCGATCGTCATCGTCCCATAATTGTCAATGGCGCCATAACCGCCCTGTTCGGCGATGGACGCATCGATGCGGCCGTTGCCGGTGATGACCATCGTTCCCTCGTTGACCAGCGGTCTTCCGGTAAAGTTCACATCGTCCACACAGATGCTGTGTCCGTTCAGATCCAGGATCACGCTCTTTCCCTGTGGCAGTGTCGCGACCGTATCGACCAAAAGATCCTGCGTCAGCTGAATGGTCGTCGTCTCATGTTCCGCTGTTGCGTCAAACGCTTCCTGCAGATCGGCAGATCCCCCATCGCCGACGTACAGGATGTGCTCCTGTGCCGCGGCGACAGGCACGGCCCCATACACAGATGCAAACAGCAGCATGGACAAAAACAGCGCAAATATTTTTTTCATCAAATATGACCTCCTTCTCTACAGTTATATTTTACACCCCGTTTCTGACGGAAGCAATTAGATCCTGCTTTTCGTTCACGCTCCTGTGAAAACAGATGAAAAAGGCGGATCGCCCCGCCTTTTCATCTGTTCATCTTAACTGTTTCGTCTGCGCTTTTCTCTCAGCACCACAACGATGCCGCCGCTCAGTACGGCCATGGAAGCGAACATGCCGCCCATCGCCACTGCTGATGTCGCCGGACCCTCGTTATCGGTTCCCGGCTCC
>DWYK01000064.1 GCA_019118705.1 Candidatus Merdibacter merdigallinarum | reverse complement strand
AGGGGTGTTCCTTTGTGGAAGCGGTGCGGCTGCTCTGTGACGAGCAGCCGGTATTTACACCGAAGAATCACGCCAATGTGGAGCGTAAACGTCCGCCGTTTGAACTGCCGCCAAAATCCCCGACCAGCACGCGGGTGGAAGCCTACCTGCGCTGCCGGGGCATCTCACAGGCCGTGATCGACCATTGTCTGCAAGCCGGCATCCTGTATGAGAGCCTGCCCTACCACAACTGTGTGTTTGTGGGCCGGGACGCGGACGGCGTGCCGAAATATGCCGCGCTGCGCGGCACCTACACCTATGGTAAACAATTCAAAGCAGAATCCACCGGCAGTGACAAACGGTTTGGGTTTTGTATCGAACCTGCGCAGGAAAGCGGAACGGTGGCTGTGTTTGAAGCGGCCATCGACGCCATGGCCGAAATGACGCTGACCGGGGATGCGGCGGACAAATACCGCCTGTCTTTGGGCGGTATCTACGCGCCGGAAGATGGCAAACCCATCCACCCGCCCGCTGCGCTGGAAGAATTTTTGCGCCGCCACCCGCAGGTGCAGTGCATCGAGTTCTGCCTGGACAATGACCCGCCCGGCCGCGCCGCCGCTGCGGCGCTGGCCCGGCTGTACGGCGAGCGGTACCGGGTGGCCGTTCGCCTGCCGCCCATCGAGGGCTTCGACTATGCCGATCTGGCGCAGGCGGCACTGGAATACCGCACAAAAGGCAAGGTGAAAAGTTGTGCAAGAAAGAAAAACAAATACAATGCGAGGTGAACGCTATGGAAAATCTGACCTTCAAACTGTATTCCCCGCTCACGGCGGAGTTTTTGCCGGCTGGGAACGATTTCTGGCAGGAAGGTGAGCTCGTCGAACTGCGCGGGCAGGAGCTGTCCGCCTACGCGGCAGCCATCTCCGAGCAGATCGAGCGGGAGGGCGATCACCTGGAACAGTATCTCGACGGCGAGAACGAACCCTACCTGGCCGCTCATGTGAAAAGCATCCGAATCTCGGTCGAGGAACACGGCGGTAAACTGTGCGGTTGCGCCATCGTTGTGGTGGATGCGGACCTGACCGAACGCAGCTGGAACGACCTGCAGGAGTATCTCTCCGGCCAGTATTCGGACGGCTGGGGCGAGGGCTTTGAGCAGCGCGACATCGCGGTTGAAAATGGTTGCCTCAACGTCCACTTTTGGCAGCCGGAACAGTTTGCCTTTACGGTGGAACAGGTGCAAACTGCACCGCAGGCAGAGTTGCCGGCGGTTGTCAATAACAGCCATCCGGCACAACCCGACAAGAAGTATGAGATCACCGGCATCGCCCACCCGGGCCACCCCGAACTGCACCGTATCCGTGCATTGCGGCAGGTAGGGAATGATATAGCCTGTGGCACGCTCGGCGGTTTTGTGCAGAGCGAAGCCAACCTGTCCCAAGGCCAGGATGACGCATGGCTTTACGAGGACTCCATCAGCCGGGATGAGGCCAATGTCTGCGGCAGCGCGAAGTTGCATGATTGTGCGATGGCGCAAGACCTGGCGCTGGTGAGCGGAAACGCCGTTATGTTTGACCATGCCATTGCGTGCGACAATGCGATTCTCGCAGCAGGAGTCCTTCGCTGCGATGCCATTGCATGCGGCAACGCACGCATCCGGGAAAACACAGTTACACACATTTCGCCGGTTGTGACCGGCCAAGGGATCGTGATGGGAGACCTTTCCGGTAGCGTTGTTGTCTTCGAGAACGGCTTTGTTCTGCCGGGGCAGGCGATTGACAATCCCATCCGTGATTTGATTGGTATTAGTGACCGTACTATAGCCATCGCCTGGACCAGAGGACGGCAAAATCGATTCCGCAGCACACCCGAACGATAACGTGCAAGAACGATGAATTGGTAATTTTATTGCCGCACGAGGTTTTGTTTCTTGCATAATGTTACCATATATGTTAACATTAAGACAATGAGGTGAGCGTATGGATGAACTGCGTCAGCGGCAAAAAATCATAACCCAGCTTGTAGAGGCGCGTCTGGAGCAGGGCATTTCCCAGGCAGAACTGGCAAGAAGGCTTGGGGTCCAGCGTTCCGGGATCAACCGTCTGGAGAGCGGAACACAAAACCCCACACTGGATATGATTCTAAAGATCGCCTCGGCGCTGGGGAAGAATGTTTCACTGGAACTGAACGACAAGGAGGAACTTATGCCTCATGTTTACAGCCTCCGCATATATGATACGGAGCTCATGCGCTTTTCCATGGAAAAGCGTGGCTTGGCCGGCCTTGTGGCCGAAATTTTATACACCAACGAGGAGCAGGCTCATTTGCTGCCGTTGGATATGGAACGTACCGGCGAGGGCGTTATCCATTGGCTGGAGCGGCGGGTCATCCCCAAAAACCGCGCCTTTGTGGACGAGATTTTGAAAACCCTTGGTCTCAGCCATAACGATACCAAGGGGATCATCGACGTGTGCAAGGGGCTGTCGCTGAACGACAGCTATTGGGTGGTGCCGGAAGGATTTGCAGGGAAATTCTCGGAGTACAATCTTTACGAAAATCGCTTTTCCGAGATACTGGCGCTGGTAGCCTATACCGGCGCGGGCGGGAGCAGGCAGGCGTTTACCACATCCCCGGAGCTGACCACCGGCGGTATGCTGCCCAAGGCGTGGCGTTATGTGGAGCACGATGGGATTTATCTCTACAAAGGCGGCACGACTGGCGCATCCAATGCAGGCCGGGAGCCGTACTGCGAATACTATGCTTCGCAGATCGCCCAAACCATGCGCCTGAACGCCGTGCATTATGACCTGGAGAACTGGAAAGGCATTACCGCCTCTAAATGCGCCCTGTTTACCAACATCGACACGTCCTATATCCCCATCGGGCGCATTGTCCGGACCGGGGGCATTGCTGCCTGCCTTGCCTACTACGACAAGCTGGGGCCGGAGTTTTCCGAGCAAATCCGCAGTATGCTGGTGTTTGACGCCCTGATCTACAATGAGGACCGCCACTTTGGAAACTTTGGCGTCCTGCGGGATAATCACAGCGGCAACATCCTTGCACCCGCCCCCATTTTTGACAATGGGCTTTCTCTGTTCTGCTATGCCGGTGAGGAAGATTATGCGAACCTGGATGAGTACGCCAAGACGCGTTCTAACCCGTACAACATTTCCTATGAGGAGGTGTGTGCGGAGGTCATGGGGTCAAGGCAGAAAGAGCAGCTTCGGCGCATGATCGGGTTCCGTTTTAAGCGCCACGAAAGCCTTAACTTGCCGGAAGAACATTTACAGGCCATAGAGAAACATCTGGAAGGCCGGGTGAGAAAGCTCCTGGCGATCCCCAGCCGCCGCCGACAACCGCAGGAAAAAGCAAGATAAAAGAAAAATATCCGACGAGAGAGCGTTCTGAAAAGAGCGCTCTTTTTTGTTGCCAATTTTAGAATCAGGAAAGGAAGATGCCTTTGACCAAAACACCCGAAACCAATATTGTATTTGGACCGCAGCCCAAGTTTGAAATGCCCGAACACACCGGCGGCGACGGCTGGACGATTTTGCACGGCGACTGCCTGCGCCTGATGCGCCAGATGCAGGACGGCGTGTTTGATGCCATCATCACCGACCCGCCTTACGCCTCCGGCGGCAGTACGCCCGCCGAAAAGACCCGCTCGACCAACCAAAAATACAGTTCGATGCCCGCGGACAAGGCGCTGCCGGACTTCGCAGGCGACCAGATGGACCAGCGCAGTTGGACGAATTTCATGACCGACTGGCTGAACGAAGCCTACCGCCTGTGCAAGCCTGGCGCACCGATCTGCCTGTTCATCGACTGGCGGCAGCTGCCCTCCATGACCGATGCCTTGCAGCGTTCCGGCTGGATCTGGCGCGG
>DWYK01000063.1 GCA_019118705.1 Candidatus Merdibacter merdigallinarum | reverse complement strand
GTAAAGGAGGAGTATGGAACATGGCTGTAAATATTGATAGAGATACTTGCATCGGATGCAGTGCTTGCGTTGGTGTTTGCCCGGTATCTGCTTTGTCGATGGACGATGAGGGCAAATCCACTTGCGATGAGGGTACTTGCATCGACTGCGGCACTTGCGTATCTGCTTGCCCAGTATCTGCAATTTCTCAGTAAACCGAGCGTTCCGCTTGGTTTTTTTAAGGTGTATGACCCGGCTTTTTGCATGGAGGTAGGATAGATGATAAAACAACAGCCAGGATGGGTGCTCCCCAATCTGCGGGAGGCACAGAAGCGCACCCATCAGGACAGCAAAATTGAAAAAGCGCTGTTTTCGATCCCGGCACAGTGCCAGGGGATCGGGCAGGGAAAACGCTATTATCTGCGCACATATGGATGTCAGGCCAATGAGCGCGATTCGGAGACGCTGGCCGGTATCCTCGAAGCGCTGCAGTTTCAGCCGACCGAGGATGTCCAGGAGGCCGATCTCATCCTGATGAACACCTGTGCCGTGCGCAAGAATGCGGAAGACAAGGTGCTGGGGGAGATCGGCCATTTCAAGCATCTGGCGCGTCAGCGGGAGGATCTGGTGATCGGTGTCTGCGGCTGCATGGCACAGGAGGAGAACATCGTCGAAACGCTGTTAACCAAGTATCGGCACGTCAATCTGATCTTCGGTACGCATAACCTGCACCGTCTGCCGGAGCTCTTATATCAGGTGATGGTCGGCCATGAGACGTGTGTGGAGGTCTACTCCAAAGAAGGCGATGTCATCGAAAATCTGCCGGTGCGCCGTTTTGGCCGGCACAAAGCATGGGTCAACATCATGTACGGCTGTGATAAATTCTGTACGTACTGCATCGTTCCTTACACACGCGGCAAGGAGCGCAGCCGCCGGATGGAGGACATCCTTTCCGAGGTGCGCACGCTGAAGGAAGAAGGGTATCGGGAGATCACGCTGCTGGGACAGAATGTCAATGCCTATGGCAAGGATCTGGGCATCGAGGGCGGTTTTGCCCGGCTGCTGGAAGAAACGGCAAAGATCGGCATTGACCGCATCCGCTTCACGACCTCCCATCCGTGGGATTTCAGTGATGAGATGATCGAGATGATCGCCGCTTATGAGAACATCATGCCGTTCATCCATCTGCCGGTGCAGTCCGGTGACAGCGAGATCCTCAAGATCATGGGACGCCGCTATACGATCGAGGAATACCGGACGCTGTTTGACAAGATCATGACACGCATCCCCGGCTGTGCGGTGTCGACCGACATCATCGTCGGCTTCCCGAATGAGAGCGATGAGCAGTTCGAGCATACGATGGAGATCGTCGATTACTGCAAGTTTGACAACGCCTTTACCTTCATCTATTCGCCGCGGGAAGGGACACCGGCTGCGCGGATGCGCGACAATGTGCCGATGGAGGTCAAACAGGCACGCCTGGCGCGGCTCAATGAGCGCTGGAACAGCTATGCCCTGGAAAAGAATAAAGCGTATGAGGGAAGGGTCGTCAAAGTGCTGGTGGATGGTCCCAGCAAGAAGAATGAATCTGCATACAGCGGCTATACCGAAACGAACAAGCTGGTCAATTTCAGTGCGGAAGGTGTAGCGGCCGGCGATATCGTTGAGGTGCGGATCACACAGGCGCGCACCTGGTCGCTGCATGGGGAGCTTGTGTCGAGAGAAAAATAGAAAGAGAGAAAGCCGTTGAATGATGGCTTTTTCTTCATGTGTCATCGAAGCAGGACGGTTTCGCAATGCTGCGATGGCATGCAAAACAAAGGAAATCGCCGCACATTCATTGACATGAAACGAGAATCCAAGTATCATAACGTAGAACTGCGAAAGACGAAGGGAATTCGTTGTTTAGGAATGAAAATTGAAGTATAATGTGGGTAGGATTTCATACGAGAAGACACTGTCGGCGACGGTGGATGTGATCGGATGGCAGCACATGATCAGAAGATAATGGAGGATAATTATGAGTAAAGTTCGTATTTTTGCATTGGGCGGACTCGATGAAGACGGCAAGAACATGCTCGTCGTGGAGGTCGATGAGAAGATCTTCATCATCGAGGCCGGACTGAAATATCCGGACAGCGAAACGCTGGGCGTGGAGTTCATCATACCGGATTTCACTTATCTGATCCAGAACAAGGAACGGGTGAAGGCGATCTTCATCACCCATGCGCATGACGATGTGGATGCGGCGCTGCCGTATCTGCTCAAACAGATCAACGTGCCGGTGTATACCGGAGGGATGACGTCCCTGATGGTCCGTGAGATGCTGAAGCGGGAAGGGGTCAAGAATGCCAGAGTGCATCGGATCAAGCGAAACGATACGATCCGCATTGCCGGTGTGAAGGTCCATACGTTCCCGATGACGCATGCGTTCCCGGATAATTTCGGAGTGGCGATCGCCAGCGATCAGGGATACATCGTCTATACCGGTGAGTTCATCATCGACTACGACATGATGCAGGAGGAGTATAACTGCGATCTCAATCTGCTCAGTGAATTTGGCAAAAAGGGCGTCCTGGCACTGATGTGTGAATCACAGGGGGTCGAACGAAACGGGCATACGTCGCCAAACCACCGCATCACGCATCTGATCGAGCCGATCATCGAGAGCCACCGGGATGGCCGCATCCTGATCTCCACCTATTTCCAGAGCCTGTTCCGCATTCAGGAGATCCTGGATATCGCAATCAAATACCGTAAGAAGATCTATATCCACGATGACGGACTGCTGCATGTGCTCAAGCTCATGGAGGAGATGAAATACTATCATGTACCGAAAGAGCTTCTGGTCGATCGTCGAAACTTCAGCAACGCGATGGAAGATGTGCTGGTCATCATCAGCGGACAGGGAAAGAACCTCTTCCGTACGATGAGCAACATCGCCAACAAAGAAGACCCGGTCGTGCAGTTTCGCAGCAGCGATACGATCATCATCGCTTCACCGATCGTCAGCGGTACGCAGATGGAAGCCAACTACATGGAAAATGAGATCTACAAGGAAGGCGGAACGATCTTCACGCTGGATTCCAGACAGGTGCTCTCCATGCATCCGAGCAAAGAGGATCTCAAGATGATGCTGTATCTGTTCAAGCCGAAATACTATATTCCGGTCAAGGGAGAATATCGTCATTTGTACATGAACGCAACACTGGCCATGGACATGGGCAACTCCACCAACAATATCCTGGTGCTGGACAATGGGCAGGTTGCCGAGTTTGCGGATGGCGAGATCGTCAGCACGGCACAGCATCTGCCGCTGACCGATACGATGATCGACGGTAAGGAAAATTGGGATGTCACCGGTGTCGTGCTGAAGGATCGTGAGATCCTGTCCACGGACGGTGTCATGATCGTCGCGGTCGGTGTGCATGCAAAGACGAAGGAGATCATCAACGGACCGGATGTGCAGACGCGCGGCGTCGTATATCTCAAGGATGCAGAGCAGGTCGTGAAGGAAGCCGGTGTGATGCTGGAGGAGTGCATCCGGGAAGCGGTAAAGGAAAAGCGCTATGACAATATGGAAGTGCGCAATGAAGCGCGCGATCGGATCACGCGCTTTCTGGTGAAGAAGCTTGGCAAGCGGCCGATGGTACTGCCGGTCATCCTGGAAATCAACGCCTGATGATATACAAAGGGGGAAGCGTATGGCAAAGACAAAGAGCAGAAAGGCACAAAAGAAAAAAAGCGGACTGCAAAGCGATGTCCTTGTCTATATCTATGCGCTGACGGCGATCGCCATCTCTGTGATCGGCTGTCTGAAGATCGGCTTTGTCGGGGGGCTGCTGACTTCTGTCTTGCAGTATCTGATCGGCACGCTGTACGGCGTGTTTTACGGTGTGGTGATCGGGATCTCGTTGATGGCGATCTTTCGCAGGTCCTGGAAGCAGCTGCCGGCGCAGTATATCGTGGCGATCATCCTGTTTTTGAGCGGATGGCTGATCCTAGCTTCGATCCCGGCGGATGAACAGCTGAGCGGCAGTGCGCTGCTGAACGAGTATCTGCAGAATTCCGCTCTGATCTTCCGCGGGGAGATCGCACAGGGGGGCGGCCTGATCGGTGCCGCACTGACGGCGCTGTTCACGTTTCTCTTTGATCAGACGGGAACGAAGATCGTCGTGATCGCCCTGTTTTTGATGGCGGGCGCACTGGTTGTCCATGGTACCGTGTCGATGCGGATGCGGTCTGCAAAAGAGGCGGTGAGCGCCTCTTTTGCTAGTCATCAGGAAGCGGCCAGAGGACGTCGGGAACAGCGCCGCCGGCAAAAACAGCAGAAAAGAGAAGAGAAGCAATCGCGAAAGCTGGAAGAGGATCAGGCGAAGATGGCAGATATCCGCGCCGATGCGCAACCGAAGGAAGGACCCTCGACCGCTGAAAAAGCGAAACGTTCCAGTCTGTTCATGGATGTGGATGATGTGGCGAAGGCAGAGCGGATGACGCAGCCGCGGCTCTTTGAAGAAAATGATCATCTGGATGTGCCGAATGTGGCAAATGATGAGGAAGGGCACATGCGGATCGTCATGAGCACGGAACACTCGCCGCAGCAGGACAGCGTGCAGCCGCCGATCGCTCCTGCGACGCAGGAAAACGGTGGAAAGTCGGATGATCTTGTCAGCCGTTTCGATATCGATTATGCCAATTACAAGCTGCCGCGTCTGACGCTGCTGAACGAGGCGGGGAAGAAGTCAAGGTCTTCTGCGAACCTGCAGGCGGCAAAGCTCAAAGGCCGGCAGCTGATCGATATCCTGGAACAGTTCGGGGTCAAGGCGACGCTGGTGGGAACGCACATCGGTCCGAGCATCACGAAGTTTGAGGTGCGGCCGGATCTTGGCGTGCGAGTCAATAAGATCAGCAATCTGCAATATGACATTAAGATGGCGCTGGCGGCGAAGGACATCCGCATCGAAGCGCCGATTCCCGGCAAGAGCGCGGTCGGCATCGAGGTTCCGAATGAAGAGAAGACGACGGTGCACTTCAAGGAGATGATGCGTTCGATCCCGCAGAGCATGGCGGATCGGCGGCTGCTGTTCTGTCTGGGAATGGATCTGATGGGCAATGCCGTTTATGGCGAGCTCAACAAGATGCCGCATCTGCTGGTAGCCGGTGCCACCGGCAGCGGAAAATCCGTGTGCATCAATTCGATCATCTGCACGATCTTGATGCGTGCCAGACCGGATGAGGTGCAGATGCTGCTGATCGATCCGAAGAAAGTAGAATTTACCCCTTACCACGAGGTGCCGCATCTGCTGGCACCGGTCATCACGGACGGGGAAGAGGCCAACCGTGCGCTGAAGGTCATCGTGCAGATGATGGATGAACGCTATGAGCTGTTTGCCAAAGCGGGCGTCCGCAACATCGCTTCTTACAATGCGAATGTGGAAGCACATCCGCAGGAACATCATCAGAAGCTGGCAAGCATCGTCGTCATCATCGATGAGCTGGCGGATCTGATGCTCGTGGCGGCAAAGGAAGTCGAAAGCAGCATCCAGCGCATCACACAGCTGGCACGTGCGGCCGGCATTCATCTGATCGTGGCGACACAGCGTCCCAGCGTGGATGTCATCACCGGTGTGATCAAAGCCAATATTCCTTCCCGCATCGCATTTGCGGTCTCCAGTGCGGTCGACTCCCGAACGATCCTGGATCAGATGGGCGCCGAAAAGCTGCTGGGCTATGGAGATATGCTGTATCTGCCGGTCGGTGAGACGAGCGCAAAGCGCATCCAGGGCGTATTTGTCGATGACAGCGAAGTGGCACGCATTACAGATTTCTGCAAACAGCAGGGACGTCCGCGTTATGCAGATGCGTTCTTACGGCTGGAGGAAGTGGACAGCAGCTTTGGCATGCAGGCAGGGGAAAGCCAGGAAGATCCTCTCTATGAAGAAGTCCGCTCATTCGTCATTCAATCGCAAAAGGCGAGCACATCGCTGATCCAGCGCAAATTCAGCATCGGTTATGCCCGGGCGGCACGTCTGATCGATGTGCTGGAGGAGCGCGGCATCATCGGAGAGGCGCGGGGCTCCAAACCACGGGAGGTCTACGCGAAGCCGCCGATGGACCCGGATGGGGATTATTAGTGCAGAAGCATTGCTTTTTTGGCGGAAAGTTTTATAATTATGTACATATGCAGACGGCAGGTGACGGCTGGTCGACCGATCGTCTGCCTGACAGGAGGAATAAATATGAATGTCTTTGTAAAAAACGTACAGACGGATAAGGCTCCAAAAGCCATCGGTCCGTATTCACAGGCAACAAAGCTGGGCGATTTTGTCTATCTTTCCGGACAGGTTGCCTTAGATCCGCAGACCGGTGCGCTCGCCGGAGAGAGCATCGAGGAACAGACCCATCAGGTCATGAAGAACATCGGTGCGATCCTTTCGGAGCTGGGGCTTCGTTACGATCACATCATGAAGACGACGGTCTTCCTGAAGGATCTCAACGATTTTCAGGCATTTAATGAGGTATACGCTTCCTACTTTGACGATCAGTATCCGGCACGCAGTTGTATCGCAGTGGCAGATATCCCAGCCGGTTCCAAGGTGGAAGTGGAGTGTCTGGTCATCGATACGCTGGTGTATGAACAGCAGATGGCCGCTCAGCAGAGCGGATGCTCTTCCTGCAGCGGCGGCTGTGAGAGCGGCGGCTGCGGCGGTTGCTGAGAGCAGACAGGAGAATGAAGAAAACAGGAGCCGGTGAGGCTCCTGTTTGCGTCATGGGGAGATGGAGCAATCGTCAGGATCGCTCTTTTGTTTATTTGCGGATCTGATGATCGGCATGCAGTGCTGCGATGGCCTTGGCATCCGGATCGATGTAGATCGTCCGATAGCTTTGCATCGTCACCATGCCCGTTTTTGAACCGGGCACTTTCTTCAACTGACGGATGGCACAGTAGTCGACCGGTACGCTGCTGGAATAGCGGCCCTTGGAATAATAGGCTGCCAGCATGGCACAGGTGCGCAGAAGAGATTCTTCCGGCTGGGGATCTGTGCAGATGACATGGGCGCCGTGATAGCCTTTTGCGTGAAACCACAGGTCGCTCTTGCGGGCCAGCGTGCGGGTCAGATACTCGTTCTGGAGGTTGTTCTTTCCCAGATAGACCCGGACGCCGTTGATCTCGAAGGTGGTGAAATGCGGGGCCTGCTTTCCTTTTGCGCGGCGATGGATGCCCGCTTTTCTGGCCTTCATGTAGCCCTGGTGCACCAGCTCTTCCCGGATCTCCATCGCATCTGGTACGCTGGCGATCTCCAGCTGTGCTTCCAGCTGTTCAAAATAGCGGATCTGTTCCTCACAAAGGACAATCTGCTCTTTCAGGATGCTCTGTGCCCGGCGCTGCTTGTGGTATTTCTGATAATAACGGTTGGCGTTGTGGCGAAGATCGAAGCGCATGTCGATCGGGATCGTCACCTCTTCTTCCCGTTCAAACGAGGGCAGGGTGATCCTCGGCTGTTTCTGCAGCTGCGATCCATAGGCGAACAGCAGATCGCCATATTCCCGATAACGTTCACAGTCCATCGCTTCATCCAGTGCCTGCAGCAGCTTGGGCAGTTTGTTGCGGTCCTTGTTGAGCTCCCGGCGGATGACCCTGGCGATGTCGCCGCTCTGCTGCTTGATGCGCACCCGTTCCTCTTTTTCATAGAAGAGGACATCCATGCCTTCCATCAGCGGGAAGGTCGTCGGCTCACTGCCCAGGTGCGTCAGCGGAATGCAGTGAAACAATGTCTTTTCTCCGCTGCTGTGCAGATACAGCGTATGGCTCTCACTGATCTCGCGCATGACGGAAGCCAGAGGCTCCTGTTTTTGCATGCGGTACTGCAGTTCCCGGGCGAGCAGCGGTGAAGTGCCGTGCAGCTGTGCACTGAGCGGCCGTTGGTCATCCAGATCCTGTTCCCGGCAGGTAAACGGATCGTGCTTGGTCTCATCCTGCTTGGGCAGTTCATAGCGTGCGCCGGGATGGATGAGGCGCTTGCTGTTTTCAAAGATGGGGATCCGCTTGAGCGCATCGCTGATGATCCCGGATTCATCTACCAGGACCAGGTTGGCATATTTTCCCATCAGTTCGATGTACAGGTCATGTCGGTGCAGATCGCCCAGTTCATCCCGGGCCTCCACTTCCATGTGCAGCACCCGGTCGAGACCGACCTGCTCGCACTTGCGGATGAAGCCACCCTCCAGCTGTTTTCGCAGCAGCATTACGAAATTGGTCGGCGATTCCAGCGTCGTATAGTTTGCCTTGGTAAAATGGATGCGGTTGTATGTGCTGTGCAGCGAGATGAGCAGCCGCAGCGTCTGCTGTGCGCTGCGCAGGGTCCACAGCAGCTCCACATCGGAGATGTTTTGTATCTTATTGATCCTGCAGGGCAGCTTCGCCTGCAGTTCCTGATCGATCTGATGCAGTAAAAGGCCGTCTAATGCCATGTTATCACTCCTCGATTACTGATTATAGCACAGATGAAAAAAAGTTTGACAGAATGTTGGCACACTGGTAAAATTAGCAGTAAATAAATGGGAGGATGGACACATGAAAAAAGGTTTGCTGATCATCATCAGCGGTCCCAGTGGGGTCGGAAAGGGAACGGTACGCAAATATTTCATGGATGATGACAGTCTGCGTCTGACCTATTCGATCTCCATGACGACACGCAAGCCACGGCAGGGAGAGCGTGACGGCGTTGACTACATCTTTACGACGCGCGAGAAATTTGAAGAAGCGATTGCGGAAGGCGAGCTTTTGGAATGGGCGGAGTTTGTCGGCAACTATTATGGCACACCGCTGACGCAGGTGGAAAAGCTGCGCGAGGAAGGAAAGAATGTCCTGCTGGAGATCGAGGTGCAGGGGGCCGACCAGGTGCGTAAAAAATGTCCGGATGCCCTGTCGATCTTCATCATCCCCCCAAGCATGGAAGAGCTGGAAAAGCGGATCCGCGGCCGTCGCAGCGAGCCGGAAGAGATCGTACAGCAGCGCCTGGCCAAAGCAGAGAATGAGATGAAGATGGTCAGCAATTATAAATACATCGTCTGCAATGAAGATCCGCAGCTGGCGGCTGAACTGATCAGCTCGATCATCAAACGGCATATGTACGTAGAGGAAAATGTATAGGGTGCGTGTCCACCCTTTTTCTTTTGCGAAAAAAAAGAGAAGGAACGTATCCTTCTCTCACATCCATCAGACGATTCCCTGTGCGAGCATGCTGTCCGCAACCTTGATGAATCCGGCGATGTTGGCACCGGCCATGTAGTTGCCTTCCATGCCATATTCCTTTGCGGTCTCGCTGCAGGTCTTGAAGATCTCTTCCATGATGGCCTTCAGACGCGCATCGACCTCTTCAAAGGTCCAGGACAGACGCAGTGAGTTCTGCGACATCTCCAGTCCGCTGGTTGCGACACCACCGGCGTTGCTTGCCTTGCCAGGTGCGTACCAGATGCCCTTTTCCATCAGTACATCGATCGCTTCCGGCGTACATGGCATGTTGGCACCTTCGCAGACCGCGATGACACCGTTGGCTGCCAGCGTCCTTGCATCTTCACCGGTCAGCTCATTTTGGGTAGCGCAAGGAAGTGCGATGTCGCAAGGGATGGTCCAGATGCCCTTGCCTTCGTGATACTGCGCACCGCTCACACGCTCTGCGTATTCCTTGATGCGACCGCGCTTCACTTCCTTGATGTCCTTGACGACATCGAGCTGGATGCCGTTTGGATCGTAGACATATCCATTGGAATCGGACAGTGCGACGACCTTGGCGCCTAACTGCGTCGCCTTTTCACACGCATAGATCGCAACGTTGCCGCTGCCGCTGATGACGACTGTCTTTCCCGCAAAGGAAGTGCCGTGCTCCTTCAGCATCGCTTCCGTGAAGTAGCACAGTCCATAGCCGGTCGCTTCGGTACGAACCAGCGATCCGCCCCATTTGAGTCCCTTACCCGTCAGGGTTCCGCTGAATTCGTTGCGCAGGCGCTTGTACTGTCCGAACATATAGCCGATCTCACGGCCGCCGACGCCGATGTCACCGGCCGGTACGTCGGTATTCGGGCCGATGTGACGGGAAAGCTCGGTCATGAAGCTCTGGCAGAAACGCATGACCTCGCCGTCGCTCTTGCCTTTCGGGTCGAAGTCGCTGCCGCCTTTGCCGCCGCCCATCGGCAGCGTTGTCAGTGCGTTCTTGAAGATCTGTTCAAATCCCAGGAACTTGATGATGCTGATGTTGACGGACGGATGAAAGCGCAGGCCGCCTTTGTATGGGCCGATGGCAGAGTTGAACTCTACGCGGTAGCCGCGGTTGACCTGTACCTTGCCGTTGTCATCTACCCAAGGAACACGGAAGATGATCTGGCGCTCCGGTTCCACGATGCGCTCAAAAATACCGTTCTCAATGTATTCCGGGTGTTTCTTCGCTACCGGCTCCAGGGAAGTGAAGACTTCGGTAACTGCCTGGATAAATTCCTTATCATCCGGATTGCGCTGGATGACACGATCCAGTGTGCTCTGTAATAATTCCATCAATGGTCCCTCCTTAATAAAAACAGATATATTATAGCGCAGAAGAAAGAAAAATGAAATACTTCTGGAAGCATTTTTCAAAAAATTGAAATATATTTTCATAATGACGCAAAGAGAGAAATTCTGGAGGAAACCGTGCATAGGTATGTGGAGCCACGGTGAAATAGAACCCGGTCTGCTCGTAAGATTCCGACAATTTCAAGACGGGAGACGCCGTACAATCACGATGGGTGATGATATGAATGCGGCACAGATGAAAAGAGGAGAACGTGCGGTGGTGCAGGCCTTACATCATGCGAGCGTCCATAAGGAGCGGCTGCTGTCGTTTGGGATCGGAAAGGGGAGCCTGCTGATCCTGCGTGCGACGACCTGTTTTCATGATCCGCTGCTGTTTGAAAGCGATGGTGCCTTACTGTCTCTGCGTCGAAGAGATGCGGAAAAGATCGAGGTCACCCGCATATGAAACATTATACGATCGCATTGGCCGGAAATCCCAATGTAGGCAAGAGCGCCTGGATCAATCTGCTGGCACATGCGGATTTCAAGGTGGGCAACTGGCCGGGCGTCACGGTGGAAAAGAAAGAGGCGCGCATCTATCGCCATGGCTGCTGTTACCATCTCATCGATCTGCCGGGAACCTATTCTTTGCAGGAAACACGGGATGAAGGGCGGATCACGGCGTGTTTTCTGCAGGAGAATCAGGTCGACCTCATCCTGAACATCTGCGATCCGCAACGGCTGAAGCGCAGTCTGCGGCTGAGCATGCAGCTGCGGGAGCTGCAGCTGCCGATGGTGATCGTCTGCGGCTTTTATGACCGGGCGCATCGTGCGGGCATCCACATCGACTGTGATCAGCTCTCGTCCGCTCTGGGCCTTCCGGTCTGCTTTCTGAGCGCGCATCAGCGATCACACCGGGAGGTGCTCTGGCAGCTGATCGAGGATCACTGTGGCCAAACGTGTACCTATGCGCCCATCTATGGCAGAGTGCTGGAGAGGACCCTCCAGGACCTGCTCGTACAGATTGCTCCGCGCCTGCCGGATGAGCGCTCGCGCAATGCAGCGGTCTATGCGTTTTTTCGTAAGGAGCCGGTGGCCGGTACAGGGGAGCGGCTGAAGCGCTGGCAGGAGACCTATCCGATGGAAGCGATGTGGATGCGTTATGATGCGCTGCTGGATGTGCTGCTGGAACGAACCGTGCACAGAGAGCGAGGCCGCCCAGTCTATACATTGCTGGATCGCATCCTGCTTCATCCGCTGCTTGCGTATCCGCTGTGCATCCTGTTCTTCTGTTGGTTTCTGCAGATGGTCTTTCGCGGCAGCACGCCCTGGAGCGACTACATCCAGATGGTCGCCGGCGATTACCTCATTCCTTATCTGCGTTATGGGATGCGTTCGTTGCCACCGGCGATCGTTGACTTACTCACCCAGGGCGTCGTCAGCGGGCTGGCCGGTGTCATCAGCTTTGTGCCGCTGATGGGAACGCTGTATTTCTGGATCGCCTTTCTGGAAGAAAGCGGGTATTATGCGCGGATCGCCTTTCTCACAGACCGTATCATGTCTTACTTCCATCTCAGCGGCAAAGCGTTTTTGGCGATGCTGCTGGGCTGTGGCTGCAACGTGCCGGGCATCATCGCCAGCCGTTCGCTGGAAACACAGAAACAGCGGATGCTGACGGCGGTGCTGGTGCCGTTCATGTCCTGTTCGGCCCGTCTGCCGGTCTATCTGCTGTTTTGCGCGAGCTTTTTTAAAGGGAAAGAGGCAATGGTCGTCGCTTCGCTTTATGGGATCGGCCTGTTCATCGCCTTTCTGGCTGCTTTTCTTTTGAGCAGGCTGCAGCTGTTTCGTGAGGATGCGATCCAGGTCTATGAGCTGCCGCCTTATCGGCTGCCTTCGCTCAAGGTGCTGGGGAAATGCGCGGCCAGTGAATGTGCGGCCTACCTGAAAAAAGCCTGCAGCGTCGTTTTGATGGTGATGATGGTGCTCTGGTGCTTCAGCTATTTTCCAAACGGGGAGCGCTCCCAGAGCTATCTGGCATCCGCGGCCCGTGAAGCGGCGGTGATCTTTGAACCGCTGGGCTTTGGAGACAGCTGGGAATGTGTCGCCTCTTTGCCGGGCGGGATCATCGCCAAGGAGAGCATCATCGGCTTTCTGCACCAGCAGCCCTCCGCCGCCGCGCGAAGACCGCAGTTGCAGCAGGATCTACCGGTGCTCATCGAAGAAGCGCTGCACAGCGCGAAGGCCGCATTTCTGCTGGAGGAGGGGACTGTGCGCGAGCCACAGACGCTGACGCTGTGGCAGGGCCGATCCGCACCGTTGAAAGCATACAGCTTTCTCGTGTTCGTGCTGCTGAGCATTCCCTGCGTGATGACCCTGACGGCGATCGCATCCCTTTATGGACGAAAGCTCGCCGTTCTCTGCGTCGTGCTGATGAGCGTGATCCCGTATGTGACCGCCTGGCTGATCTATCAGGGAATCGGACTGTTCATCGGATGAAACAAGAGTGAATGAAAGGGTCGTGAATCGTTTACATTTTTCCATAAAATCTTACATTGTGGGATAAAAAAGGGAATGAGACTTGTTAAGCAAGCGGAAATTATGCTATTATAT